>CAYRCI010000025.1:0-15535 GCA_964422765.1 uncultured Alphaproteobacteria bacterium | reverse complement strand
CTTCCCACATATCATAACCAGCTTTTGTAGAGATCACTAATTCATCACGATATTTTTTAAGATCGTTTTGCATTACTTTTCCAAAATTAGACTCAGCGCTTCCATAGGGAGGCCCATAGTTATTAGCTAAATCAAAATGGGTGATGCCTGCATCAAAGGATTCAAAAAGAATTTTTTTGGCTTCGCTGCTCATTCCGTTACCACCGAAGTTATGCCATAAACCAATTGATAATAGAGGAAGTTTAAGTCCACTGTTACCACAGTTTCTATACCCCATCTGACTGTAACGATTATTTTTAGCTTTATATCCCATTTATCATCTCCTCTATTTCATTTAAATACGGCATTGAGTTAGCTGCACCATCACGCGTGACCGAAATACCAGCAACTAAATTAGCAAACTCTATTGATTGTTTATAGTTCTTATTTTGAGACAAGCCAACACACAAAGCTCCATTAAAAGCATCGCCTGCGCCTGTAGTATCTTTAACTTTTTTATTAAGCTTCGTAGCCGGAACTAAAAACTCCTCCTCATTATTTTTAAAGTAACATCCCTTATCGCCAAGTGTAATAATCACATTTTTAACACCTTTTGATAGCAAAGATCTTGCAGCATCAAGACAGTCTTTTTCATTTTCAATTGGTTTGTTGATAAAATATTCTGCTTCTTTTTCATTCGGTGTAAAAAAATCAATTAAGGAAAAATATTCATCCGGAATATCCGATGCAGGCGCAGGATTTAAAATTGTCGTGCAACCAAATTCTTTTGCCTTTTTTAATGCTTCAAAAGTAGCATCTTTGGGCGACTCTAACTGCGCTAAAAATATTTTGGATTGTTTTATTATATCAATAGAGTTTTCAATATATTTAATATCAATACTACCTGCAGCACCCGTGACAACATTAATTGCATTTTCACCAGTTTTTTCATTTACAAGTATTGCCGCTGCCCCAGTTAAAGTATTCTTATCAATCACTATTCCTTGAAAATTAATTTTAGCCTGTTTATACAAATCTATTGCCATTTTAGAATAATCATCTTCACCAAGTTTGGTTAAAAAGGATACATTGCCTCCAGCCCGTGCTGCCGCTATCGCTTGGTTAGATCCTTTCCCACCTGGTCCTACAAAACGTCTATTCCCAACTACAGTTTGACCTTTTACAGGAATGCTATCTGCAACAAATACTAGGTCGGCAACAAAAATCCCGAGTACACAAATACTCACTTATCTAAAACCCACACTGATCCATCAGGCTTAACAACACCTTTCGTTAGAATAAAACAACCAAAAGGACGGGTTTCATTAGTAGTTATTATGGCAAAAGCTTTCTTGGCTTCGTCATAAAATTTAAATCTCTCAATTGAGGAAACATTCCAAAAATCTCCTGATATTTCCGATACTACTTGATTAAATTCCTTATGAACTTCATTTAACTCATTTGGTTTTCCATCAATTTCCATTCTCTGTACAGGGGAGTCAATAAAGCTATCAAGAGGGAAAACTGATAAAATTGCTTTTGCGGCTCTAGCAGCATTAACGCCGTCTAGACGAAGTACTTTAGAATTCATAGAATAGGCAGGGAAGTTGGAGTCGCAGATGATTAATTTATCTCCATGACCCATCGCTCTTAGAGTTGATAAAATATCAGGACTTAAAATAGGGTCTATATTAATTAACATCAATTAATAGAACTAAAAAAATGACAAAAGTGCAATATAATTAATTTACTTCAACTGGCTTAGAGCGCAGATGACGAACAGTTTCTTTTTCTGCTTTGCGACAAAGTCGAGGAGGGAGGTTTTTATTTATCAATTCAAGATCGCCGTAAACTATTTCTCCCATTTCAAAAAAAACTTCATTTAGCGCTCCAGCACGATGTGCTGAAAATAATATATTCTTAGTATTTCTAATTGCGTCATTTTTTTTTACAGGCTCTTCTGGAAACACATCTGTAGCTACTTGAACACGTCCAGTGTTAGCAATTTCAATCAAATCTTTAAAATTAACTACGCTTGCCCTGCTCATAATTAAAAGACAGGAATTCTTTTTCATTTTAGAAAGCAGACTTTTATCTATCATACTTTGGTTTTTAGTTGTTACAGAAGCTAAAACAAATATCACATCGCAAGTAGAAAAAATTTTGGAAAGCGATGCAGGTTTGCATTTATTTTCAATCATAAGTTTTTCTGGCAACCAAGGGTCGTAAACATAAAAATCATCTGTAAATGGAAGTAAAAGCGGGCGTAAGCTTTTAGCTAAGTCTCCATAGCCAATTAAGCCAATTTTATTATTTCTAAGTAATCCACAACCAACATTACTTTCTAAACCGTATTGTTCTTTACCAGATATAAAGTCTAAATGGGCACCATGTATATTCCTCTTAAGTGATAGCGCAAATCCTAAAGCAATCTCTGCAACAGTTTGAGCAAACACTGGCGCTGTGGAAAGCACATGAATATTATTTCTAAAACAATAGTCATAATCCATATTGTCCATGAAATTGCTTTCGACATTAAAAATAGCTTTTAAATTTTTAGCTTTTTCTAGCAATGACAGAGGAAGGTTGGGTTGGCCTATAATAAAGTCTGCATTAGAAATATTTTTTTGGTAAAACGTTTCTTTATTTTTATTTGGAACGCTAACTAAATTAAAATTTTTTTTTAGCAATCGCAGTTTTTCTTTTGAAAAAATTAAATCCATTTTTCTTGGAAAGGGATCTATTAAAATTGTTTTCATAATTAGATTATATCAATTATTTATTTTTTTGATAATCTAACTTGTAATGAAAAGATCGCAAATCAATTCCTCTATTCTTCAAGCAAAGGAAATGATGAAAGAATATCAATGGGTATTACCAACCTGGGCGTACTGGTCTGTTGAAGATTTTAAAAATAATACTAAAACCAGAAATTATTTAAAAGCTCATCAAATGGGGTGGGATGTAACGGATTTTGGTTGGGGAAATTTTGATCAACAAGGTATTGCCCTATTTTGTATTCGTAACGGTATCCAAGGTGATGTTAACGATAAACCCTATGCTGAAAAATTACTCTTTATGAAAGATGGTCAAGAAATACCCTATCATGCCCACAAAGTAAAATTAGAGGATATAATAAACCGAGGAGGCGGCGATCTAGTATTAGAATTCTTAGAAGTAGATGAAAACAAAAATGAGCTTTCCAAAAATATTTTAGTCCTTGTGGATGGCCAGGAAATTACTTTAGAACCACACCAACCCTTGACTTTAAAGCGGGGTCAAAGCGTTACCGTTGATCGAAACGTTTACCATAAATTTTATGCAGCTCAAGGTAGCGGTTTGGTGATGGCGGGCGAAGTATCCCAAGTAAATGATGATAATAACGATAATTATTTTTTAGAACCAGTAGGTCGATTTAGTAAAATAGAGGAAGACGAAGCACCCATTCACCCTTTGTGGAACGAAATCTAATGCACAAAGGCATTGTAGGTTTTGGAATGTGGTGTGTAGACACTACCTACAAGCTTCAAAAACTTCCTGATAGAGGGCAACTTGAAATCGTAAATGATTCATTCAGGTGTGTTGGTGGAGGGCCTTCTAATGTACTCACCGATCTAGAGTCGCTAGGTTTTAACTATCCCAAAATAGCAATGGGCTCTATTGGGCATGACTCTATAGCGGAATATATTAAGGCTCATTGCCAAAAAAATCGTATACAAACTAAATATCTTATTTCTTCTTACAAAGTTCCTACTTCGCATACGGTTTGCATGTATGAACAACAAAAAGAGAGAACTTTTTTATATTATCCTGGAGCTAATGACCTAATTGATGTTAAACATAACAAAATTGGAAGTTTATCTTTTACTCCCAAAATACTTTATATCGGATATTTAACTTTGCTTGGTAAGCTTGATATCTTTGAGAAGGGTCAAACACGACTTACTAAAGTTTTAAAGTTTGCTAATAAAAAGAAAATTTTAACTGTTATTGATTTAGCCTCGAGTAGTGACCCTAAATTTAAAAAAATAGTCATGAGTGCTATCCCTTATACTGATTATTTACTGATGAATGAAATTGAAGCCAAACTACTTTTTAATAAGAATATTTTGAATTCCAATCAAACAATCAATAAAACAATAGCTATTAAAGAAATCAAAAAGCTTCTTTCCAAGGGAGTTAAGCAGGCAGTAGTCCTTCATTGCTCCAAAGAGTCTCTTTATGTTTCAAGGAATAAAATATTAGCTACTAAATCACCAGTTTTAAAAAAACATGAACTTATCAATTCAGTTGGCGCCGGAGATGCTTTTTGTGCAGGGTTTATTTTTGGCTTACATGAAGACTGGAACTTAAATAAAATACTAATAAAAGCTCATGCTGCCGGTAGTGCAATGATGAAAATTGATGCCTCTTCGGGAGGTCTACCTAATATTTTGAAGTTATAACTTCAAGACGGACTCAGTCACTTGAAGATCTTTTTGTAGAGACCGGTCAGCTACCAAGTTTTTTTTACTAAGCTGATCATGATAAAATTTAACCGCCTCTTGAGGTGATATTAAACCTTCAACAACTTTTCTCATCATTTGGACGATAAGGATTGGGTCTTCAGCTAGATTAATTTTTCTACCAAATAGCGCAACTTTCGCTCCGTATTGACTGGCTTTTTTAATTAACTCAAAACAATCTCGAGTAGTGCCTTTACTTCCGCCTAGAATTCCTACTACAAGATTTTCTGGGTCATAACTTGCCAAATCCTCCATGGCCTTTGGTCCATTATAGGCAATTTTCAAAAATAAAGGGCGCTCTTCTTTTGTCTGACCTGCTACTGCTTTAATGATACAATCATTTATATAGTCCCCTAGTTCAAGAGTATTCATACCAATCTTAATGGGAGGATTAAAAACTTCTAAAAAGTGATTAAATTTATATTTAATAGCCTCTATTCTAAAATCTCTATATGCATTTAACATTGCCAGATCAAAGTTGACATCATTAGAAAATGTTACTGAAAATAATCCTAAATTAGCAATCTTGCTAATTCTATCTATTCTTGCAGAACGAAAGGGCCTAGGATTAGTTTCGCGATAGTTGCTTTTTCTCATTAACCAAATATCCGTCGTATCATTCATTCTAATAGCTGGAGTGACAGAAGATTGTTGAAAAATTTTTTTACTAATTAAATCTTCGCCAACAGAGGCAGACATAAGCATGATATCTACTAATTTTGATTTGGTCATTTGCATCATCGCATTTTTATAATCTGATAATTTTTTAAACCCTTTAATAATTTTGCCTTTTTGATCTCTTTGAGGGCCAGGGGTAGAGATACCCATAGCTAAGTCGCCATCTTTTGCATCCGCAATAATAAAATCTGATGGTTTATATTTTAAATTTTTAATATGATTTAATTTTTCAATAAGTGATTTATTCATAATTTTTCCTCAGATAGAAGATATTCTAAATTAGAAAATATTTAATTTGAATGTATAATAGACGCATGTATTTAGGATTAGACTTAGGAACTTCATCCTTAAAATCCTTAGTTATAGATAATAAACAAAATATTCTTTACTCCTCCTCATCAGATATTGAACTATCAACCCCAAAAAGTGGCTGGTCAGAACAAGAGCCTATTGATTGGATTAAAGCCCTAGATTTTTGCCTCAAGGGCTTATCTAAATCAATCAATTTAGAAAAGATCCAAGCGATTTCTTTTTCGGGACATATGCATGGTGCTACATGCATAGATAAAAACGATCAAGTATTAAGACCTTGTATTTTATGGAATGATACCCGCAGTCATCAAGAGTGTACTGAAATTTTAGCTAATCCACTCGTAATGGATATTGCAGGTAACATTGTAATGCCCGGTTTTACAGCACCTAAATTAGTGTGGTTAATGAAAAACGAACCGCAGGTTTTCGAAAAAATTGCAAAAGTGCTTCTGCCTAAGGATTATTTAAGATTTTATCTCACAGGTGAGTACTATAGTGACCTTTCCGATGCTTCAGGAACCTATTGGTTGGATGTGGGCAAAAGAGAGTGGTCTAAAAAACTTTTAGAAGTTTCTCATATGAGCTTAAATCAAATGCCGCATCTTTGTGAGGGCACTGACCAAACGGGATTAATAAAAAAATCTATTGCTGAAAAATATGGCTTCAATACATTTTGCAAAGTCTATGGTGGTGCTGGAGATAATGCGGCGGCAGCGATCGGACTTGGTTTATATCTTGAAGGGAATGCATCTTTATCCCTTGGCACATCTGGTGTTATCTTTGGCTCTACAAAAAAATTTCTAAAAAATTATAATGATGCTATTCATTCATTTTGTCATTGTATTCCTAATACATGGCATTTAATGTCGGTGATGCTGTCTTGTACTTCGAATGTGAATTGGTTTATTAAAAATTTTCATTCCTCTTTAGAAGAAATTACAAATGAATTAAATCAAGTAATGAAAAATAAAAATCTTATTCAAAATTCTCCTTTTTATTTACCCTATTTAAGTGGAGAACGAACACCTATCAATGATCCCCATGTAAGAGCAAGTTTCCATAGTTTTGGAATTGAAACAACCAGGTCAGAAATTGTTTATTCTTTAATCGAGGGAATTTCTTTAGGTATGTATGATAATTTTCAAGCGTTAGTTAAATCTGGCATTACTCTTGATAATATTTATGTAATCGGAGGAGGGTCTAAGAATGAAGCTTGGGTTGAGTTATTGGCCTCTGCTTTTGATCGAGATTTAATCATATCTGATGCCTCAGACTCTATGGCGGCTTATGGCGCTGCTCGACTTGCTTTTATGGGATACAATAATATGACGGCCGATCAAGCACTATCCCCCCCAAATATATCCAAAGTGATCAAAAAAAATAAAGAATTGAATAAAATTTTAGGTGAGCGATTTCCAATCTGGAAGGGTTTTTATAAAAAATAACAACTTTTTAATTTTATGTCCTCATCCTCAAACATAAACTATCAAGAACTATTAGAAATTTTAGTTAATAAATTTAAACAAATCAGGAGTAAAAGGATTTTTGTAGCCATAGCGGGGGCTCCTGCATCGGGCAAAAGTACTATTTCAGTTAAAATTAATGAGGACATTAATAACAAAGGATATTCTTGCAAAATATTACAGATGGATGGCTACCATTATGACGATGCGATTTTAAGTGCAAAAAATCTACTTCCCCACAAAGGCGCTCCCGAAACCTTTGATGTAGCAGGTTTAAAAAATACTCTTCATAGGCTACAAAATGAAGGAGAGGTTGTGGTGCCTATATTTGATCGATCCTTAGAGCTATCTCGATCCTCTGCTTATATTATCCCTAAACAAACACAAATTGTTTTAGTGGAAGGTAATTATCTTTTATTGAATTTTCATCCCTGGAAGGAATTACATGAATACTATGACTATACAATCTTATTAGACTGTGATGAGAAAACTTTAGAACAGCGTTTAATTGAAAGATGGAAAGGGTTTAAATTAGATAAAGATCAAATAAATAAAAAAGTTTATGAGAATGATCTTCCTAATGGAATTAAAGTAATCCAAAATAGTATTCAGCCAACTTTTAAATTGAAAAATTAATTTTGCGGCGGTTGTTTTGCGCCTGTCATAAAAGCAACAGCATCAGACATTTCATAATCCTTGGGATTAATTACACATAAACGAGTACCAAGGCGATGAATATGAATTCTATCTGCAACTTCAAAGACATGGGGCATATTGTGAGAAATCAAAATAATTGGAATACCTCTTGCTCTCACTTCCCCAATTAATTCTAAAACCCTTCTACTTTCCTTCACACCAAGTGCCGCTGTAGGCTCATCCATAATAACTACTTTTGTACCAAAAGAAGTTGCTCGAGCGACGGCAACGCCTTGACGCTGACCACCTGATAATGTCTCTACTAATTGATTAATATTTTGAATTGTTAAAAGACCCAGCTCCGATAGTCTTTTTCTAGCCTCATCTGCCATAGCTTTTTTATCTAGGAATCGTAAAAATTTTCCCATAAAGCCTTTTTGTCTTATTTCTCTTCCTAAAAACATATTGTCAGTAATGGAAAGAGCGGGGGAAAGCGCTAAGTTTTGATAAACAGTTTCAATGCCCAGAGTTCTAGCTTCAATTGGGGAACTAAAAGTAACAGTCTGGCCATCCAACAATATTTCACCAGTATCAGGCTTAACAGCACCACAAAGCACTTTGATTAATGTAGATTTTCCAGCACCGTTATCACCTATGACACCTAATACCTCACCTGGGTATAATTCTAAATTTGCATTATCTAGGGCTACGACTTTTCCATATTTTTTAGATAAATTTTTTGCAACTAAGATGGGCTCCATTAGTTTGATACCTTTCTAATCCATTGATCAATACCAACCGCAATAATGATAAGACATCCAAGAGCAAATCTTTGCCATAAAACGTCTAAGCCCGCTATAGAAAGCCCAGAACTAAATACACCCACAATCAAAGCACCAAATAGTGCTCCAAGAATAGTTCCGCGACCACCAAAAAGTGAAGTACCGCCAATCACCACAGCGGTGATGGAGTCAAGGTTACCTTCATAGAAACTCGTAGGGGATACAGAACCTACGCGGCCAATAGAAACCCACGCTCCTATACCGATCACGAGTCCAGCTACTGCATAAACCGATACAAGCATTCTATCAGTTCTAATTCCTGATAATTCTGCCGCTTCTTTATCATCGCCAATTGCATAGACGTGTCTACCCCATGCTGTTTTGTTTAAAACTAGCCAGAGAACGACAAACATAAATATCATTAGAAATGCACCATAGGTAAATACAAAACCACCTAAGTTAATTCTCTCTCCCCAAAAATGGAGGAGCGGAGCATTAATTTCAATATCAGAACTTCTTATTGACTGGGAACCAGTAAAAAAGATTACCAAAGCAAAGAAAATATTCCAAGTACCAAGCGTTACAATAAAAGGGGGTAAACGCAGTCGAGTTACAAGTAATCCATTAATTGCTCCAGTTGCAACGCCTACGATCATTCCAACTAATATGGCTGGTAGTGTAGGCACGCCCATTTCGACAGATAGCTTCCCCATAAAAACAGAAGCAAGAACCATCATTGCTGCAACACTAAGATCAATACCTGCGGTTAAAATAATTAGAGTTTGAGCAGCAGCAAGAATTCCTACAATGGTAACTTGTTGGACAATTAAAGATAAGTTAAAAGCTGAAAAAAATTTTCCACCAGCTATAAAACCAAAAGAAATTACACTTAAAATTAAAATGATAATAGGAACCATGGTGGGGTTTCCATGAAGAAAATGTTGTATTTTTTTTATAAAAGTTTGTTCGCCTACATCAAAGGAGTGGTGATCTTGGTTTTTTGAACCAATATCTTCTGAAAATTTTGGTTGATCTTGTAGGTCTTTAGAAATGTCGTCAGAAATTTTATTCATTATTTTGTGTTTTGCTTCAGGGCAGAGTAGCCTGCCCTGAAAATTAACATATTTATTGGATTAACCCCAACATCTGTCCATACCTTCTTTAACACTAATTGAAGGAACTCCGCTAGCAGCATCGTCTGTAACTAAGTTCACACCAGTGTTGAAGAATTGTAAGCCTGGAGAGTTTTCAGGTTTTGTTCCATTCTCAGCCCATGCTTTAATAGCTTCCACACCAAGGGATGCCATTAACAATGGATACTGTTGAGATGTTGCACCAATGATGCCTCTTTGAACGTCAGCTACACCAGGGCAACCACCGTCAACTGAAGCAATCAGAACACTACCATCATCTTTACCAGCTGCTTTTAATGCTTCATAAGCACCAACAGCTGCAGGCTCGTTGATTGTATAGATAACATTGATACCTGAGTCTTTTTGAAGACATTTTTCCATAGCTGTTCTTCCACCTTCTTCGTTACCATTTGTAACTTCGTTACAAATAATACGAGGATCAGTTTCATCACCCCATCTTGAAACGTCTACAGTGTCAATACCAAAACCAGTTAAAAAACCTTGGTCTCTTAATACGCCAACTGAAGGCTGACTTTCATTAAGATCTAACATCGCAATTTTAGCATTAGCTGCATCAGCACCTAATTTTGCAGCAACCCATGCACCACCTAGTCTACCTGCTTCAAAGTTATCTGTAGCAAATGTAGAGTCAGCAGCTGTGATTGGCTCAAGTGGAGTATCTAACGCAATAACAAGAAGACCATTGTCTTGTGCATTTTTCAATACTGGAACAATAGCTTTTGTATCAGAAGCTGCGATTAAGATACCTTTAGCGCCTGAAGCGATACAAGTCTCAACAGCTCTTACTTGTGTTTCGTGGTCACCATCGATTTTTCCAGCGAAAAATGATAGTTTAACTCCTAGTTCGTTAGCACGTTTTTCTGCGCCTTCTTTCATTTTAACAAAGAATGGGTTGATATCAGTCTTTGTAATTAAGCAAGCTTCAATAGCGTGGCTACCAGCTTTAGCAGGTAGTGTTGCGAATGTAAAAGCAACTGCTAGTAAAGAAGCTAATAATAATGATATTTTTTTCATTATTGTCCTCCTCTATATATAGACATGCGCATAATATGGATAATCAGTAACTTTTTCAACAATCGAAATCAGTAAACAGGGAAGAATGTGTCAAAAATATCAAGGCAAATTTATGATTTAGGATTTTTTTTTAAAAAATGCTCTTCAATTATACTTTTCCAGTTTCCATATGAGTCCTGTATTAAGTCATTTTTTGTGGGAGAAATTTTTTTTTGGGGAACTGCAAATTCATTGAGGTCATTCAAATTCTGGATATTTTTGGAATAAGTTAACCCGCTTAGTAAGGCGCCGTAGGCTGACATATCCTCAAACTGAGGTATCTGAAGTTCAATCTCTAAAAGATCAGCAATAATTTGAAGAAAAAAATTATTTTTGATCATCCCACCGTCAACAATTATTTGATTTAATTTTAATTGCTGAGATTTTTTTAAAGTTTCTAAATAAACGACCATCTGATAAGCGACAGACTCCAACGATGCACGTACTATATGTTTTTTATTAGTTGAGGCACTAATCCCGTAATACATGGCACGAGCAGTAGATAGCCAATAAGGAGGGCCTAAACCAGAAAAAGCAGGTATTAAGTAAACACCGCCGTTGCTTTCTACTTCTAAAGATAAAGTTTCACTTTCTTCGTATTTATGAATTACTCCTAAATTATTTTTTAGCCAAGATATAGTTGCCCCAGCAAAAGCATTTAAACATTCAAATGCATATTGATTGTTATTATTTCTTGTTAGTGAAAGGGAGGTAAATGAATTTTTATCAATTAGTAGTTTATCGCCTATATTGGTTTGGATATTGAAACCAGTACCAGTTGTAATTTTAGAGTCACCTTTATTAAAACAAAGGTTTGCGAACATCGAGGCTTGGGCATCTCCAATTACACCTATAATAGGAATGCTTTTGTTAAATGCTTTTTCAAAATCACTCTCTCCAAAACAATCTGCACTCTCTTTAACTTTAGGAAGTGGAATTCCAGAAACTTTAAAGATTGAAAGGAGCTTCTCATCCCATTCGTTCTGAACACAATTAAACAAAAGTGTTCTTGAGGCGTTAGTTGTGTCAGTTAAATAGGATCTTGTTTGAGTTAATCTATATAATAAGTAACAGTCGATTGTCCCAAAAAGAGCATCTCCATTTAGAAGTTTTTCTTTAATTTCAGGCTTATTATCCAATAGCCATTTAAGCTTACTGGCTGAAAAAAAGGTATTGGGCTTTAATCCGGTTCTAGTGATAATTTCTTGAAGTTTGTTATTGTCTTTTAATAGCTCATCGCAAAAAGCCTGCCCCCTAGTACACTGCCATACAACTGCGTTATGAAGAGGCTTGCCTGTTTTTTTATCAAATACGGTAAAGGTTTCTCGCTGATTTGTCATACTAATAAAATCAGGATTATTATTTATATTAGATGCCTCTCTAATTAGGGTAATGAGGTTTTGGTAAATTTCCTCCAAGTCATGTTCAATATAACCTTCTGGAGTGTAAATTTGTTTATGTTCTTTTTGAAACCTTTTAACAATTTCTAATTTTTCATTAAACACTAAGACGGTAGTCGATGATGTACTTGAGTCAAATGAAATGTAACTCATTATTTTAAAAGACTATGAGCAGTGTCAGCTATTTTCTCTGGGCTCATCCCGTAATAATCTAAAACATCAGATTGAGAGCCATTCACCATATACTCATCGGGTATGCCTAATATTTTTAATTTAATTTTTAAATTTTCTTGCGCAATGATACTCGCACATTGCTCACCCAAACCTCCATAAATACTATGCTCTTCCAAAGAAATAAGACATTTGGATTTTTTAATAGATTGGTGAAAAGTGTTTGAGTCAAAAGGTTTGATAGTATGCATACTTACTATTGTTGGATTAATACCTTTTGCCTTCAATATTTCCCCAGCTAGGACTGCCCTGGGTACGGTTTCCCCGGTTGCAATTAAAGTTATATCTTCTCCTTCTTGAACAGTGATCGCTTTGCCAATTTCAAACAGTTGATTGGCAGGATGAATATCCATCATGGGTTTTTTCCCATATCGAATATATAAAGGATGAGGATAGTGCACGGCTTGTTGAATGACCGCAGATGCCTCTAAGTTATCTGCCGGAGATACGATAGTCATATTATTGATACATCGAAGCACCGCAAAATCATGAATAGAGTGATGGGTGGATCCTAATTGTCCATAACTAACACCTGCGCTAATTCCCACTAAAGTAACTGGTAAATTGGAATAGGCGATGTCAGCTTTTATTTGTTCAAGAGACCGGGCAGTTAAGAAGCTAGCCGGGGACACTGCAAAAACCTTTTTTCCAGTCGCTGCGAGTCCAGCACTTACTCCAACTAGATTTTGTTCGGCAATTCCTACTTCAATAATTTGATTAGGGAGGGCTTTTCCATAAGGAACTAATTTACCAGAACCTCTTGAGTCACTAGTAACTACAATAATGTCTTTGTCTTTTCGAGCTTCCTGTAAGAGTGTATCGGCAAAAATTTCTAAATTGGGCTTCCCCATTTTTATTTCATTCATTGGTATGCCTCGAGTTTTTTATCCAACTCACCCATAGCTTTTTTAAACTCATCTTCGGAGGGGACTTTATGGTGCCAGGCAACTTGGTTTTCAATAAAACTTACACCATAGCCTTTTGTGGTATTGGCAATAATCAAATTAGGCGAACCTTTTCTTAAGGGTAATTCTTTCAGCGTTTCTTCAATGGATGCCACATTATTTCCATTCACTTCTTTGACACAAAAACCAAAGGATTCAAATTTTGAGTTTAAGGGCTCAATGGGGTTGACTTCTTCAGTTCCTCCGGTGATTTGTAATTTGTTACGATCTATAATCACTACTAAATTATCTAACTGGTATTTTGAAGCTGATGTTGCAGCCTCCCAAATTGAACCTTCGGATAATTCCCCATCTCCTAAAAGGGTATAGACCTTATGGGGTTTTTGATCGAGTTTATATCCAATGGCCATTCCTACGGCTACGGATAAACCATGTCCTAGGGCCCCTGTATTATGTTCTACACCTGGTACTTTTTTAGTGGGGTGTCCTATAAAATGTGATTGAAATTGATTCAGGCTATCTAAATCTTTTTTAGAAAAAAAACCTTGATCACACAAAACTGTATAAAGGGCCTCCACGGAATGTCCTTTGCTTTGAATGTAACGATCTCGATTGGTGGAGGAAAAATTTTCAGGAGTTATATCCATGATGGAGTTGTACAGAACATTTAAAATGTCTATACAAGAGAGACTGCCGCCTGTGTGGCCTGCCCCAGAATTATAAATTATTTCTAAAGTAGTCTTTCTGTATTCTAAAGATTTAATATTGAGTTGATTGACGTCCATCAAGATGAATTAAAATATGCCCTTTATTGATATAATCAATTATTATTATAAAATTAAAAGAGTTATTGGAGGGATATCGTGACAACAACCTTAGGCATTATAATTGGGAATAGAGACTTCTTTCCTGACCATTTAATTACTGAAGCAAGAAATGAAATTTTAAATATTTGTAAAAATAAAAAAATAAATCCAATCCTATTAGGCGACCAGGACTCCAAACTGGGAGGGGTAGAGACATTCCAAGACGCTCAAAAATGTGCAGCTTTATTTAAAAGCCACCAACATACTATTGAGGGTATTTTAGTCATTCTTCCTAACTTTGGCGATGAGAAAGGCGTTGCAGATACCATTCGTTTATCAGATTTGAATGTCCCGGTGTTGGTTCAGGCTACACCTGATGACTTAGGTAAAATGCAACCATCTAACCGTAGAGATGGTTACTGTGGAAAAATTTCTGTATGCAATAACCTTTATCAATACGGAATAAAATTCTCTCTTACTCAAAGCCATGTCTTAAGTTTATCTAGTAGTGAATTTGATCAAGAGCTTGATCGATTTATTGCTGTATGCAGAGTTGTGAGGGGTATGCGTCGAGTAAGAATAGGCGCCGTCGGTGCAAGACCTCAGGCTTTCAATACAGTTCGATACAGTGAAAAAATTTTAGAGCGCAATGGTATTTCTGTTACTACCATTGACTTATCTGAAATCCTAGGAAAAGCGCAAACGCTCACAGATGATAGCTCAGCAGTGAAAGACTCACTTCAAAAGATTCAAGGCTACGGTGATACAACCTCTACTCCTTCCGAGAAACTTTTACAACTGGCAAGACTTGATGCGGTGCTCAATGAGTTTGTTGAGAGAAATAAACTAGATGCTACTGCAATTCAGTGTTGGACAAGTATCCAAGAAAATTATGGATGTAATGTTTGTACTTCAATGAGCATGATGAGTGAAAACATGTTACCTAGTGCTTGTGAAGTGGATGTAACAGGCACATTGACTATGTATGCTATGCAGCTCGCTTCCAGCTCGCCCAGTGCACTTGTGGATTGGAATAATAACTACGCCCAAGATGAGGATAAATGTGTTTTATTTCACTGTGGTAATTGGGCAAAATCTTTTTTACCGGATTTGAAAATTAGTACCGCTCCCATTCTCGGAAGCGTCTTTGGAGAAGAAAAAACACACGGTGCTTTAGATGGAAGGACACCTGCCGGACCACTAACTTATGGACGTATCTCCACGGATGATAACTTAGGAAAAATAAAATGTTATTTTGGAGAGGGTGAACTAACAGACGATCCTTTAAATACCTTCGGTACAAGAGCCGTAGCTAATGTACCTAATCTTCAGGAGCTGATGAGATATGTATGCAATAATGGTTACGAGCATCACGTTGTAATGAATGCCTCTAAAACCGCGGGTATTTTGGCAGAGGCCTGTGGTAATTATTTAGATTGGGATGTCTTTGTTCACTAAATGGACAAATCTCCAACACAATTATAAAACTTAGTCAATATAATAATATGTTTTTTTTTCATATCCAATTTATTTAAAAAATCTTGGTTCTAATTTAAAAATTTTATAAAGTACGAATGTTATAAACAAGGAGGAAATTGATGAGAAAAATCATTCTTACAATTTTAGTTTCA
>CAYRCI010000024.1:0-18172 GCA_964422765.1 uncultured Alphaproteobacteria bacterium | reverse complement strand
AGAAAAATTACTGTTTGCCATAACTTTTAACAGCTTCAATAATTTTTTTCATATCTTTTTGACTTACTAGTTTTGGGGTTCCATTAATTTTTGCAATAGTAATTTGCTTGCACAATACTTCAAATTCTTCAGCTAGAAATAAAGCCTCTTCTATACCAAAACCTGTCACAATAATACCGTGGTTTGCCAATAAACATGCCTTATGTTTTTTTAATGCCTTGACAGCAAAATCTGAAAGTTTTTGACTTCCTGGCAACGCAAATTTTGCACAGGGGATAGAGTCACCACCAAAAAAAGCTATCATGTAATGAAAACATGGAACCGGTTTTCCCAGCATGGAAAATCCTGTACCGTAAGGAGCGTGGGTATGTATTACAGTATCGATTTCTTTTTTGTGCTTAAGAATATCAAAATGAAATGGTGTTTCTGAAGAAGGTTTCCATTTTCCATGATATTTTCCTTGTTTATCAACAAAAACAATATCCTCAGGCTTAAGTTTGTTATAAGCGATACCAGATGGGGTGATCAGCATTCCGTCTTTCCAACGAACACTAATATTACCGGCCTTTCCCTGATTTAATTTTTTACGCTCTAATTCTAACGCGGCATCTATTATGCTTTGTCTAATTTTTATTTCTGCTTTGTTCATTGAATAACCATTAACAAATTTTGTTTTTTAAATCTAAATTATTTAAATAGTTTTTTAGATCTTCAGCAATAACCTCCGCTGCATAATACACAGTTCTAATAGATGCACCAGCTATATGAGGAGTAAGTGTTACATTATTTAGTTTTCTTAAAGGATGGTTTTCAGGAAGAGGCTCAACATCATATGTATCTAATGCTGCTCCACCAAGGTGATTGTTTTGTAAATATTTTAATAGGTCATCATAGTTAACTAAAGGACCTCTAGCCGTATTGATAAAATAAGATCCTTTTTTCATATTTTTAAATTCATTTTCTGCAAAAAACTTTTCTGTATCTTTTGTCACTCTTGCATGAATAGAAACTACATCTGAGTTTTTAATTAATTCTTCCTTTGAAACTCTAACTATATTGTGTTGCTTATCAATTTCATCTGGTTCCACAAAAGGGTCAGAAAAAATAATTTTACACCCAAATGGAAGAAGTAAATTTCGAACTCTTTTGCCAATATGACTATATCCAACAAGTCCAATAGTCATTTCACATAACTCCTTACCTGTAATATCATATCGATATAAATCTCCTCTCCATTGTCCATCAACCATACTTTGATGTCCTTTAGTAACAAGGCGAGTTTCAGCAAGAATAGAGGCAACAGTAAATTCGGCTACAGCAGAAGCATTTCTTCCAGGGGCGTTTGACACCGTAATGCCAAACTTTTTACAAGCCTCCAAGTCGATATTAACAGGGCCTCCTCTCGATACTCCTATGAATTTTAAATTAGGGGTTTGCTTGAGTATCTCTTCTGAAATTGGAGCCATGTGGTTGATTAATATTTCACTATCACCAATTGCTTTGACGACCTCCTCAGCAGTACCTAAATATTCTTTTATATTAGCAAAATCTCCCTCTCCAAACTCATTATGAAATGGTTCATCGGGCCATGCGGCATCTGTTTTATAAAAAACCACATCTTTTAAACCTAAATCTCTTATTAATACCTCTTCAAAAACGTCTGCTTTCATAAATCGATCACCGTAAATACTTATTTTCATTATTTTCCTTCCTGTAAATTATGGTTTTGATTCCAAAACTGTTTCATAGATTGATAGCCACTTTTATAAACCTCAAAGGCTTTTTCATAGACATGAGAAAGTTCTTGATCAAACTGTTCTTCGGTTTGTAAATAGGGCTTTACCCAATTATCATTTAAATCATCGTATTTTTCTGAGTGTTTAAGAGCTAGCATGGCCACCATGCACGCGCCTGCAGCTCCTTGTTCACTGTTATCAATGACTTGAGTATTGTTTTTTGTTATTGCTCCAACAATTTTTCTCACAATAGGACTATTACTAGCCCCACCAGTTAAACGAAGTAAATTTAATTCAGCCCCGAATTCAACATAACAATCTTTACATGCATAACCCAATGACTCGTATAAGGCCCTTACTAAATCATGAGAAGTTGTCGTGGTATTTAATCCAAGATACTGTGCTCTAGCTTTTGCATTAACAAAAGGTCCTCTCTCGCCGTTAGGGGAAATAAATGGATAATAAAAAATATTTGCCGGTTCGCTTTTAGTTGCGCCCTCTTCAAATAATTTCAAAATATCTGACTTGTTGATTTTTTTCATTCCTAAATCTTGACTAATGGATGAGTAAATCTCAATTAACCAGTCTGTATTCAATGATGCAACCATATTTGAAACCATTTTTGCGTTTGCCTTAGATCCAGCTAACGGCATGGTATAACCGAGCTGCTTGTTGGGATCAACTTTTTTATGATCAAAATCAACAAATATATGAATACCGGCTGTACCTAAAACCGTACAACCAATTTTTTTCGATGAATCTACAAACCCACTTCCTATTCCAGAACAAACAACATCAACTGGGGCTAAAATGATTGGAGTGCCCTCATTTAAATTTAGAAGCTTAGCTGCAGTGGCCGATAATTTTCCAACATGTTGAGTGCTATCAATAATTTCAGGTTGAAGTTTTTTCATTTGTTTGAAATTTAAAACATTTAGAACTTCATCATCGTATTGGCGAGTTTGTGGTGATCCCCAAGTCATAATCGCTTCACTGATTTCAGTTTTTATTTCTCCAGTCATTTTATGGAATATCCAATCTTTACATCGAAGTACCTTATCTACTTTTTCAAACCTTTCTTTTTCATGATGGAGCATATGAAACATCTGACCTGTTTGCATGGAGGGGTTTAAACCAGTATGGGTAATTGAGGTAAAATTTGGTCCAACTGAAGAATTTCTCCAATCATCAATAATATCGCCTGCTCTCCCGTCAAGCCATAGTGCAGCGTCACCAACAGGATTAGCTTGGTTATCAATTGGCCATGAGCCATCCCCTTGGCCCGTAATAGAAAGACCAACAATTCTATCTTTTAAGTTAGGTATTTTTTCTTGTAATTTTTTAAAAGCCTCTAAGACTTTAGACCATGTCTCATCTAAGTTTTGTTCAGCTTTACTACCTGGTCGATAATAAACTTTGTTTTCAACAGCTGCGGAATTAACAACTTTTCCGTCTAAAGTAAAAGCTACAAACTTAATTAAGGAGGTTCCTGCATCTAAACCAACAATCAAATTGTCAGACATTAAAAACCGTTAAAAATTACTTTTTCACTATTTAAGTCAAATAAATTAATTGAGCCGGAAGTAAAATTAACATTAAGACCCTCTTGTACTTCAAAATTACGATCGGCTACGCCTATAATATTGACACCATTTAATTCAAATCCTAAATGGATTTGATCTCCTAACCAGTGATTACTTGTGAGTTGAATTTTTGCATCATGATTAGATGACGAAGTATTAAAATTTATTTTTTGAGGTCTAATTCCAACTACTAATTTTTGGTTATTACTTAAATTTGCTATTTTGGATTGATCAATATTATTTTTATCGTAGCTTATTTTAAAAGCAGGATCATTTTTTTCATTTTTGATATGAAAATGTATTTTACTATCTTCAAAAGAGTATTCTGCATTTAACATATTCATTGGCGGCTCGCCAATAAAGGATGCCACAAAAACATTTTGGGGCTTAGTTCTAATATCAAATGGCGATGCTAACTGTTGAAGCTCTCCCCCTTCCATCACAGCAATTTTATCAGCCAGTGCAATTGCTTCTATTTGATCGTGAGTCACAAACACTGTGGTTTTTTTATTGTGTTGAATATAGTCTTTAACTCTTGCACGAAGTACTGCTCTTAGCTGAGGCTCTAATTGGGACATGGGTTCGTCTAATAATAAAATATCAGAAGTTCGAACTAAGGCTCTAGCTAAGCTAACTCTTTGAGCCTGGCCACCTGATACAGTACTAGGATAACGATGAAGTATATCGTTGATTTCAAGTAAATCAGATATTTCAGCAACTTTTTTTTCAATTTCAGCATTGGATAGTTTTTCTCTCATCAACCCAAACGAAATATTATCTTTGACAGTCAAAGGAGGATAAAGCGCATACCCTTCAAAAGCCATGGCGACATTTCTTTTGGCTGGCGGTAAGGCAATTAAATCAGTGTCGTTACATTTAATTTCACCACTAGTAGGTGTCTCAAATCCTGCAACCATACGAAGAGTTGTTGTTTTTCCACAACCTGAAGAGCCAAGAAGTGCTAAAATTTCACCGTGTTCTAAAACTAAGTTGAAGTCTTTTACAGCATGGACGTTATCACCTAGTTTAACATCAAATATTTTGTTTAAATTATTAATTGTTAGTTTTGCCATTAGACAATTAACCTCTGTTCGCTATCAAAATAATTCACATTCTTTTCATCAACTTTAATATAAAAATCTTTATTATCATCCAGCAGCATAGACTCTTCTTCAGAAACAGAAGCTAATATTTCAACACCCTCTTCAAGACGAAGTAAATAAACAGTTCTTAAATTCAATGGTGTCTTAGCTCGTAGTTCAACTTTTATTGAGCCTTCTTGACCCTGGTTAGAAACAAAAATATCCTCAGGTCTAATACCCAAATAACAATTATTATGACCTGATAATTCAGGGTAGTTGACATTAATTTCAATTCTTGATGCGGTAATTTTTGAAGAAGTGCCTGCAGATGAGTTTTGGGCAATGAGTATATTAATTGTTGGGTCCCCAAATAATTTTGCTGAAGTAACGTTGCTTGGTTTCTTATATACTTGAGTAGGATGAGCTACATCAGTGAATTTAGTATTTGCTAAAACACCAACTCTTTCTCCTAAAGCCATCGCTTCTTTGTAGTCCTGGGTTACATACAGAACAGTTGTATTAAATTTTTTCAAAACCTTGGGAAGCTCAAGTCTCATTTCATAGCGAATTTTTGCATCTACATTTCGAAGTGGATCGTCTAGAAGGACTACTGATGGTCGAACAACCAAACTTCTTGCAAGTGATGTTCTTTGTTTTTGTCCATTGGAAAGCTCTTTAGGTTTATGACTTAAAACATGATCTATTTTTAAAAGCTCTGCAACCTCATGAACTCTTTGCTTGATTTCAGATTCATTTTTTTTTTGAGCAATTAATGGACTTGAAATATTTTCAAACGCATCCATGTGTGGGTATAGTGCGAAATTCTGAAAAGCCATTGAAATGTCTCGTTCATTTGGATCTAATGAATCAATACTCTGTCCATCCATCAATATTTGACCACTATCTTGTGCCATAATTCCTGATAGCAATCTCAGAAGTACAGTTTTTCCCGAACCAGAGGGTCCGAAAACTACAAAGAATTCGCCTTTATTTATTTTTAAACTAACATCATCAAAAACAATTTCGTCTTTGAAACGCTTGTTTATATTTTGAAGTTCTAAGTAAGCCATTCTTTAACCTTTCACAGCCCCCAAACTTAAACCCTCAACTAGATATTTTTGAATAATTAAAGCAAGTGTTAACGTTGGTATAACAGATAAAACAATACCAGCGGCTATCAAACCGTAAGGAATTGCACTAGCAGTAATAAAGGAGAGAGCACCTACAGTTACCGGTTGAATATCACTTGATCCAAGAATAAGAGCAAAGACAAAATTATTCCAAGCAAAAATAAAACAGATTAAAGAAGAAGCCGCGATACCCGGTCTTGCTAATGGAATTGAAATTTTCCAAAATGACTTAAACCAAGAATGTCCATCTAGTCGATAAGCATGTTCGATGTCCTCACTGACATCCTCAAAATAACCTCTAACAATCCATAAAAGAAGTGGCAATGTGATTAATTGATAAACCCATACTAAAGCAAAGTAGCTGTCATAAAGACCCATTTTTGTAAAATAAAGGTTTAATGGAATGATAATTAAAAGCGCTGGCGCAAACTTAAAACTCAATATTGTAAAAGCAATATCTTCGCCACCTTTAAACTTATACCTCGCAAAAGCATAAGCAGCTGGGATGCCCAATATTAATGTTAAAATAACCGAGCAGCTACTCAAAATGAAACTATTAAAAATATTTTTCATGTAAAAGACGTCCATAACACCCGCAGGGGTGGAGATCTTCCCTTTTAGTAGTGCAATGTAATTATCGAATGTAGGTGAGAAAATAATAGTTGGAACTTTTCTTAAAATTTCATCATTTGTCATAAAGGACATCAAAAAGATCCAAAGAATAGGAAATAGAAAAAACATAATAATGAAGAAATAAGCAAGAACTTTAAGGATTTTGTTGAGGGTACTACTAGAGCTCATTATGCAATCCCTTTCGTTTTAGCGCGAAGTTTATGCCATTGCTTAACAAAAACATGACATAAAAAGTACGCAATTGCCCAAAGGACGACCATCATGGCTGCGGCTTTACCTATGTTAGTATATTGAAAGGTTGTTAAATAGGCAGACACTTGGAAAACCATACTACTTTCACCTGGACCACCCTGAGATAAGGCATAAATAATATCAAATTGTTGAATGCTCTCCAGCATTCTAAATAGACAAGCGGTTAAAATATATGGGAACAACATTGGCAGTGTAATTCTAAAAAATTTATAATACCCCGGCACCCCATCCAGTTCCGCAGCTTCAAAAGGTTGTCTAGGTAGAGCTCTTAATCCGGCAAGTAAAAGGATCATGATAAAAGGTGTAAACACCCACATATCAACTAATACAAGTGTAAAAATAACTGTTGATGGGTCGCTAGCCCATTTAAAATTTTCTATACCTACTAAAGAAAAGAAATAATTAAAAACTCCAAAGTTAGGATTAATCATTAATTTCCACATCAAGGAAGCCACGGCAGGAGCAATCATTAGTGGTAAAATTAAAAGAACGCCTAGGATGTTATTATACCAAGTTCTTTTAGCTAGAAGTAAAGCAATACCCAAACCTAACAAAAGTTCAAATACAACTGTGAATAAAGTATAGGTCAGCGAAACTTGTATAGTATTCCAAAAGGATGCGTCTGTAAAAATTCTGACATAGTTATCAAACCAAATAAAACCTTTCATGTGAGGCATTTTTAAATTGTAACGCTGTAAAGAATAGTAAACCGCCGTAAAGAAAGGGATCAAAATACCCACGCATACTAAAAGTGCAGGAAGCGTTAAAACGTAGGGAAAAAGTTTTTTATTAATTTTCATTTAAACAAACGCGAAAAGAGTGCTAGCTGCAATATATGCAGCTAGCAATTTTTGTTAAGTCTTATGCAAGACCAACGTCTTTTAACATTCCGTCAATCTTACCAGCTAGTTTATCCAATGTCTCATCAACATTTGCGCCAGTCTGCATCTCTTGTAATGCAGCAGCCCATTCAGTTGTTGTTTCAAAGAATAAAGGTTGTGCTGTAAAGTGGATTTTTGATCCTCCGATTGAAGAGTTATATTGCTCCATATATCCTGGAGATGTACCTCTTACTTTTGCATCGAAGTCTGCAGCAGCCCATACTGATTCACGCACTGGGTTAACTTGGTTGTGTTTTACACCACCAGCCATTGCATTTTCAGGACCGTTAGCCCATTGCATCCAGTACCACGCAGCATCCTTGTTCTTAGAGAATTGGCTCATTGCGAGTGACCAAATCCATACGTTTGGAGTTGGTGCGCTTGCACTTGGGTTTGGAGTAAATCCATGGAATCCAAAGTTTCCAGCTTCTCTATTATCAGGGTTACCATTAAAGAAGTAACCTAGGATATCAGCATCAAAGATCATTGCAGAAGCACCAGCACCGATATCGTTACCAACTTCATACCATGTGTAGTTAGACCAGTTAGATGGACCAGCATTAGCAATCATATTTACCCATTCTTTGTGGAATGCTTTTGATGCATCTGAATTCATAGCAGCCTTTAATGAACCGCCATTATTTTCAAAGTCGCTAAGTCCGTAGTTAGCAAATGCGGACATAAACCCAGGGTGGATCGTCGCCCAGCTTCTACTACCTCTAGTACCAATACCATATGACCACTCACCAGAATTCTTAGAGAACCACTGAGCTTGATCTGACATTTCAGGTAAGCTAGTAGGAGGGTTCATACCAGCGTCTTTGAAATATCTTTGGTTATAAGTAACACTGTTTAGCTCAAAGCCCCATGGCATACACCATTGCTTCGCACCTTTACCACCTAGCGCATCACCTGCAACGCCACTCCAAGCAGCAGCATCTCTTAGGTTTCCAACTACGTCATTCCAGTTATAACCAGGGTTTGTTTTACTTGGGTCGTTGATGAATTCATTTAAATCCACACACCAACCTGCAGGACCATAAGTCCAAGTCATATAAACACCAGTCATAAATGCATCATACTCAGATGAACCTGATGATAATGCAGCTGTTACTTTATCAAAGTAAACATCTTCAGCAAAAATATCATATTCAACATTAATGCCTGTTAGATTTTTAAAATTATCTAGCTCAGCAAGCATTGAGTCCATATAAGGATGTTTGTTCATAAGTAGCTTAATAGTGGTGCCACTATGTTTTTTCCAATCAAAGTCAGAAGCCGCCATTACGTTAGTAACTTGGGTACCGAGGAGGGAAGTCAAAGCTGCAAAGCCCATACCCATTTTACCTGCCCGTACAAGCAGTTCACGTCTAGACATTTGACCGGTAAGATAAGAGTTTACGTAACTCTTCATTTTAGAATGAGACATATATCTATCCTCCGTTTTCCTATGCTTATATTATCAATGCATGTGTTAAAAAAAACATTTTTTTTGTGATTTTTAAAAAAAATCCTGTTAATAATTTCTTAAAACATAAAGTTTTAGAGCCTTTTGCCTAAAAGGATTGATATGAAAAATTTTATTGGAATTATTGAGGACTTATTAAATGGAAGCTATCTTAGTCCCTATTCAGGTAAAAAGATCAAACTTCCCATAGATGAAATAGCAATCATTCCTGATATAAACGACTATCAATTTGCCCACCTTCCAAAAATAAAAAAGGATAAAAATCTAATTATTAGTGGCAAATCATCTTTTGAAGCTTTTGGTAAAAAAGTTGCAAGCAAGTTTGAAAAAGAAGAAATTGTTTATGAGAAATTAATATTAGAAAAGTACGAATCCACAGTCGAATTTGCAAAAGGGCTTTCAGCTAAAGCTAAAGATTATAATAATATAATATGTATTGGCTCTGGTTCTGTTATTGATCTTTGTAAGTATGTTGCTCATAGCAATTCACAACAATTAATTGTTTATTGCTCTTCCCTTTCCGCTGCGGCCACCACAAGTACTGTTTCGTTAAAAAATAAAGGGATTAAAGAGTCTGTTAAATCAAAAATTCCTGAAGTCATTGTTATCGATCTAAATAATTTAAAGCAAACTCCTCATCGATTGCTTAGAAGCGCCTTAGGAGATGTTCTATGTAGAACTACTTGTCAGGTGGACTGGCTAACCTCGCACTTTCTACTTGATACTTTTTATGATGAGACTCCCTTTGCCCTGCAATACGAAGATGAAAAAATTTTACTAACTCAATCTGATAAAATTTTAACTGGAGATATGAATGTTCTTGCCGCTTTAGCAAGAATGACTTTACTGAATGGCATCGCTGCAATTATCATTGGATCAACTCATGCAGGCAGTATGGGAGAGCACCTAGTCAGTCATTACATAGATATGTTCATGGGAAGCCACCACCCAGGATCTCTTCACGGAGAGCAGGTGGGTATTGCAACTTTGCTTTTATCAAAAATTCAAAATGATGTCTTAAAAAGCACTGAAAAACATCATTTTTATCCTTTAAATATCACTTTACATAATTTTGAACAAATTTTTGATAATCAGGTTGCAGCTTCTTTATACAACCAATTCAAAAATAAATATTTTGAAGGAGAGTCATTAACAAATATTAATAAAAAATTAGATCTTCATTGGAAAGATTATCAAAAAGAATTATCAAAATTCTTAGTTCCGACTGATGTAATATATAATTCACTTGTTAAAAGTGGTGCTCCAACAAACAATATAGATTTAAACATTCCTAATGAATTTTATAATATCGCGATAAAAAATGCATTTTATTTAAGAGATAGATTTTCTTATTTGGACATCGGATATTATTTAAAAAGAATTGATCAATATCTTGTCTAACTTTTCGATTACATGCAAATTGCATTGTCAATACAAATTTGAATTATTTTGAATCAATTTTATAAAATTAATTTAATCGACTATTTACATTAAACATAGAGTTTGTGATTAATATCAAAAAATGAAAGATTTATTAATTATAGGTGGCGGCATAAACGGCGTTGGTATTGCTAGAGATGCTGTTGGTAGAGGTCTTAAAGTTACGCTGATTGAAAAAGGCGATTTAGCTTCTCAAACATCTTCTTGGTCAACTAAACTCATTCACGGTGGGATTAGATATTTAGAAAATTATGAATTTCGACTAGTAAGAGAGTCGCTCAAAGAAAGGGAAGTGATAAAAAGAATTGCACCTCATATTACAAAACCAATTCGATTTGTTATGCCTCATGTTGCCAACCTAAGGCCTCTTTGGCTTATTAGAATTGGATTACTATTGTATGATTGGCTTGGTGGCTTTATTACCTTACCTAAGTCCAAATTAGTCGATTTAAATAAAGATTATTTGGATAATCCTTTAGAGGGAAATTATACCAATGGGTTTGAATACTCTGATCTTTTTGTCGATGATGCACGATTAGTTTTATTGAATGCCCAAGATGCTAAATTGAGAGGTGCAGAAATACTCACTCAAACAGAAGCAGTAGGCGCAATTAGACATTCCGATCATTGGGAGGTTAAATTAGATTCAGGTCTAATAATCAAAGCTAAACTAATTATTAATGCTTCAGGGCCTTTTGCATTAGATACCCTTAATAAGATTTGCAACGTCAAAACAAAAAAAAGTCTTCGTTTAGTTCAAGGTAGTCATATTATTGTCAATCAACTCTATAAAGGGGATCAGGCGTACATACTTCAACTAGAAGATAAAAGAATTATATTTCTTATTCCCTATTTAAGTAAATATACCCTAATAGGTACAACTGATCACGAAGTGCAATCCTATGTGAACCCTACAATAAGCGAAATAGAAATTGAATATTTGATTAAGGCCGCAAATTCTTTTGTAAAAAATAAAATATCCAAGGAAGATATCGTTTGGACATATGCAGGGATTAGACCTTTGCTAGAGGATTTTAATCAAAATGCCTCTAAGGTTACTCGTGATTACACTTTTGAACTCAATGAAGATGGTGCTCCTATTTTAACTATATTTGGAGGGAAGTTAACTACTTATCGAAAGCTTGCTGAACATGCTTTAGAAAAAATATCTAAATTTTTTGATATTCCAAATAAAAGTTGGACAGGAAACGAAAAACTACCAGGAAGTAATTCCTATTCGGTAGATCAATTAAAATTTGATTTACCTCAGATGCTTATTCAGAGATTGATTAATACGTATGGTGATAAAATTTTAATACTTCAAAATTATTACAATAATCTTAGCAAAGGGGGAGAAAAGATTACGGAGGATTTGTACGAGTTTGAGATTTCTTATCTAGTTCAAGAAGAATTAGTTACTAAGATAGATGATATTCTGTTTAGAAGAACAAAATTAGGGATTAATTTTCCCGAAGAAAAAAAAGACCAGTTAGCAAGCCTAATAAAAAAATACTCTTAATACATATTCAACTGGTATAGAATTATGAAATGAGTAAATTTACTCTTTCAATAGATCAAGGAACAACTTCAACACGTTCAATAATATTCGATCTAAATTTTAATATTATCGCATCCCATCAAATTGAATTTGAACAAATTTTTCCTAAGGATGGTTGTGTTGAACATAATCCAGAAGAAATTTTTGAGTCTGTTTTAGAAACTGCTCGAATTGCTATAAAAACTGCAGCAATTTCAGTGGATCAAATTGTAGGTATTGGCATAGCTAATCAAAGAGAAACTACTGTTTTGTGGAACAAAGAAACCGGTAAACCTATCTATAATGCAATTGTTTGGCAGGATCGTAGAACAGTCAATTATTGTAAAGAGCTAGTTAAAAAAGGTTTAACCAAAAAAATTCAAAATATAACTGGATTGGTTATAGATGCTTATTTTTCTGCAACAAAAGTAAAATGGATTTTGGATAATATCGCAGTGGCAGATACTTTATTAAGCGAAGATAAACTTTTATTTGGAACTATTGATACTTGGTTGCTTTGGAAATTAACCGAAGGTCGATCACATTTAACAGAAGCCACCAATGCCTCTCGAACAATGTTATATGATATCAAAAAAAATAACTGGTCTGATGAATTACTAAAACTTTTTAATATTCCTAAGAAGATATTACCTGAAGTCAAAGACAGCGCTGATCACTTTGGATATACAAAATTATTAGGAGGTAAAATATCTATTGGAGGGATAGCAGGAGATCAACAAGCAGCAACAATCGGTCAAGCATGTTTTGAAGAAGGCTCTATTAAATCCACATATGGTACAGGCTGTTTTATGCTGATGAACACAGGAGGTAAATTTAAAGTATCAAAAAATAATTTGCTTTCGACTATCGCATACCGTTTAAAGGGACAGACCTGTTATGCGCTTGAGGGGTCAATCTTTATTGCTGGCGCAGCTATTCAATGGCTACGAGACTCTTTAAAAATGATCAAGAACGCAGAGGAAACTGAAGAGCTCTATACACAAAATGATAAATCAACACAAATTTATTTAGTGCCTGCCTTTGTTGGTTTAGGCGCTCCTTACTGGGACGGAGAAGCACGAGGTGCGATTTTTGGAATGACAAGAAATACAGGAATCGCAGATTTTGTTAAGGCTGCAATTGACAGTATCGCCTATCAAACCAAAGATCTAATTGTGGCAATGGAAAAAGATAGTGGACTCAAAATTTCTAATATTAAAGTGGATGGAGGAATGGTTAAAAATGAGCAGTTTCTTCAATTTTTATCAAATATCTTAATATCTAAATGCGATAGACCCAAAATAATTGAAACTACTGCTCTTGGAGCTGCTTACTTATCAGGACTTACGTCCGGTCTGCTTAAAGATATTTCAGAAATTTCTAAAAAATGGCAAAGCGATAAAGTATTTCATCCAAAACTTCATAAAAAAGAAGTCAAGTATCTACACCAGGGTTGGTTAAAAGCTGTAAAAAAAACAATTGTTAAAAGAAATACTAAAAAATAATTACTATTAAAAATTTGTAGAGTGCAAAAATTGAACATTTTTGTTTATCTTATTTACAAAAAAGATCATCTAATCGATCATTAGGCATAGAAAATAGTTAACTTTCTGTTATTTATAATTAATGCGCATTAATATTGAGATTGGTGATATTGAAGCATTTATTGAATTAGCTGATACCAACTCATTTGCAAAAGCAGCAAATAATTTAAACCTCTCTCAGCCTGCTCTTTCTCGACGAATTCAAAAATTGGAAAATGAATTAGGTACCACTTTGTTTGATCGCACTACAAGAAAAGTACAACTTTCTTATTCAGGTAGAAACTTTTATGAAAGAGCAAGAAGCATTATTGAGGCGGTCAAAACAGCTACTAAAACACTAAGTGAAAAGTATAGTTTCCCCTCTATAATTAAAATTGCTGCAGTAAATTCATCACTAAGAAATATTATTTACCCCACATTGAAAATTTTCAAAGAAATAGAACCCCGTTGTAAGATTCAAATTATTGAACGATCAGCAAATTATGTGGTTGATAGCGTTCTTGGGGGTGAATGCGACTTTGGTGTAAACTTTACTGGCGTTCAAGAACCAGGAGTCACATTTGAAAGTTTATTTGATGAAGATTATGTTGTTGTTTTTCCCAAAGGAGATGTATTGGAAAAAAAACGGAAAATTAAATTATCTGAAATAAAAGATAGAGATTTTATTTCAGTCTGGAAGGGTTCAGGGAGTAGAATATATTTTGAAAATGCTTTGGCCCGACAAAAAGAAGATTTAGATTGGACTTATGAAGTTCGCCATGTGCCCTCTGCTCTCAATATGGTAGAACAAGGTTTAGGTATAACGCTTGCGCCAAAATTAGCTGTATCACAAGACTACTCCTCTCTCTCGTATAGACCTTTGATTGACCCTTCTGTAACAAGAACTATGGGTTTAATTAAAAGATCTGGGAAAGACTTAGGATACGATGCGCAAAAGCTTTATGATTTATTAAAAGAAAGGTATAAAAAAACCGTTTAATTTGTGAAATGCATTAATAAAACTACTAAAAAATGCTAATTTTCCGCCATGAATTCATTAAATAGCTTTAACACTCTTGATAGTTTTCAGATTAAAAATCAAGAATATCATTTTTATAATTTATCATTATTAGAGAGTGATTATCCTAAAATCAAAAGACTTCCTAAATCCAAAAAAATCTTAATAGAAAACTTACTTCGCCTTGAAGACGACAAAGATATAAACAAAGGTTTAATTGAAAAAGTTTTACAAAATCCCAATGAAAAACATGAAATCTTTTTTCTTCCTGCGCGTGTATTAATGCAAGATTTCACAGGGGTGCCTGCAGTAGCAGATTTAGCTGCCATGCGAGACGCAGTTGCTATTAAAGGAAAAGATGCTTCTAATGTTAATCCCCTATCTCAAGTCGATCTTGTAATTGATCACTCCGTAATGGTTGATTACTTTGCAACTCCTGATTCATTTCAAAAAAATGTTGATATGGAGTTTGGACGAAATAAAGAGCGATATGAATTTTTAAAATGGGGGCAGCAGGCTTTCAAAAACTTTAGGGTTATTCCCCCTGGAACAGGAATTTGTCATCAAGTTAACTTAGAGTATTTAGCAAAAGTAGTTTGGGAAAAAAAAGAAAAAAATATATCGATTCTTTACCCTGATAGTTTAGTGGGAACAGATAGCCATACAACTATGGTTAATGGTCTTGGCGTATTAGGTTGGGGTGTTGGTGGAATTGAAGCAGAAGCTGCAATGCTTGGTCAGTCTATTTCTATGTTATTACCTGAAGTTGTTGGGTTTAATATAAAAGGCAAATTAAAAGAAGGCGTCACTGCAACAGACTTAGTTTTAACCATAGTTGAAATGCTAAGAGCAAAAGGTGTAGTTGGAAAATTTGTTGAATTTTACGGTGATGGTTTGAATAATCTTTCTCTTGCTGACAGAGCGACCATTGCCAATATGGCCCCCGAATATGGGGCTACCTGTGGGTTCTTTGCCGTAGATGATGAAACCTTAAAATACCTCAAGCTCACCTCAAGGCCTGCTGAATTAATTGAAATAGTTGAAAAATATAACAAAAGTCAGGGTTTATGGTTAAGCAATGACTGTGAATACGATGATCATCTAGAACTAAATTTAAATAGTGTCAATGCATCGCTTTCAGGACCAAAACGACCGCAAGATAGAATAGATTTAGATAAAGTCAGTTCAAATTTTAATAATTTTTTAAACAAGCCAATTGAAGGTGCAGATGTAGCAAATGCTAATTATAAAATTAAAGACGGCGATGTTGTAATTGCGGCTATTACTTCTTGTACTAATACTTCAAACCCCAATGTTCTTGTTGCAGCTGGCTTAGTTGCAAAAAAAGCAACAGAGTTAGGTTTGAGTGTAAAGCCTTGGGTTAAAACATCTTTAGCGCCTGGTTCAAAAGTTGTTACAGATTATTTAAACAAAGCAGATCTTAGCAAGTATTTAGATTTGTTAGGTTTCCATCTTGTTGGATATGGGTGTACGACTTGTATTGGAAATTCAGGTCCATTAAATGAAGAGATTGCCCATTCTATTACCAAAAATAATTTAACAGTGGCATCCGTATTATCCGGAAATCGAAATTTCGAAGGCAGAGTCAACCCTCATGTTAAAGCGAACTATTTAGCATCACCCCCTTTAGTTGTAGCCTATGCATTAGCAGGAACTGTCAATATAGACCTTACAAAAGATGCTCTGGGTCAAAATACTGAAGGTAAAGATGTATTCTTAAAAGATATTTGGCCAACAAATGAAGAAATAAATTTAGCCGTTCAAAAAAATGTTACTCCAGCAATGTTTGCTAAGCAATATGCAGATGCCTTAAATGGTCCGAAGGAGTGGCAACAAATTAACATCGCAACTGGCGATCAGTATAATTGGAATACCCAATCAACTTATGTTCAACAACCTCCCTTCTTTGAAAAAATTTCAGATGTTAATAAAGAAATCAAAACTATTGTGGATGCTCGCCCTCTTTTATTACTAGGTAATAGCGTAACGACTGATCACATCTCTCCCGCAGGGGCTATAAAAAAGGAAAGTCCTGCAGGAAATTACTTAATGCAAAGACAAATTTTACAAAAAGACTTTAATTCCTACGGTGCCAGAAGAGGCAATCACGAAGTTATGATGCGGGGAACTTTTGCTAATATTCGTATTCGCAATCAACTACTCAATGACGTAGAAGGCGGCTACTCAATTTTAGAACCTGAAAAAAAACAAATGAGCGTCTACGAAGTTGCTATGGAGTACCAAAAAAGATCTGAAAACATTGTTGTTTTTGCAGGTCAAGAATACGGCACAGGCTCTTCACGAGACTGGGCTGCCAAAGGCACAAAACTACTAGGTATCAATGCAGTTATTGCAGAGAGTTTTGAGAGAATTCATCGATCTAATCTCGTAGGTATGGGTGTACTACCCATTCAATTAGATGGAATTAGTTTAGCTGAATTAAAAATTACCTCCTCAGATTTAGTAGATATTGAGTTATCAGAAAATTTAAAGCCACTACAAAAAATCCGGATTACTTTAAAACAAAATGGAACACATAAATCTATCTCTGGTATTCTTAGAATAGATACTTTAAATGAACTTGAGTACTATAAGTCCGACGGTATTTTGAATTTTGTTCTTCGAAATATCTTAAAGTCTAACTAATAGAAGGATTTTCGATTAGTTTTTTGACAGTTACTAAAAAAGTAACTGCTTGCTTTCCATCAATCAAACGATGATCATAGCTTAATGCAATGTACATCATCGGACGAATTACAACTTGATTATCAACAGCTATAGGTCGGTTAATAATTGAGTGCATTCCTAATATGGCACTTTGTGGAGGGTTGATAATGGGTGTGCTCATCATCGAACCATAAATACCTCCATTAGTAATAGAAAATGTCCCCCCAGATAGATCTGCCATAGAAAGTTTATTGGTATTTGCTTTTTGAGCTAATTCGATAATATTTTTTTCTATTTCTGCATTTGAAAGGGAGGCTACATTTTTAATCACTGGTACGACTAAGCCCTTCTCTGATCCGATAGCTACACCGATATCATGATAGTTTTTATAAATGATCTTATCCTCAAAAATTTCAGAGTTGATTTCTGGGATCTCAGCAAGCGCTTGAGAGCAAGCCTTTAAAAAGAATGACATAATCCCTAATTTGACACCATGTTTTTTTTGAAAGTTGTCTTGTTCCTTTTTTCTTAATTCCATAATTGCAGACATATCAACTTCATTAAAAGTTGTTAAGATGGCTGCATTGTTTTGAGCATCCTTTAGTCGTCTCGCAATCGTTTGTCGAAGTTTTGACATGGGGACAATTTTTTCCCCTTTGCTATCATGTGGTTGATCGAAATTTGGAATATCATCTTGTTCATTTTCATGAGATGTGGGATGTAAATCTTCTGAAATTTGTTTTTTTTCAATAGTTTTTTCTTCTTGAATAGGCTCAGCTGGGGCTGATTTTGATTTGACTTCTTGCGTTGTACTCTCACCTGCTCCTTCAGAATATTCAGCAATAACTTCTCCCACTTTAACTGTTGCGCCCTCCACTACTAATATTTTGGACAGCACTCCGTCGGTTTGTGCAGGTATTTCTATGGTAATTTTTTCGGTTTCTATTTCTGCTAGGTTATCACCGGATTTAAAACTATCTCCCTCTTTAACAACCCATGCCGTAAGAGTTCCTTCAATAATTGACTCGCCTAATTCTGGAACTTTTACATTGCTCATTTTATTCGTAGTCCTCAGGTAAATCTTTGAACTTCATAAAACTTACACCAGTTTTTGCTTTGATAATAGATTTAATGGAAGATTGCAGAGCAAGTTTTTTAATCATGTTTTGATTTGCATTATGTCTTTTTGCAATGCCCGTAG
>CAYRCI010000023.1:0-18211 GCA_964422765.1 uncultured Alphaproteobacteria bacterium | reverse complement strand
TTTTCAAGGATCATCGCTGGACGATGTAACTTTTCAAAATGTGGAGATGTATTGGACCATTTTCTATCAGTCCAATATGAAAAAAGTAGAATTTATAAACTCAGTATTGCTGCGACCAGATTTTAGTGAAGTCGACCTTAGAAACACGACCTTTGAAGGTACTATAATTTGTGATGCCAACCTAACAGACACAACATTCGATCAGGATACATTCAAAGGAGCAACTGTCTTTAAGGCTTACTACTCTGATAATGGACTATGGACTGCAGCAAACATCGACGGCAATATTGTTGACGATGCACAAGCCCCTAAAGAGTGTCAAAATTATCAATAGAAAATTTTTATAGTCTTTTCAAAAAAAGATAAGAATATAGAAATTTAATTTATAATCGCTACGCGTTGGTTGGGTTTTATATTTGGCGGGAACATTTGGTTCTAAACGAGGTAAAACATTAAATGAAAGAAAAAAATTAATGAAAAGATATATCTCTTTATTAATCAATCCGCTATTCAGTGCTGTCCAAAACTTCAAAATTGCTTGGTTGATTGGGTGGTTATTTTATACGTCTTCGCTCAATGCGGCCTACTACGATAGGGTCTGTGAAATCTTTCAAAAACACATTCAACTTCATGTAATTACGATAGAGAAAAATTATGAGCAATATTTTAAAGAAGAAAATACCGAAGTAGCAAAAGCCCAGTGGGATCATATTTTTACCCTAGAAAAAGAATTACTCCATTATCTTGAATTAAAAAAAGCATTGTGTATATAAGCTATTTTCCATTCAATTGAGCATTTGCTATTCGATGGGAAGCAAATTACAATTTATTTGTTATTCAAAAGTCGTGCCATCTCTTGTGTTTTGAGTATCGATCAGGAACGAAATAAGAGAATTAATTAAATAAAAGTTAGGTACTCATTTTTTGTATTTAACATTAAGGAGGAAAGGCACATTGAATAAGTTGAAATATAGTTCTTGCCCTATGTATCAGTCGCTATCTTTTTATTTTTTATTTAAATCCGCTTTCCGCCCATGCTAAAAAAATTTATCGTTTCATTCATCTTTACGCTCACGTGGAGCGGTGTATGGCTTTTTTCATCATTGTCGTTGCAGGCAGCTAGTCAGTCATCCTCGAATGCAGCGTGCGCTAATCTCGTGTTAGCAGAGGGGAACTGGCAATCCAGCGTCTTGCTAACTCACATTGATCATTTAATTTTAAAAGAAGTTTTTCACTGCCCCGTTCAAACGGTTTTTTACTCGGACATGATGCAAGCCCTAGATGATTTAATTGCCGGCAAGATCACTCTTATCCCTGAGTTTTGGACCAACAGCTATCAAAATAAATTAGATGTGGCCAAAGCCAATAACCAGATTGCCCAAATTCCCCTGGTGTATGTGGAAGGGGGCATAGAGGGTTTTTGGCTTCCGTCCTACCTCTTGGCGGTTCAACCAGGCTTAAACCAAATTGATACACTTAAACAACATGCTAATTTGTTTTCCCAAGAACAAGGCGAACTTCCTAATTTTTATTTGTGCCCTCAAAGTTGGGGCTGTTATAAAACCTCTTTGCAAATTTTTCGCTCCCATGGCTTGGATCAATACTTTACCCCCGTGGCACCCCCGAATGATTTAACGATGATCTTAAATATCAGCGACTCTTTTGAGTATAAAAAGCCTTGGATTGGTTATTACTATAATCCCACTTCCTTGTTAAGTAAAAGTCGAATGGTCATGGTGGATCTCCAAACAGACTTTGATGAACAGGAGTGGACGCGCTGCACCATCGACTTGGATTGTCCTGACCCACAAAAAAATAATTTCCCCACTATTGATATTTCTACCCTGTACCATATAAATACGCTGACAGACCCAAAGCTCATTCAATATTTTGAAAAGAGAATTCTAACACACTCAGAAATTTCGGATCTCTTGGTTTGGCAAGAAAAAAATGAAGCCACCTATCATGAAACCGCACAGCATTTTTACACCCAACATCAAGCCATTTGGCAGAAGTTTGTTCCTCAATGAGTAAGCTTTTTACTTTTAAACCGGTCTGGCTGCTCGCCTGTCTTTTTATCTTAGGCTGCACCGCCAGCAGCACCAACCTCTCACAACGAAATAACGCAGACTTACTGCAGTCAGAGTCACAATTATTAGCTCAGCAGGGGATTAAATATTTAGATAGTCAACGCTATGAAGACGCCTCTAGCGCGTTTAACCAGGCGCTCCAGTTGGATATTCAAAATTCTTATTTACAATTTTTTAATGCGCATACCTATCACCTCATGGCAAAATATGAGGACCAAACAAAATATGAATTAGCTGAGCAAGGCTACAAGCTCTCTTTAAAATTTGATTCCAACAATAATATTTCTCGTGTCTATCTAGGTCATTTGTATCTAGAGCAAAAACGCTTTGATGAAGCAATGATTGTCTTCGCGGATGCTGTGTACTATGAAAGTGATAGTGCGGACTTATTCTATGCTTTAGGGTATGCCTCCTATTATGCGCAAGAGCCTGAAGTAGCAGATTTTGCTTTTCAAAAAGCGTGTGAACTGGACCAATTATCAGCGCGCTGTTTAGAAAAAAAATTAATCGTGAAAGCCTCCCTCAATCAAATGGAGGATGCCAATCAATTATACTCCCAGTATGCCGCTCTTACGGTTCCGGAAGATCCTAATTTATCTTTATATAAAAGAAGAATGCAAGACTGGCAGGATGTCTATGAAATTTCCAACGACAACCCCGCGATTTTATTAGCGCAAAATGATAATGATAATGACCAAGATGATTTCATGTCTGATGATTTTAATGAGAATAATGAAGTGGATTTCACAGCTGATGATGACAGCGAGGAGAATGAAAATCAAAATAATTCAGCTGAAGCGGATAGGGCAACTGAACTTGCACTAACCCAAGGGGGAGTTGTGAGCAGCGTCAGTGATGCGGATATTGAAAAAGAACTTTTGCAGGAAAATATGGTCATCGCGGATGTGGTGATTATTTCATCGCGCGAACAAAAAGGGACACGAAGCGGTGTTAATATTCTTAACGGTCTAACCCTGCAATTTGGCGATACCACTGATGACTTAGGCACTACTGCCGGATATGCGTATTCTTTTGATAATACCGCCTCTACCAAAAATAATATAGTGACGAATATTTCCTTTCCTTCAATTAACTACTCTTTAAATATTGCCAATGCTAATGCAGCAAACAATGAAATTTTAGCGCGCCCTAGTTTAGTGGCCTATAAGGGGGAGACTTCGGAGTTTTTTGTAGGAACGCAAATTCAAGCAGCCATAGCAGGCAATAGTGCGGCGGATGTTGATACACTTGAAATCTCAGATAATATTGGTGTTCACCTTTCTCTAACCCCAATAGAAATTACAGATAATAAAATTAAGATGAATCTCATGGTCAAGCGAACCTTTGTGAACTCGCCCAATACGAACGTTCAATTTACCTATCAGCTCAATACTTCTAAAACTGAAGTGCAAGCAACCGTCGAATTGGCCATAGATGATACTTTAATTATCAGTGGATTAAGCGAAAAGGAAACAGAGGTGGTTCGCGATGGCGTGCCGATCCTACAGGACATTCCAGTTGTACAGTATTTATTTTCAAATCAAATCACTTCTGATTTTAATCGATCAGTTTTAATTTTAGTAACCCCGCGACTGCCCCAGTACACCAATCGCTCAGCGGCAACGATTAATGCCTTTGCTACAAAGATGAATATTTCTAACTCAGAAGCCTTGAAGGCATTTAAAAATAAGTATGCCGATTGGTTTAAACCCTATCCAAGTTGGTCGTCTGCGTTTCGTCAGCTAGATAAGAACATTTTGTATAAAGAATTTAGAACCGGCGATGTTATGCTCGAACAATGGGCCAGCAGTAATTCTCACCTCTATCGTTTAAAACAGGCGCAGAAATTTCTATACTTCTAATGAGATATTTCATTCTTTTTTGCTATGGCCTGCTCTTAAGCATCCCGCTCAGTGCTGCAGAATACAATAATAAAAACTGTCAAATGTGCGTCATGGATTTTCGCAATAATGAACAATCGGTCATTTCAAATTCTAATTATACCGGCAGTATTTTTAAAGATTCTAACTTAAGCCAATCGCAGATTACCAATACCAATCTTTCTAGTACTAATTTTGTTGATTCCTATTTAAATAATGTGGAATTTGAAAACGTGTTATTTACCAATGCCAACCTCTCTTTTGCGAGTTTTCGAAAATCAAACTTTCAAAACACTGATTTTATAAGTGCTTTCATGCATTCGATTAACTTTGAGCTATCGAGTTTCAATGAGGCATTTTTTAATAACGCAGAAATGTCCTTTTTAAAGGGAATGGAAGCTAGTTTTGATAACAGTAATTTTAGTTTTGCCGATCTTGAGATGGCAGACTTAGAGTATGCGCAGTTTAATTACTCCAAATTTAACAACACCGTTTTTAACAGTAGTAATTTAAAATATGCTACTTTTAAAAATTCAGATTTAACACGGGCGTATTTTAGAAGTATCCACGGGGCAGATATAGTATTTGAAGACTCAGTGCTATCGGCAGCTGACTTTCAAGGATCAGACTTACGATTTGCCACTTTTAAAAACACCATCTTATCCAAAGTTAATTTTTCAGGCGCGAATTTAAAATACGCATCCTTTGATAATGTCATAGGGTTTACTTCGGCCAATTTTTGTAATGCGACCATGCCCGATGGTACGGTCAAAACTTGTCCGACAGAATAAAACTACTTTACTTTAGCGGCAATCTTATGAATGTTATGGATATGCGTGCGCAGCGCTCTGAAAGATATTAATAACTCTGAAATATACAAAACAAAACTGATAGCCAGCAATACCAAACTAGTAGAGAACAGCGTCAAGGGTAGGCTGGTAGACGATCCAAACGTTAAAAGAAGGGCGCTAATCATTAATAAACAATTAATCATAATTAAGACAATCGTGGTTACTAATAAGTAAAGGCGCTGCTGATAGGTTCGAATATGAAAGGAAAAATGTTTTCCATTGTTTAAGATTTTAATGCTTTGTGGGTCTTTTTCTAAATCCTCTCTGGTTTTTCTTAAGAGGGAAGCGAGCGTGGCATAACGATCTCCCAGTAACCATAAAAACAAGGGAACCGAGAAGAATAAAGTTGCTATAATTTGAGGAAGTTTATCATAAATATCTGACATGAGAGGATCCTTGACTATCTAAGTTGGATCTTACTCTTACAAATGCTAATTGATATATGTTTTTTAATCAAATTAAGATGCGATTCCTTTAAAATATATAATATCTGTTATTAACGCGCGAGACTGAGAAGAAATATCATCATTAATCGATCTATCGGTTAAATTCAATCAGGCTTTTTTTTTAAAGGCCTGATCCTTTTAAGTAAATTTTCAAATTGTAATAAAATCACCAAGATGAATTCGGACCACTGAGAAATTCTATTTCCTCTGGAGTAGATTTTCGATTAAGAATTTTGTTACGATGTGGATACCTTCCAAATTGTTTGATAACTCGAGTATGATCATCCCATGATTTCTTAATTCCTTCATAATTGGGATGCTCCTTTAAAAAAACCTCTCCTAATTGTTGAACAAAAATATGATCTTGCATCTCTTCACTATGAATGAGGGGAAGTAAATAAAAAAGCCGCTCTGACATATTGAGTTCTTCAAGGTATTGGCGGTCAACCCCTTCAATGACGAGGAGTCGTGCCTTTGTATCTTGCGAAAAAGATTTGGGGTTATTGCGAAATAAATTTCTCGAAAATTGATCTAGAAGAATAATAAGGGCCAAACTGCTTTTAGCCTCGTCCTGCCAATCGTCGTATTCATTGTTGATTGCTTTTTCGACATCTTGTAAAAACCGATTCCTAATTTTTTGATCGTATTCATCGTTTTTAGCCCAGTGGTCTTTAGAGGAGGATTCCTTAAACCAGAAATCAAGTATTTCTTGGTATTTGGTTGGAGCCACTAAAAATTTTCGTCAGGTTTGTTGAAGGCCATCCACTTTTCTAGTTCAGTATAGCCACCAATTTTTTCACCATTAATGATGATTTGCGGGAAGGTTTTGGCTGTTGGAAATACCTCAAAGAACTGCTCTCGGTTAAAGTCTTCATCCAGTTTTAAAACTTTAGGATTGTAGGGTTCTAAGACCGCTTTAGCGCGCGTACAAAAAATACAATTTTCTTTAGTGTAGATCGTCGCGTCCAATTAGAAAGACTCATCAAAAGATAAAGAGCGATCGGTGGGTCGCTGGTACTCTGATACGCGTTTTTCAAAGAAGTTCGTCACGTTTTGAACATCCAGTGCACGCATAAAATCAAAGGGATTTTCAGTATTAAAGACGCGCTCAAAACCAAATAAATCAGCAATTCTGTCTGAAACAGCTTCAATGTACATACACATCATCTCTTTATTCATGCCAATTAAATCTACCGGTAGGGCATCGGTCACAAATTCCTTTTCAAACTCGACAGCTTCGCGAACAATTTCTTCAAACTGAGACTGAGAGACAAGACCCGGGATAAGGCCTTTGGATTTGATGTCTGTATCGGTAATTGTACCATTTTTAAATTTGTTACTCAGGGTTTTGTACATTAACGCAGAAAAACTAAAGTGCATTCCCTCATCGCGGGCAATCCAGTCATTGGAGAGGGCTAAACCGGGCAACAACCCTCTTTTGCGAAAATAATAAATCGCACAAAAGGACCCTGCAAAAAATAAACCCTCTACTAATCCAAAGCCAATTAAACGCATTAATAAATTTTGATCTCCGTTCAACCATTTGGAAACCCACTGTGCTTTTTTATTAATACACGCTACATTTTGGATAGCGCTGAATAGACCGTCTTTTTCAATGGAGTCTTCCACATAGGCTTCAATTTGGAGGCCGTACATCTCTGCATGAATAGACTCATTAAGCATTTGCATCGAAATAAAACATCGTGCCTCAGGAATTAAAATTTCATTGTAAAAACGAGAAGCTAGATTTTCGTTAATCATCGCCTCGGAATTAGCAAAGAAAGCTAAGACGTGTTTGATAAAGTGCTTTTCCCCCTCGTTGAGAGTTTTTAAATCTCTTAAATCATCTTGAAGAGAAACCTCTTCTGGTGTCCAAAATGCTTGGACGTGTTGTTTGTAACGATCCCATATTTCTTTATGTTGAATAGGAAAAATGGACTTTACACCTTTTGATATCATTGCCCGCTCCTTGATAAAAATTGAATAGTTAGTTTACGCACTACAGGTAACACAATCCTCCGGCTCATTGGATTGGGCCTCTTTAATAAAAGCATCTTTTGCCTGCTTTTCTGAAGAGACTGTTATTTTAACCGCGTCCACCGCAGATCGACTGCGGAGATAATACATACCTGTTTTTAAACCTTTTTTCCAAGCGTACATATGCATGGAGTTCACCTTACCAAATGTAGGGGTGGCTAGCCACAAATTCATGGATTGCGTTTGATCAATAAACGGCGCACGGTCTGCAGCCATATCAATCACAGTTTTTTGAGAAGTCTCCCATACTGTTTTATAGGTTTCTTTTAAATCTTCCGGAAAACCAGGGATGTTTTGCACAGAGCCGTTTTCCAAAATTATTTGATCACGTAACTCTTTGCTCCATAGATTGCGGTTCATTAATTCTTTTACTAGGTATCTATTCACCAGCAAAAACTCCCCTGAGAGTGTTTGTCTTTTGTAGATATTGGATGTTTGCACCTGGAAGGTTTCGGTATTGCCGAGAATAATACCTGTTGAGGCGGTAGGCATACATGCAGTGGTGAGTGAATTTCTGACACCGTGCTTTTGGATTTTCTCCATTAAACCTTTCCAATCCCACAACTCAGAAGGTCGTACTCCCCACATATCAAATTGGAACTTACCTTCCGATAAAGGAGATCCTTTGAAGGTAGAATAGGCGCCCTTATCTTTTGCCAGCTCCATGGATGCCTCGAGCGCACCAAAGTAAATTGTTTCAAAAATCTTTTTGTTGATGTCCATTGCCTTCTCAGAGTCATAGGCAATATTCATTTTAAAATAAACATCAGCCAGACCTTGAATTCCCAACCCAATTGGGCGATGACGACTATTGGAGTTTTCAGTTTTCGTGGTTGGGTAATAGTTGATATCAATTACTTGATCTAAATTCTTGGTTGCAAGTTTTGCTACTTGATACAAGTGCTGATAGTCATAATCACCTGTTTCATTAACAAATTTTGGCAGTGCGATGGACGCTAGGTTACAAACGGCCGTTTCATCTTTTTCAGAGTACTCGACAATCTCGGCGCACAGATTAGAGGATTTAATAACACCGATATTTTTTTGATTAGATTTTTCATTAACCGCATCTTTGTAAAGCATATAAGGTTGACCAGTCTCAATTTGAGCTTCAATAATTTTAGACATCAGCGTTCTTGCCTTAATTCTTTTTAAATCGGGCATTTCACCTTCATATTTGGTGTACAGCTCTTCAAATTTTGCTCCGTAGGTATCGGATAAACCAGGACACTCATGCTCGCTCATCAGTGTCCAGTTACCATCTTCTTCCACTCTCTTCATAAAAAGATCAGGGATCCAAAGGGCATAAAATAAATCTCTTGCTCTAAACTCTTCTGCGCCAGTGTTTTTTCGAAGCTCTAAAAAGGCTTCGATATCGGCGTGCCAAGGCTCTAAATACACAGCAAATGAGCCTTTTCTTTTGCCACCCCCCTGATCGACAGAGCGGGCTGTTTCATTGAATATTTTAAGGAAGGGAATTAATCCGTTGGACTTGCCGTTGGTAGATTTAATGCGACTACCACCCGCGCGAATATTGTGCGCATGAAGCCCAATGCCCCCCGCAGTCTTAGAGATTAAAGCGCAATCTTTAACTGTATTAAAAATACCCTCAATAGAGTCATCTTCCATGCCAATGAGAAAGCAAGAAGAGAGCTGTTGCATCTTCAAACCACTATTGAATAGAGTGGGCGTAGCATGCGTATAAAAACCTTGGGAGAGAGAGTCGTAGGTTTGTTTGACTTTCATAAAATCAAAACGATCACCTGAAACGCATAATGCAACACGCATCCATAAATCTTGAGGGCGCTCGATAGTCTGGTTATTGAATTTTAATAAATAGGCGCGTAGTAAGGTTGTAAGTGCAAAGTAATCGAAGAAGTAATCTCGATCATAGTCTAGTATTTTCTCAATCTCACTCGCATTCTCCATCACTTTTTGATAGTACTCATCGCGCAATAAACCATCTTGATGTAAGTTCTTACTGGCGATCGCAAACCCTGGAGTTTCTTTATGCAGCGCATTAGCTTTAATTCTTCCAGCTAGGTAAGAATAGTCTGGGTGTTCCACAGTCAGCGCAGCAGCCGTCTCAGCTAAATAGGTATCAATTTCATTGGTGGTGATACCATCGTACAAACCTTGGATTGCCTTTTGAGCTACGATAATCGGGTCAATTTCCAGTCCATTGGATAGCACGGCAATTCGGTTAGTAATTTTTTCAAGGGAGATTTCTTCCTTGTGACCATCTCTTTTGGTAACGGCCATGGTAGATACACGCGCCCCAACCTGTTCTTTTAATTGTGAAGTCTTATATCTTTGTTTGGAGCGTTGCTCTCTGTAGAGTACATAGGCTCGCGCTACTTTGTGGTGCTCTCCTCGCATCAAAGCAAGTTCAACTTGATCTTGAATATCCTCAATGTGGATCATATCGCCATTGGCGATACGGCGGGTAAGCGCAGCTGTTACAGTTTCTGTAAGGGAATTAACGGTTTTATCAACTTCTTGATTGTCTCGAATATCAGTTTGCGCAAGAAAAGCCTTGCGAATAGCATTAGCAATTTTATCGGATTTGAAGGGCGTAATGGAGCCATCTCGGCGAACAACGCTTAAGCTAAGTAGGTTAATCTCTTGATTTTCTTTATTTTTGACTGTGTTTTGTGATGATTTATCAAGATTTTGAGCGCTATTTCCAGTTTCCATTCTACCTACCAATTTATGTGTATATCATGCAAAAAAACACTAGATCTAGTGCTACTTGCTTTATGACTATACAACCCATAGATGTTAATAGTCAAATGATAATGTTATTTATTCTTAAAAGTCACTAAATTCAAATAGAATTTTATGATTCTGCCCACATTTAAATTAAAAATATTCACAGGTTTTTATATATTTTTTTTGGGTAACAAATCTTTTTAAACAAAACCCCTAAAATTATGGGATTTTAAAAGAAGATAACCTTTAAAGATTCGTTTCCTTTTTCACGCCTGATGACAATTTATTAATAGCGATTTACCATTTAATCTTTATGTTTTCGATGTGAAAAAAATTTTAGGGGTTGGAACAGCTTTAGTGGATGTCATCTGTCAGGTACAAGACGATGTTATTCAAAAGCTCCAGCTAAATAAGGGGTCCATGACCTTGATTGAGGAGGACCAAATTCAAGTTATCCGATCTCATTTTGAAAAACCACTCATTACCTCTGGGGGCTCTGTTTGTAATACAATTCATGAGCTCAATTATTCGACTCACGAGGCAGCTTTTTATGGCAAGGTGAGTAACGATGAGTACGGCAAAGCCTTTATCCAGGATTTAGAGCAGGCCAATATAACCTATCAAGGCGTAATCAAAGAAAATGACCTTCCCACAGGTTGTTGTAATATTTTAGTATCAACAGACGGGGAGAGAACTATGGCAACTCATATTGGTATTGGTTCACAGTTACGCCCAGATGAAATTAACGAAGACGCTCTCAAACAATTCAATCACATTTATATGGAGTCTTATTTGTGGGATCATGAACTAACGAAGCAAACCCTACAAAAGGTGGGGCAGATTGCAAAACAAAATAAAATTGAAACTTCTTTATCACTTTCGGATCCTTTTTGTGTTGATCGACATCGCAATGAATTAAAAGATTTTATAACCGAATACGTTGACTTAGTATTTTGTAATTTTGATGAAGCAAAAATGTTCACCGAGTCTGAAACAATGGCGGATGTTTCTGCATTTTTTCAAAACTTTAATAAAAAAATTGTTATGACTGCAAGCGCTGAGGGTGCATACTACTTTGAAAGGGAGACAGTTAGGCATCGACCTAGTCATAAAATTAGCAAGGTCCTAGACACTACTGGCGCAGGGGATAATTTTGCTGCTGGTTTTTTGGAGACATATCTTTTGGGACACGCCATTGAGGAGGCTTTGGAGAATGGAAATACGAAGGCCGGTAAGGTTATTCAACAATTAGGACCAAGGATAAAAAGGTCTTGAAAATACTATCTAAATCGTGTTTTATCGATATCAATCTAGCTAAAAAAGGAGCATTCATTGGACTATAAAGTTAAAGACATTTCCCTACATCACTACGGAAGACAAGAAATTGAAATTGCAGAAACAGAGATGCCAGGACTCATGGCCATCCGCGAGCAGTATGGGGAGTCTAAACCTTTAGCTGGAGCAAATATTATGGGGTGTCTTCACATGACAATTCAAACTGCGGTGCTCATTGAAACACTTGTGGCGCTGGGTGCAAAGTGTCGATGGAGCTCTTGTAATATTTATTCAACCCAAGACCATGCGGCGGCGGCGATCGCACAAAGTGGAACGCCTGTCTTCGCTTGGAAGGGAATGAACGAAGAAGAATTTTGGTGGTGTATCGATCAAACTATTGAGGCGGACGGCTGGAAGCCTAATATGATTTTAGATGATGGCGGCGATTTAACAGTGCGAATGCATGAAAAGTACCCTGATTTATTAAAAAATGTAAAAGGCCTATCGGAAGAAACTACAACGGGTGTTCATCGATTAGAACAAATGGCAGAGAAGGGTCTACTGAAGGTCCCCGCTATTAATGTGAATGACTCAGTTACAAAAAGTAAATTTGATAATCTCTATGGCTGTAAAGAAAGTTTAGTGGATGGTATTCGCCGAGGCACCGATGTGATGATGGCCGGTAAGGTTGCTGTAGTCTGTGGTTTTGGGGATGTGGGTAAGGGCAGTGCTGCCAGTCTTCGAGGCGCCGGAGCGCGTGTGCAAGTCACAGAGGTAGATCCAATCTGTGCACTTCAAGCAGCGATGGAAGGCTATGAAGTGGTTACCATGGATGACGCTTGTAAGTATGCTGATATTTTTGTGACCGCAACTGGCAATACCGATATTATCACGCAAGATCATATGCGAGAAATGAAAGACCGAGCCATTGTTTGTAATATTGGACACTTTGATAATGAAATTCAAATTGACTCTTTGCAAAATTATAAGTGGGAGGAAATTAAACCTCAGGTTGACCAAGTCACTTTTCCCGATGGAAAGAAATTAATTATTCTCTCTAAAGGTCGTTTAGTAAACTTAGGTAATGCCACGGGTCACCCTAGCTTTGTAATGAGCGCCTCCTTTTCCAATCAGGTGTTAGCACAAATGGAATTATGGAAAAATCACCAAAACTACGAGAATAAAGTTTATGTTTTGCCTAAAAAATTAGATGAAATGGTTGCAATGTTTCACTTAAAAAAAGTCGGTGCAAAACTAACCGAAATGTCCAAAAAACAAAGCGATTATCTTGGCGTTCCTCAACAAGGTCCCTATAAGAAAGAGAGTTACAGGTACTAGCAATGAGAAAAGATTATATTTTTACCTCCGAGTCAGTTTCTGAAGGCCACCCCGATAAAGTATCCGATCGTATTTCGGATATGGTCGTGGACCATTTTATTGCAAAAGACCCTTATGCCCGAGTTGCCTGTGAAACACTGACCACTACCAATAAAGTTGTATTGGCGGGAGAGGTTCGCGGTCCAGTAGATCAAGACAAAGAGGAAATTATTCAAAAAGTAAGAGACTGCATTCAAGATATTGGCTATGAGCAAGAAGGCTTCCACTGGAAGAATGTGGATGTGGAATACTATCTACATGGTCAGTCTGCAGATATTGCCATGGGCGTAGACTCTTCTTCGAATAAAGATGAGGGCGCTGGCGATCAAGGCATCATGTTTGGATATGCTTGCACAGAAACTCCAGAGTTAATGCCTGCACCTATTTATTACTCTCATAAAATTTTAGAATTAATGGCTGTGGGAAGAAAAGATGGTACGCTTAAAGGTCTAGAACCTGACTCTAAAAGTCAAGTTACCTTAGAATACAAAGATGGAAAACCGTATAAAGTGAAATCAGTGGTGATCTCTACTCAGCACGCGGAAGGTTTAAGCCCAGCAGATGTGAAATTAATTGTAACCCCAGCTTTAAAACAATCCATCCCTGCAGAGCTTTTAAAAGATCTCAATGATGAAGACTACTATGTTAATCCCACAGGAAATTTTGTGATTGGTGGCCCAGACGGCGATACTGGTTTGACAGGAAGAAAGATTATTGTGGACACTTATGGAGGAGCGGCCCCTCATGGCGGTGGTGCCTTTTCAGGAAAAGATCCAACTAAGGTAGACAGATCAGCTGCCTATGCGGCACGCTACCTGGCAAAAAATATTGTGGCAGCAGGTTTAAGTTCTCAGTGTACTATCCAACTCTCTTATGCAATTGGCGTAGCAAAACCTTTGTCTATTTATGTTAATACACAAGGGACCAATAATATAGACGAGGCAAAAATTGAAGCGGCCATTCCAGAAATCATGAACTTAACCCCAAGGGGCATTCGTGAAAAATTACAGCTAAACACGCCAATTTACCAAGCAACTGCAGCTTACGGGCACTTTGGAAGATCTCATGATATCCAAACAGGCGCTTTTTCATGGGAGGCTTTAGATTTAGTTTCGGATTTTAAATCCTTAGCTTAATTGAGCTCAGTCTTTCAAATTCCTACTGAACTAAAACTTCATCCTATTGCTCAATCACTTGCAAAGTCACTAGAACATCAAAAAATTGTTTTTCTCGAAGGGGGACTGGGCGCTGGTAAAACTACCTTTATTCGATACTTGCTAGAGGCGATTAGCGATCAGTATAAATCATCCTTTGAATTTCAAGGAAGTCCTACCTACCAAAGAGAACACATCTATAATTTTGCAAAATTAAATATTGTTCATTTTGATTTTTATCAAGTGGACACACCCCTAAGAATGGATTTAGAAGACTACATTGTAGATTATTGTATCTTAGTTGAATGGCCCTTTGAGGAATTAAAAAAGAGATATGCACGTGAGGCAATGTTTATTAAGATAATCCAAGATAACAAAAAGCGCGTGATTGAAATGCAATCCCAAAATACACAATGGCTTCGTCAAATAAATTAGATTTAATTAATATAAAAAAATATTTATCACAAAAAAATATTAAGGTTGGATCTTTTCTTCCCTTTAATTCCGACGCCTCGGATAAAGTATTTAAAGTTTGTAAAACCGCAAATCAAAAAATTTTAATGCTTTCTTTTCACAATAAACCTAGTGAATATCAAAAATATGTTCGAGCCACAGAGGTATTAGTAAATCAAAATGTCGATACCCCTGAAATAATTGACCAAAGCTCTCATCATAAATGTGTGGTCATGGACTATTTCCCCATCGCGAATGCCGCTAAATATTATAAGAAAGATCATCAAAAAAATATTTTATCTCAAGCTGTAAAATCCCTAATCAAACTTCAAGCACCAAGAAAAAAATTTTCAGGAATACCTCTAAAACCCACTACTAATTTAATAAAAGACGCGAGTCGTGGAGTAGAAACTTATATTGAGCACTATGAGCATAAACTACAAATCGGATATTACCTCAATAGGCTTATACAGCTTTCCATAAAAAAAAATTTCACTAGTCTTGCTAAATACAAGCCCACATTAACCCACGGTGATTATTTTTTAGATAATTTCATTTATTATCAAGGTTTTTTATATGTGATTGACCATCAAGACCTTCACTATAACCATCCCCACCTTGATATTGCTTCCTTAATATTCGATGCGAGACGACAATACTCTGCCGCAACTGAAGAAAAGTTAATTTTAAATTATGCCCGCCTACAAAAAAAATCTGTCCAAGAGACTAAAGAAAGTATTCATTTGGTAAGTCTGGCAAGGAATATGAGAATTTTGGGCAATTGGGTACAACTCCATAATAAAGGTAAAACCTTGTACCTAAAAAAATATCGGAAAACTACCTGGGCACAAATATTAAAACACGTCAATCTACTTCGCCTATGGGATTTACGAGAAATCTTTCAAGAAATTATAAAAAAAACAACTTAACACTATGGATGCTTTGATCTTAGCGGCGGGATTCGGTTCACGAATGAATGAATTAACGAAAGATATTCCCAAGCCCCTACTAAAAATTAAAAAAAATACTTTATTAGAGTATGCTATTAAGATTACTGAAAGGGTTACTCTAAATAATATTTTTATTAATTCTCACTATTTAGCAGATCAATTACGCAACTATATTGAACATCATTTTCCCCATATTAAAATTTCCTATGAAGAAAATATCCTAGGAACTGGTGGAGGTATAAAAAAAGTACAAACCGATGACATTTTAGTCATTAATACTGACAACCTTTGGAATTTGAATTTTACAAAAGAAATCAATGAAGGAATTAAATTTTTTCATCAATACAAAGAAATTGAAAATTTGCTTTTTACTCGATCCCAAGGAAATAGACCAGATGTAGAAATATTAGATAAACAACTTATTCAATTTCCAAGCGATCATCCCAACACTCAGTTTCAAGGTTGTCATATTGTTCGCAAGGGGGCCTTCGACTCCTATCCCTTTAAATTTAATATCCAGGATTACTGGAAAAATGCTTCTTTGAATAATTCTCTATACGGTTTTGAAACTTCCACTATCAATCAACACGTTGGAACAAAAGATTTGTATTTGCAAAATCAAAACTAACACCCATATTAAGAGTATGTCTATTGAACAAGTAAGCGATTCATCTTTTAAACAAAGTGTAATTGATAATTCTAACAATCAGCCTGTTTTGGTTGATTTTTGGGCAGAATGGTGTGGTCCTTGTAAGGCATTAGGACCCATTTTAGAGAATGTCTCTGTTGAGTTTGAAGGAAAGGTAGCCGTCAAAAAAGTAAATATTGATGAAAACCCTGAGGCTCCAGCAAACTTTGGTATTCGTAGTATCCCAACAATGATCCTTTTTAAAAATGGATCCATTGCTGATACAAAAATTGGGCTATCTTCAGAGGCGGATTTAAAAAACTGGTTAAATAGTTTTTTATAATTTAATCCACTGGAATAAAGTCCAATTTTTTTTCTAGTATTCGAACATCTACGCTTTGACGAGTAGGACCAATTCTAATTTCGTCGTAATAGACTGTTTGTGTGGGTATTTCTACCCCCCAATCAAATTCAAATGGGCTATTAGTTTTGGAGGACACAACAATACCTGAGTCTTCATGCTTATCAGTAAAGCCCTCAAGGTTTAAAGCCTTAGTTTTATTTTTATCTAACCACCTACTAACATAGCTATGGTAAATCCCCCAATCAAAATGAAAATCGACTCTGTCTCTTTGAGTTTCATTTATCATTTTTTTTGTTAAAACAGGCTTGCCAGCTAAATTACAGTTTACTTTATTGCCATTGACCCATAATTCATAAAAATAATTTTTTTCAAAACCCCCCATTAAAAATCCTTTATTAGTAGAATAGTCAACTCCCAATGCTATATCGGTCCATTTACCAAGCATATCTTTTGTTGGAATTAGATCGCATTTAGAAAAACTCGCATTTGCCTCAAAGAAAAAAATATCTTTAGATACATAAAAATTCCACAAAGGCTGTCGATAGCTCACTAACTTTACTTGACCTAATATGGTATTTGAAGGTGAAATAGCCTCAAAATTTTGAGGCAAGTAAACACTAAATCCATACCAAACAATTTGATCTTTCCATAAATTAGTATCATATCCGCGCTCAACTCTTTGACGGTCGTTTAAACAGTCACTCCATCCAGGGTCCTGGCCGCAATCACCGTGGTGGATCTCAAATCTTTGACTGATTGAACCCGATCGAACATTAGTAGATTCAGGTTGATACGAATAATCCTCTTTGGCACTTATCTGTTTAAAGTAGCCACTATTAAATTTAAGATTAATTAAATCTATTTGTGCTTCACCATTTTTAAAAGTTAATGAGAAAACTTTATTTGCAAAAAAAATTGAGAGTATTATTAAAAAATAAAATTTTCTAAAATTAGATTTCAAAACTTATACCTTTTTCATTTAATGAAATATTTTTCAAATGGAGCTCCTCAATGTTTGAGATTTGATACATTGGAATGGGGCTTAATTGTAAGTTTTCCGCAACTATGGATGCTAGACATACAATAGCATCAATATCTTCCATCAGTATAGCGCTAGGGGCTATTTTTTTTCTAATCAGCTCTAATAAGACAGAGGCACTTGAACTAGACCCGATAAAATTTTTTACGGCAATAATTTTTTTACTTAAACTAAATCCGATATCAGGATGATTTTTTTGAATTAACTCTCCTGTGTTAACATTAACACCACCCCAAAAGCTAAATGGCTTCAAGCAATAAACCGGACCATTACAATTTCCAGAAATTAAATTCTTAATCTTATAATCGATCATTGATCAATTTTCCTTTGATAGCGGACTGAACACAATCAGACAAAGACCCAAATACGGAACGATAACCAGTATTGGGGAGCGAGTAGTTAGCAAATTTACCCGAGTTGGTCATCAATACTCCTCGTATATCCTTTAGAATAGGGGTGACGACTACGCAAGTATCCTGAACTATGGTAATACCGCAGGCTAAAATTTTTTCTAAAATGCCTTTATCTTCAAGCATTTTATAAACAAATCGAGAAGTGCAAACATAAAAAGGGATGGCAAAGGGCTTAGTGGGTAAAAGGGTAGCTAACTCCTCAAACTCTTCATAGGAGAAATGGGGAGACCCCAAAGCAATACAGTCTACTTTCTCGCCAATCTCTCCATCACCCAAATATGACCATTCAGCATTTAACAGGTCTTTGGTGATTTCAAGAACTTCTAACCTGTTAATATTCCCATACCGATCTGCTTCGGGGGTAACATTGCTGATATGAAATAAACCAACCGCACCAGTAGAGGCAGCAGCGGCTCCCAGTGCTTTGAGGCCATCTTCATTATTTTCCAATACGTGATCAATTATGATAGGAATTCGATTTTGAGCGAGTCGGCCGACTAATGCACCTAGTAATGGAAAAAAGATTTTTTGTTTTTGTAAAT
>CAYRCI010000022.1:0-18743 GCA_964422765.1 uncultured Alphaproteobacteria bacterium | reverse complement strand
TTTGATTTTGGTAGAATTAGTTATTTTCACTCCCAAAATGATATTTTAGCAGGAGGTGGTAAAGTACATTCTTTAAGTATATCTGTGGGCATCCCCTTCTCAACAGATAAAGTAGAAAAATTTTACCTAAGTCATTTTATTGAAGGTATAAAACAAGAAGCTACTTATGATAATGCAATCATATCCGCTGGACACAGTTATCAAACCGATGAGCCAGCAACCACCATTACAATGAACGGTACTTTTGCTTCTCTAACATCAAAAAGTAATGCAAAAATTAATGATCTAATCTACCTATCTAAGCCCCTTGGCACAGGGTACCTACTGGCTGCTAATTATCAAAATTGCAAACTATTAGGATCACAGGAACTTGAACAATTACTTTTTTGGCTATCTTTGAGCAATAAAAGTGCTGCTAATATAGCGCTAGAGAATAATTGCAACGCAATGACAGATATAAGTGGATTTGGATTGGCATCTCATTTAGGTGATATTTGTATGAGTTCTAACGTAGGTGCTAGCTTGGACTTAACAGAAGAAATTTTAATAAACAAAAACATTGAGATACTTAAAGATTTTAAAAGCACTGGATTTGATAACAATATGAATGCAATGAAACAATATGTTTCAATTTCAAATAACAGTAATTTTGAAAAAATACTTTACGATCCCCAAACTAATGGGGCTATGTTGATGATAATCAATCCAGATCAAAGATTAAATTTTGAAAATAGATTTTTCAATGAATGTGGGTATGCCCCTTTGTTAATAGGCAAATTTACAGATTTAAAAAACAAAATTATTAATTGTAATTAAATAATTTTTTTAAATTTTTTTTTATAAAAAAGTATCAATAAAATTAAGATAATAATAATGGCTATAGGAATAATATAATTAGGCTGCATCATTAAATTTAGACTTATCGCTTTTTGATGATAAAAAATTTCATCTAAGCCCTGCCCTATGCTTGCAAATATAAATGCCCAGGGTGTCACACCGAGCAAAGTTGTGATAAAAAATTTTTGATTATTCGCTCCTAATGCAGCAAGAATTAAATTTTGAGCAAAAAATGGAATACCTGGTATCAATCGAATTAACATCATTAACTCGACATCATTACTTCTGAAATAGTTTGGTACTCTAGGATATTTTTTAAGTATATTTTTATGGATAAAATCTAAAAAGAAAAACTTTGCTAATAAAAAAACAATAAAAGATCCCAGCGTACCTCCTATTATAATTGCTATACCGCCAAGCCAAGTTCCAAATAAGAAACCGCCCGTGAGGGAAAGTAGTGAAGCGGCTGGAAAATTACAAACTACTAAAATTAAGTAAGATAAAATAAATAAAAAAAATGAAAAATAGGTATTTTGATTAATAAAATTATTTAACTTATCTACGTTTTGAAATAAAAATTCTAAAGTAAAAAATTCTTTATTTAAAAAAAATACTATCCAAACTAATATCAATAAAAATATTACAAAAGAGATTAAAAAATATTTTTTATTTTGGAGCACTTAAATTAATAGCATTTCTAAAGATGGCAGTATTGAATTTAACTTAAACCCCATAGCTTGGATAGAACCATTCAAAATCAATACTCCTGTTATAGTTAGGATAGATCCGGCAATTATTTGAAATATCTTTATAAATTTATTTATATAGCGAATTAGTTGAATTAATCTACCTATAAGCAAGCCTACAAGAATAAAAGGTAATGCTAGACCAAGGGAGTAAAAGGCTAAAAGAATAATACCATCAACACTATCATTGATGGCAATAGAAAGTACGGCTCCTAAAATTGGGCCTATACATGGGCTCCATCCGAATGCAAAGGCTATGCCGATTAAGAAAGGAAAAAAAATACTATTTTGTAAAGATTGAATATTTAATTTTTTTTCAAAATTTAAAAATGGAATTTTTAAAACTCCTAAAAAAAATAAACCCATAAAAATAATTAATATTCCAGAAAATACATTAAGCTGTTTTTTATAGTTAAATAATTGTTGGGTTAATAAGTCAATAGACGCCCCCATTAAGATAAAAACAATTGAAAACCCTAATACAAAAAGTGAAATTATAGAAATTAGACTTAGTTTGTCTTTACTATTTGAGTATTGAAGATCAGAAAATGATTTTCCTGCGATATAAGATATAAAACCTGGTACAATCGGAAGTACACAGGGCGATAAAAAACTAAATACGCCAGCTAAAAAAGCAATTATAAACGGGATATCTTGGCTCATAATTTAATTGTAGTATTATACCTAAAGAAAGAAAGCATAGATGTTTGATCGCCCCATTCAAAAAATTATACAATACCCGCTGAAATTAATAGCAAGGTATCTATTAAAATATACTAAACCAGATCATATAACTTTTGTGGGATTTATTTTTGGGATCCTAATGTGTGCTTGTATTTATCTTCAGTTTTTTAAAATAGCTTTAGTTTTTTTAATTTTAAATAGAATAAGTGATGGCGTTGATGGTGCAATGGCAAGATTAACCTCCCCCAGCCCACGGGGGGGGTATTTGGATATTGTTGCTGATTTTATAATCTATGCCGGGTTTGTTCTAAGCTATGGCTTAAGTAGTCCTGACAAGCTTATAGTCAGTGCCTTATTGCTTTTTTCTTTTATTGGAACCGGAACAACTTTTTTAGCTAGGGCAGCAATCCAACATCAGATCCATCAATATTCCCATTCAAACAATCAGGAAAATGAAATAAATAAAAGCTTTCACTATGCATCAGGTTTGATCGAGGGAACAGAAACCATTATATTTATGATTTTATGTCTGATTTTACCCTCATATTTTAATTTCATAGGGTTAGCTTTTTTTATTCTTTGTATAATAACTATTGTTTCTAGAATTTATGTTTGTTATAAAGAATTAAGTTAATTATATAGAACAGGTTAAAATGACTAAGAAAAGAACACTAATAGAAAGATTGAATCAAGAAGGTGCTATTTGCGCTGAGGGGTTTTTATTTGAAATGGAGCGTCGAGGCTACCTCACAGCGGGTGAATTTGTTCCAGAGGTTGCATTAGAGTATCCAGAAGCACTGAGAACTCTGCATAAAGATTTTCAACATGCAGGATCTGATATTGTTGAGGCATTTACATATAATGGTCATCGTGAAAAAATGAGAGTGATTGGCAAAGAGGATTTATTAGAGCCTCTTAACCGAGCTGCATTAAAAATAGCAAAAGAAGTTGCCCATGATGTACCAACGGGAACTGAGCCTAATTTAATGGCTGGAAATATTTCTAATACTAATATTTGGAATCCCCAAGATCCTCAATCTCAAAAGGATGTTCGATCTATGTTTGAGGAAATGGTTGGATGGGCTGTAGAAGAAGGCGCTGATATGATCATCGGTGAAACTTTTTATTTTGCTGAAGAGGCATTTTGCGCCCTCGAAGTGATGAAAAAAACTGGACTACCCTGTGTATTAACAATAGCTCCAATGGGAGAAAATATCATGCGTGATGGCATTACCCCACTGGATACCTGTTTAAAACTTGAACAACTGGGTGCGGATGTTGTGGGTTTAAATTGTTTTCGAGGCCCTGAAACCATGCTCCCGTACATTAAGGAAATTAGATCCAAAGTAAAATGTCATGTGGGAGCGCTACCTATTCCCTATAGAACTAATAGCAAGCAACCCACATTCTTTAATTTAGATGATTATTCTAATTGTACTTGTCCCGCACCTCATGGAAGAACATTCCCAACTGCGTTGGACCCTTTATTTACTAACCGTTATGAAATTCGACAGTTTGCGCAGACGTGTTACGACTTAGACGTAAAATACTTAGGGGTATGCTGTGGTGCAAATCCAATGCTAATAAGGGAAGTTGCGGAAGTTATGGGCAAAAACCCTCCGGCAATGCGCTTTAAGGAAAATATGTCTAATCACTTTATGTACGGAACCAATAAGAGAATTCCTGACCATATAAAGGATTATGGAGATAAAGCCTAAACAATAAAGGCTAGATACGACTCCATCGCCAGTCTTGCAATAGTAAAAATTAGCAGGATAAAAGAAAATTTAACAATTACTCTCACTATTCTGCCGGACTCCAGTCCGGCATAGTAGGCCTCAAATATATCAAAACCGTCGAATATATTTTTAACTAAAAAATTTTTTAATTTGTACATTAAAAAGGCCATCGGTTTACAAATAAGATGATAACCCACCACACTAAATACAATCACAATAATTAAACTAATGTTTAACATAAATGACCAAACTATTAGCGATATAATCCAGTAGCCTAAAAAACTCATTCTTTCTTTTTGATCGGGTCTTAGAAACATTTGAAAATAATTCATCTATCTAAAGCCCCTCTCAGCTAATTCATTGGAAGAAATTGTTGAAAGTTGATTTTTAGCTTTGGATAATTCTAGAATATTTTTAAGTTGATCTTTAATAGCAATTAGCTTTTGCCTGGCCTCGGGGTCAGAATACTCTAAGTCTTCTTTGATACTAGAGCGAAGTGCTAGTATTATCACACCTCCCGCATTTACGCAGTAATCAGGACAATATACGATATTTAAGTCATGGATTTTTTGCTCAATAGAGTTGTCGGCTAATTGGTTATTAGCCGCCCCTAAAATACAATGAATTTTTTTTGTATTTATAAAACTAATGAATTCATTATTTAAATCTCCGCCAGTAGCGCAGGGTGAAAAAATATCAATTTCATCAAAATGGGTATCTTTATAATCTGCAATAAAGTCATATCCATCATCTTCAATTAAATTTTTCTTTTCTTGAAAATCTACTATCTCAATTAAAGCTCCCTGTTCTTTGCAAAAACTAGCAAGGCGAGAACCGACTTTGCCATAGCCTTTAATGATGATTTTTTTATTTTTCAAAGAATGAGAATTATTTGCAAACTCATTATATCCTATCATAGCGTTGAACACCCCAAATGCTGTGCTCTGTCCTGAGTCCGTGCCTAACGTACTACAAACAAATTTGGAGTATTTTTTTAAATTTACCAAATCCTCATCTACCATGCCTATGTCACCAGCAGTAATATAGCTTCCATCTAATTTATTTAAGACCTCAGCAAACAGTTCATACATATTTGACTTGGAAACCTTTGCATTAACTGTTGCCTTTCCGCCCCCAAAGTCCAAATTTGCAAGTGAGTTCTTATAGGTCATCGCCTTTGAAAGGTTTAATACATCCGTTTCCTGTTCTTGGTTAGAATTATAATTAAAGTATCTGCACCCCCCCAAAGCTGGACCTCTTTTGGTATTATGTATTGATGTAATACTATAGAAACCAGATATACTCTCTTCAGCAACAAGAATTCTTTCGTATCCTGGTTTGGTAATTTCAGTAAATTTTAAACTCATTATTATTTATTCTATTTATTAACTCTCTATCTCCATCTAAAAAATCATAATGAGATATGTCTTTTATTTCAATCCATTTTAAATTTTGATGAACATTTTTTTGCATCAAGCCCTGAAAAGAATTGATTATATAGAAAAATAAATGAATTTTTTTTAAGGAAATCTTATATTCATAAAAATAGTCAATCAAAAATTCAAAACTATTTATTTTTATATTTAGTTCTTCTTTTAGCTCTCTTTTTAATGCATCTTTTGGTGATTCATTCTGCTTTATTTTTCCGCCAGGGAACTCCCATTTTAAAGGATGATCTGTATTTTTTGTTCTCTGGGCAATCAGTAATTTATCTTTTTGGATAATTAACCCACCTACTACCTCAATGACTTTATTTTTCGTATTTAGTTCTTGCAATATAGATTCCAATCAAAATAAGAATGCTTCCCATAAATTGTATAAGGGTTAATTTTTCCTCAAAGAACAAGTAGGCTAAGATCGTTGCAGTGACTGGTTGTATCAATAAACTTAATGATGACAGAGATGCCGGCAAATAAGCTAATGAATAAGTTATAAAAGTTTGGCCCATAAACTGACAAATAAATCCTAGTAAAAATAAAATGGTAATCGTAAATACTGACTGGGGTATTAAGTTTTGTTCAAACAATAATGCCGCTATAAAAACCAATGCTGAACTGACCGATCCAGATAAAAACATAATAGTTGTAGAATTAAATTTTTTTCTTAGCTGGCTTATGGTTACAATGTAACTGCCGTACCAAAGAGCTGTTAGAACACCAAGTAAGTCACCAATAAACTGTGTTTTATTGAATTTAAAACTCTCTCCCAGCAATAAAAACATCCCACTCATAGATAATAGTACAGCAATAACAAAAAATTTAGAGAACCTTTCTTTTAGGAAAAATAATGCATACATGATCACAACAATAGGAGCTAAATTAGATAAGAAGGTGGCTTTAGAAACTGTGGTCAATTTAATGGACCAGTGCCAGCAAATTAAATCAAGCGCAAAAAATAATCCAGAGATAAAAATTAATAAAAAATGATTTTTAAAAACATTAAAATTAATTTTTTCAATTAGTTTGGTTGAAGAAAAAAAAAGAAAAAAAGGTAAACTTAAAAATATTCTATAAAAAGCGGTGATGATCGGGTCGACATCAGAAAATCTGACAAAAATAGGCGAAAAGGCGATGGCTATTGCCCCTAAGACGAGAATAAAAAAAGGATTTATTTTAAACTTAAGCAAATACTTCTTCTGATTTTATTTTTTCTTTAATGGGTAAATGTATAAGAGCCGAAAATAAAGAAATAAGAATTGCAAGTATCCAAGCAATATTCAATGACCCAAATAAATCTACAACTAACCCTCCAATAAAAGATCCAAAAAATGCCCCTAATTGATGTGAGACCATCACTATTCCAAAAAGAGTTGAGAGGTATCTAGTTCCAAATAGATTAGCAACAATCCCTGATGTCGGAGGAACTGTCGATAGCCATAAAAGTCCAATTACACAACTAAATGTGATGATTACTGCAGGGCTTGTTGGAAGTACCATTAATAAAAATATGACTACGGAACGGGTCGCATAAATAAATGTCAACACAAATCTTTTTTTTATTAATCCCGATACCTTGCCTGAAATTATTGTACCTATCATATTACAAAGTCCAATTAAGGTCAGGCCAGTCGCCGCAACTGAAGTATCGATATTTTTTAATGCAGTAAAAATAGGAAGATATTGTGAAATTAAAGCCACATGGAAACCACAAACAAAAAAACCGAGAATTAAATAACGATAACTTTTATCTTGAAATGCTGTGTTTATGACATCTTTAATTTTTCTCTTTGTAAATTCTTTTTTATTGGCAAGCTGTGGTTTTGGTAAAAGAAAAATGAATGCAAGCGGTAATGTAATTAAAAAACACAGGGATAATATCTGAAAAGATTTACTCCATCCAAACACACTAGTTAAATGATGGTTGATCGGGGTTAGAATAAACATCCCGGAAGCGGCTAAGGATGTTAAAATGCCCGTAACGAGGCTTCGTGATTTATCATCTGGGAAATATTTTCCGACACCGCCGATAATAACAGGAATTGAAGTAACACCAGCCGCAATACCAAAGACAACTCCAAAGGATAGTGTAAAAAAGAGTGGAGAGGTTGCTAGCGATGCTAAAAAATAACCAATAGAAACGAGAAACATTCCTGCAAGAAGTGTTTTAACGTATCCTTTTTGTTCAGCTATGGCTCCTGCAACAGGCGAAAAACTACCCCAAGCTAAATTTAAAAGACCAAATGTAAAACCGACGGATGTGGCAGACCACATTGTGGAAGATAAAATATCAGGATAAAAAACACCTAAAGTCATTCTAGCGCCATTATTAGAAGCTAATATTAGACCTGCGCTCAGAACTAACAGAACCTTAATCACTGAGTTAAATTACCTTCTTTATTGTAAAAAAATATCTTTATTTTTGATTTGAAAAATCTATTATACGCCCCCATGGGTTATCCTAAAAAACACAGAGGTCGTCGTAAAATCGGCTCTCGTAAACGTCGCGCTAAAAGAAGAGCAAAAAAGAAATAGTTTCTTAAAGTAAATTTTCCTGCAAATCTAAACTACTATCAAAGGCAAGGTCTTTATTAGTTTTAATACAACTAATTTTTATATCTACGCCCTTTTCAATCAAATCCATAAATTCATTTTTATATTCATCTGCTAAATATAAGCAATCCTCGTGGGTGTTTGTGGATATATTTTTCACCATAGCAACACAGTTATTTAGTGACTCATTGAGCACACAAGAGTTAACATTCAAGACATAGTTCTCTAAAATTTTAGGCTCAGGCATAATTTTTAAATTAGAAAGTTTCTTAATTTCAATTTCATTTTGAGAGACAAGGTCTTTAGATAGAGTAATGGTACTTAGATCTTGGGTTTGTTGTATTTGATAAAAATTTAAAAATACCAGCGCTCCCCCTAATAGGAAAATTAGGTAGGCAAATCTTAGCTTTAAAAATTTCATAGGTGGAAATTACAAAATTTATTTAAAAAATCTATAAACGTTTGTCTTAATTGTTAATAAGGGCAAATAATTCTTTATATTCTTCACTATTCTCCCCCGCGGCATATTTTAACCTATCTAACAAATCTCTAGCCTTGTCTATTTGATTTAACTCAACATAGAGCTCTCCTAAGTATTCCAAGGCCCCAATATGTTTAGGGTCAAGAGCAAGTGCCTCTAAATAATAATTTTCAGCTAATTCGTAATTTGGTGTTTGCTTTTTTCTATTGGCAAACCCTAGATAGTTCAAAACGTCTGATTTTGTATACCCATCAGGATTTTCACCTAATAATTCTGATAATAAATCTATAGCCTCTTCATAATTATTTTTTTTAATTAATTTTTCTGCATTTAAATAATCACTACTAACATTAGATTTACTATTGCTATCAGTTCCTGCGCCAAACAGGGATAGGCTTATAAGAAGAAAAATAAAACTGAATAAAATTTTCATCGTATAATTATATACTTAAAATCATATGAACAGATTAAAAAGAAGGTCATTTCTACAATTTTCATTAGGTGCTCTTTGTTTTTATCCTTATATTACAAGTGCAATGGATAAAATAAACCTCACTGATATTGAGTGGCAGGAAAGACTTTCAGAGGAAGAGTACTATATACTTCGCCAAGAGGGCACAGAAAGACCTGGTAGCAGCATTTTAAACAATGAAAAAAGAAAGGGTATATTTCAATGTGCCGGTTGTGAACTTCCTTTATTTACATCGGAAATGAAATTTGATAGCGGCACTGGTTGGCCATCTTTTTTTGACTATTTGCCAAATGCTTTAGGTTTTAAAACTGATTTTAAATTAGTGATACCTAGAAAAGAATATCACTGTGCAAGATGCGACGGTCACCATGGTCATGTCTTTAAAGACGGGCCTCAGCCCACAGGGCTTCGTTACTGCAATAACGGTATTGCTTTAAATTTTATTCCTGATTAATTTTTCTTAATTAAACTATAGGTCACTAAAATTGCCAATGCGATTTTTAACAACTCACTATACATAAATGGATAAAAACCTGCATTCACCGCTTTTTCAAAACCAATAAATCCTGAAAGGTGTGCGATACCACAAATAAAAGTAATAGTTGCTCCAAAAAAAACAACTAAAGATAGCTTAATGATACTTTTGTTAAATAAGTTTTTAGAAAAGTAAGCGATAAAAAAGGATGAAATAATCATTCCATATAAGAAACCAAATGTAGGGGACATAACATAACCGATACCCCCTCCTGCTGCAAAAATTGGAAGTCCTGCTAAACCTAAAAGAACATATGCTAGAGTAGAGTAGAAACCAACTATACCCATGGAGGCTGCAATAAAATAAACAACAAATGTTTGAAGAGTCATTGGCACTGGGTAAAATGGAATTGATACTTTACTGGAAACCGACAACAAAATTATTCCTAATAAAAAGAAGCCAGCCTTAGCAATATTACTAGAAGAATATCGACTTAAAATTGATGTGTTATTTTTATTTAGCATATTTAATTTTTATAACTTTGGCGTAAATTTATCAATATTATAATTGAGCCTTAATTAAGTCCTTTAATTTTAATAAATCCTTATTAAAAAGTCTTATTCCTTCAGCTAACTTAAAAGATGCCATTTGATTTTCATTTAAATGCCATCTAAATGAACTCTCATTTACTTTAATTCTTTTTATATCAGACTGGCTAGCGTTTGACTCCGATAACTTTAAATCTAACTCACCCTCTGTTTGGCTTAATTCTTCCAATAAATTAGGACTGATCGTAAGCTTATCACAACCTGCTAAGTTAACGATCTCCTCTTTATTTCTGAAGGATGCTGCCATAACAACCGTATTAAAATTAAATTTTTTAAAATAATTAAAAATTTTTACTACGCTTTCCACACCAGGATCATTGGAAGCGTCATAGTCTTTGGATGTATTCGCTTTAAACCAGTCTAGTATCCTTCCCACAAAAGGAGAGATTAAAAAAGCACCTGCTTCTGCACATGCTACAGCTTGGGTTAAAGAAAAAATAAGTGTGCAGTTACAAGAAATACCCTCGGCTTCTAATTTTCGAACTGCTTGAATTCCCTCCCAGGTACCCGCTACTTTAATTAGAACTCTGTTTTTATGGACACCGGACTGTTCGTAGCTGTTAATAATTTGTTTTGCTTTCTCAACAGTTGCATTGGTATCAAAAGATAAATCTGAATCTACTTCAGTAGAAACGTATCCGGGGACTATCTTTGTAAGTTCAATACCAAAAGCGATTGCTAACTGATCTGCAATATAATCGACTTGTTCCGTTTGAGAGTTAAACTTCCTACTTTTAGAAGTGGCGATTACATCAGTGACTAATTTCGTATATTTGTTGGATTGCACAGCCTTAAAAATCAACGAGGGGTTAGTAGTGCAGTCATCTGGGCTAAATTTTTTAATTGAGTCGATATCTCCTGTATCAGCAACGACAGAGGATAACTTCTTTAAACTTTCTAATTGAGTGGTCATAGGAATAAATATTCTTTCTTAATACTAATTAAAGCTATATATTATTAACTTTCCTGATGCAAAAAAAAATTATTATCTGTGGTCTTGCCGATATACAAAACTGTGTTGATAAATTTCAACCAGATAAAATGCTAACAATTATTAACCAAAATTTTTCACCTGATACTCCTAAAGGAATGAATGAAACACGTCATCTAAAAATGTTAATTGATGATATATCTGAACCGAGAGAGGGATTTATATTGCCAAAAAAACATCATGCGCAAGCATTACTTGATTTTACTGATGACTGGGATACTTCAAAGCCTTTGTTAGTACATTGTCATATGGGAATTAGTCGTTCCACTGCTACCAGTTTAGGGGTGGCGGCAAAATTTGACCCAGACAACATTGAATTAATTATTGAAAACTTAAAAGAAATCGCACCCCACGCTAGTCCAAATAAATTAATGATAAAATATTATGATGAAATTTTAAATTTAAACGGCCGACTATCTGGCTCCCTGCCCTATTTTGATCCAGAACCTATTGAAGAAAGCAGAGTGGTTGAGCTAATATTTTAATTTTACTATGAGTACAATTAAATGCGAGGTTTGTGAGAAAAAAATAGATAACCCCTTATATTGGGTTGATCCAAAATTCTATGATATTCCCAAAAAGGTTTATTTTTGTGGTGCTGAGTGCTCCCTTAAATACTACGAAAAAATTAAAAATTTATTTAAAAGTCAATAAAATCAACATTTTAGTTATGCCAAAATTGCACAGGTGTTTTATAAGATCAGCAATTTGACTTTTTAAAAAAAATTAGTATAAATCACCCATCTTAAAACTAGCTCCAACCTTATTCCTATCCTTACTTATATTCCTCCGGGGCTAGTTTTTTGCATATCCTCCAACTTTATCTATCCAAATACTAAAAACTTTTATAACTTTTCTAAATGAGTGATCAGTATATTTTTTGGGATTTAGAAACCACTGGGCGGAACGATAAGTTTAATCAAATTACTCAAGTGGGTGCTGTACTTACAGACCAAAATTTTGAAGTAAAAGATAAATTTGAAATTCATTGTAAGTTGCGCGAAGGAAAATGGTTTGAGCCTGGTGCTTTAATTACAACGGGAGTAGATCCAATCAACCTATTTAAAAATAATTACCCTAATTACTATGAAGCAAGTGCTCAACTCTATGAAACTTTTCAACAATGGTCCTCACCTTCTGCAATTTTTATTGGCTTTAACAGCGTTAACTTTGATGAACCATTTTTACGGCAAGCATTTTATCAAAATTTAATGCCAGAAATTTATATGACTGTTACCAACAATAATACGCGGATGGATGTTTTTGAAATATTAAGATTAGTATCTGTCTATAGTCCTGAACATATTAAATTTAATACTGATGAACAGGGTTTTCCTATTTTAAAACTTGAGGACATATTTAAATTAAACAATATAACTATATCTTATGATGCAGGCCCCCATGATGCTGTATTTGATAGCCTCGTAACACTAGAGTTAAATAAAATTTTATCAATCCGCTGCCCTAAGATTTGGCAAGCTTGTTATGAATTTCGCAATAGAGACACACCAAAAAAATTTATGTTAGAAAATACTGTTTTCACCAATACTACTTTTTGGGGACGAAGACCTACGATTAAAGCACAAACATTAATTGGTGGTATCCCAGGTAAAAACCATCACTATTTAGTTTACAATCTTCTCCATGATCCAAAAGATTTACTTCATTTAGACGATAAAGAGCTCAATAAGAGAATGAATGATGGTGTAAAAAGAATTTGTGAGAGTTTTGATGGATCAAAATCTAAAACATTACTAAATGAAAGTTATTGCTTTAAAGACACACAATTTGCAGAAATAGGCATTGATGAACTAAGAAAAAGAGCAAACTTTATTAAAAACAACGAAGAGTTTTGCTCTAGACTAATACAATTGCATTTGGCAAACCAAAAAGAGTGGCCAGAACCTTTCAATATTGAGGATAGAATTTTTGATGGCTTCCCTACCCCGCAAGATAAGAAATTAATGCTAGAGTTTCACACATCACCCAATAATAAGAAATATGAAATATCTCAAAATTTCAAAGATGACCGTTATAAGGAAATTGCTATTCGAATAATTTATGAAATTGCCCCTCAAACTCTCCCGGACATAGAAAAAAGAAATTATGAATTAGAAATCAGAGAGCGGTTTAATGATGATGATAAGGCTAAATGGAATTCTAAAAATAGGATACTGGCAAGTTTAGAGACTGATATTGAAAAAATGATAGAGGATGAATCCCAAAAATTACAATTTAAACAGAGAGTAATAACTTTTTTAAATAACGAGTCTGCTAAGTGGGGATAAATCTACCGCCTAAAATTTAAAGATGTATTTAAGGTATAATTCCAGACTCCAAGCACAATAGCCAATACCGGTCGAACAAACAAATAATAATACCCAAGTACCTCTACAAAATAATACATCACCACCGAGACCATTCCGCTACCCGATAATGCTATAATTAGAAAATAAAAATATCCTTTGTAATTTGATCGAATTGAATTTTTGTACACAAAAATTCTTAATAATAAATAGTCAATACTAATTGCAAGAAAATAGGTAAAACCAGCTAAAATGAAAATTTTTATAGAAGTAAAATTTTTAAGCAAAGTTAAAAGGGTTATATCAAAAGCGAATGTTGAACAACTAACGATTAAATAACCTAAGCTTTTTTTAATATTGAAAATTAGGTAAATGGTTTTTTTTATCCAAAAGGAATTAATTTTCATTTATTGGGATAATAGCTTTTAAAAAAAGATAAGAAATATATTAAATGTTAGCTAAATAATTGAGGATATTTTTACCGTATTGAGAAGATTGTAGATTATTGCCAATTTGTTGGAGTTGCACTTTTGATGAAAATTTCATCTCATAACTAGCTATCTCATAATAACCCAAATAGTTTTTTACACTTTGCGAATATTTCTTTAATTGATTACTTGCTTCCAACAGTGAATCTGCACTTCCTGCATCAAACCATTGAATTGAACCACTAAGCATTTCAATATTAAATTGATTGATCTTTAAATATTGAAGGTATAAATCACAAATTTCTAACTCACCTCTTTTTGAAGGTTTTATGTTCTTGGCAAAATCTGTAGATTTTGAGTCAAAAAAGAACAGACCAGGAATTATAGTATTAGTTTTAGGGTTGGTTGGTTTTTCTTCTACGCCGACTACCTTTCCGTCTTTGTCAAATTCTACAACCGCATATTTTTCAGGGTCTGGGACTTCTAAACCAAAGACACATGACCCGCTATCATACATTTTTTTTAAAGCTTGACTGGCATGATTGAAGTACTCTTTGCCCATAAAAATATTATCACATAAAGCAAGCACAGAGGGAGATCCATTGATAAAATCCTCTGCAATTAAATAAGCATCTGAAATTCCTTTTTGAATATGTTGAATAAGATAACTAAAATTTAAACCGAGTTGTTCGCCTGTGCCAAAAATATTTTTAAAAATTTTAAGATCATCTTCTCGGACAATAAAAAGTATATCCTTTATTCCTAAACGAATTAAAGTTTCTAGGGGGTAGTAAATCATTGGTTTATCGTAGAGAGGCAACAATGGTTTGGATGCAGCATGTGTTGCAGGCATTAATCTAGTTCCCCTGCCTGCTGCAAGGATGATCCCTTTAAGGTTTGAATTCATAATTAATTAATTAAAAATATAGCAGGGATTGCAAGAACAGCAAAACCCAACAAGAGCCAATTAAATTTAAATGAGATTTGCGAGGTATTAATGATATCTCGATGAGAAATAAAATTTATCAAGCAATTTTGATCATCTACGATGGGTAAATGTCTTATATTATTAATCTTTAATAATTTTAAAGCCTCAATTAGTGAGGTATTTAATGTTACTGAAATAACTTTGGTGGTCATAATATCTTTAGCAGTAACTAAATCTGAGTCTCGCCCGCTTTTAACTAGTTTTCTTACTATATCTCTTTCAGAAACAACCCCTAAAAGGTTTCCTTTTTCATTAATAATGGGAACAGCGCCAATGTCTTGAAGGTCCATCATGTCTGCAATTTCACTAACAGTGGAGTCAGGGCCAAAATATTTACAAGTTGCGTTTAATTGAACTTTTTTAATGTTTGCAACTTTTGACATAATAATAAGTATATTGAATTAATTAGGTATGATAATGAACCCAATTGAAGCAGGAATTTAGTATCAAAAATCATTTTTTTTCAATATTCTTCCCTCCAACGCATGTTTCGATTTTTTAAAGTTCGCAAATGGCTTCTATGGGCTTGGGCAGGTTCAGCTGCGATTTTAGGTAGCCTATGGGTGCAAGTTCAAATTGATGTAAAAATCAATGAATGGTTTGGAACCTTCTATGACATGATCCAAAAGGCCCTAGCTGAACCCAACTCTATAACCATTGAAGAGTATTGGCAGGGACTTTTATCCTTCATTACGTTGGCCGGTATTTATGTAGCCATTGCTGTTGTTGTTAGTTACTTCACCTCTCATTTTTTGTTTCGCTGGAGAACGGCGATGGTGGAGTGGTATCACAGCGTTTACAACTACGCTCGCACAATTGAAGGAGCAGCGCAACGTGTTCAAGAAGACACAATTAAATTTAGCCGTATTATGGAGTCTTTAGGTACAAGCCTAATCGAGTCAGTGATGGTAATCATAGAATTTCTGCCAATCCTATTAGGGTTGAGTGTTGGTATCCCTATCTTCTTTTTTGGCGAGTGGGAGTATGGGTTAGTAGTTGGTGCCCTAATTTGGTCAGTTGGTGGAACTTTCTTTTTGATTTTACTTGGCATACTTTTAAGGTTAGTCGGTGTTGAGTACGATTTACAAAAGCAAGAAGCGGCTTATCGTAAAATGCTAGTGATTGCTGAGGATGATGCAACGATCCGCCCTAAAACAATTGAAGAGCTGTTTGACGATGTTCGCAAAATTCATTTTTTATCTTATGTTCGTTATCTTTATTTTAACATTGGAAGGATTGCCTACCTTCAAGCAAACGTTTTAAGCGCTTATGTGTTTTTAGCGCCAGCAATCGTAGCGGGAGTGGTGACTCTAGGGGTGATGCAACAAATTATCAGAGCATTTGGAAGAGTGGAGGGTTCAATGCAGTACTTGCTAAAATCTTGGCCCACTATTATTGAATTAGCAAGTGTGTATAAAAGATTAAGAGAGTTTGAGCGAAAGCTACAAGCTACGACAGATACTGCCAAGGTGTCTGAATAAAAATTTTAGACATTACATAAACAGAGCTTATGCTGATTGCTAAAATGACTATCCATACCCAGTTATTCTGTTTATCGTAGTTTTCGCCGTTTTTTTTTGGGTCTGCCATCTTAATTACTTAATATTATATAAGTGATAAAAAATCAATTAGGCTTTTTTGATAAACCTTGTTCGCACTACCTCTTGATAGTCCTTAAAAAGCTTTTGTGCTAATAAATTGCTTTTTTCTATTCCTTTTATGACAAGATCTAGTTTTTGTTCTTTTGCAATAGACTCAATTTTATTAATTAAAGATCTAGCCACTCCCAACTTTCTAAAATCAGGCAATACATATAAAACATCCAGAACTAAATTCTTTTCATAGTAGGTCTCATTGATACGAGCAACAATAATACCCATAAACTTTTCTTCATTTTTAGCAGCGAAAGCAAAAAAATCCTCACGAAATAGACAGTTCCAAAATAAGTCAAAATTGACCTCTTGAAACTGAAAAGAATTTGAAGTGGCACTTTCATTAATAATGTGTTGCCAGCTTTTAAGATGAATTTCTTTAGGTTTTTCAATAGTAAACATAGAAGATCAGCTTATCAATTAATTAACCAATTGAATATAGGGCAAAATACCTTGAGTAACTTGAACTTCTCGTTATATTCCCCATTTCATAGATAAGATGTTAGAAAATTTAAAAAAATATTTTGAATCCATTAAAGGAAGGGATCCTGCTGCAACTTCACTGCTACTCGTAGTTTTAACCTATCCTGGAGTTAAAGCAGTTTTTTTTCACCGTATTGCAAACTTTATTTGGAATATTAATTTAAAAATAATTGCACGAATGATCTCTCAGTTATCTCGATTTTTAACTGGAATTGAAATACATCCAGCAGCGAAGATCGGTAAAAATTTATTTATTGATCACGGAATGGGAGTTGTCATTGGAGAGACTGCCGAAATTGGTGACAATGTAACTTTGTATCATGGGGTTACCCTAGGGGGCGTCTCCCCTGCGGTTAAGTCCGCTGAACAAGTTGGTATTAAACGCCATCCTACTTTACTTAACGATGTTATTGTGGGATCAGGAGCTCAAATCTTAGGACCAGGAGTCGTTCAGGATTGTGCAAGAATAGGTTCTAATGCAGTAGTTACCAAGGATGTCCCCAAAGGTGGCATTATGGTCGGTATTCCGGCAAAGAACATCAACACAGGTCGTAAGAAAAGTGATAATACTTTTGCTCCTTACGCTGTAACAGATAAATAATTGGAGAATTAATGAATATAGTAAACTTTACACCCGTTGAATCTTTATTAGGCGGATTAATAATTGGTTTAGCAGTTGCTATTTTGTATTTACTTCGTGGTAACTACACTGGTATTAGCGGAATTTACTACAATGTGATTGCAGTAAATAAAAATGGTTTTGTTTGGAGATTAACTTTTATTATAGGATTGGTCATTGCGCCTGTTCTGCTCAGTTTTTTTCCTTATAAGGATTTGGGGTTTAACATGCCTACGACAAATCCTATTATTGTTATTATAGGCGGACTCTTGGTTGGTTACGGCACACAACTAGGTTCCGGCTGTACCTCGGGACACGGTGTCTGTGGTATCGGCCGTTTATCTTTAAGATCAATTGTAGGCACTTGTGTTTTTGTCGGCGCTGGGGTGTTGACTGTTTTGATTACAAGATCTTTGGGTTGGGTGGTGTTATGATGAGAAATATTATTGTTCCTTTGATGAGCGGGATTGTTTTTGGTATTGGATTAGTTATCGCTGGAATGACAAACCCCGCAAAAGTCATGGGGTTTCTAAATGTTTTTGGTAATTGGGATCCATCGCTGATGTTTGTTATGGGTGGTGCGATTGCAATCAGTCTTCCTACTTTTTTACTCATTGGTAAAAAAATGCAGGCCCCTCTCTTTAATAAAGAAGAAGGATTTGCGCAACAACTCAAAAAAGACATTGATAGCCCTTTGATCATTGGCTCTGCGATGTTTGGTATTGGATGGGCTTTGGTTGGTTTTTGTCCTGGCCCGGCAATTGCTGCGCTCACCCAAGTTGATGGTAATGTCTTTATGTTCTTTATCGCTATGTCGATAGGAATGCTAATAAAGAAAATTATTTAGATTTGATGAATCCGCTCGAGGAGTGATTCAGAGATTTCTACAAAACCATCTTTATTATTTTCATTGGCTTGCTGACGCTTTGCGCCAGGAAGCCTGGCGCCTTCTTGTTGAGTAATTGATTCAATTAAAGCACTCAGAGTGTTTGAATATTGAGAATTAAATTTCTCAGGCTTGATACAAATAAAAAACTGTCCTGTGGCTGGTGGACCGCCATCTTCTCCAGCAAAAGATGAGGCTTTTGTTCCTAAGTTCCCTCCTGCCAGACAGGCCGTAAGTATTTCGACTAATAAACCTGTTCCAAAACCTTTATAACCTCCACTTGGAGCCATGGTGCCTTTTAAGGCTTCTTGAGCGCTCGTTGTAGGATTACCGTCACTATCATAGGCCCAGCCTGACGG
>CAYRCI010000021.1:0-19430 GCA_964422765.1 uncultured Alphaproteobacteria bacterium | reverse complement strand
TGAGTTTTAATTTGAAACCCTTTATCTTTTAATTTTAAAAAAACTAATACCTCATCTACGGATTTCCAAAATGAAGAAATATCAAGCACTGAAGCCTTTTGAAGGAAGTCAGATAAATCAAGGTACTCTCCCTTTGGGATAATCAAAATATGTGTCTTGGCTTGAGGGTTTATGTCTTTAAAAGCCAAGATAAATTCATTTTCAAAAACAGACTCACAGGGAATTTCTTTTTTTAAAATTTTTGCAAATATATTTTCTTTATCGTAGGTCATACTCGTACAGGAACTCCTTTTCTTTTTAGATATTGTTTGACTTGTTGAATATTGTACTTACCAGAGTGGAAAACGCTAGCCGCCAGTAGACCAGTTGCGTTTGTTTTGTGACCTAAATAAAAATGACTTAAATGCCCTACTCCTCCACTTGCAATGACAGGTATTGAAACATTACTTGTAACAGTTGTGAGCATTTCATGATCAAACCCTTTTTGAACCCCATCCGTATCCATTGAGGTAAGAAGAATTTCTCCCGCACCCAAAGCTTGTACTTTTTTGGACCAATTTAGTAAGTTTTTATTGGTAAATTCTCTACCGCCCTTGATAACAACTACCATTGAATTGGAACGTCTTTTAGCATCAATCGCTACAACAATGCACTGAGAGCCATGTTTTTGAGAGGCGCTCTTAACTAAATAAGGGTTTTTCACAGCAGCAGAATTAATAGAGACTTTATCTGCGCCGGCGTTTAATAAATTTGTTATATCCATTATATCGGATACGCCCCCTCCAACCGTAAGAGGTATGCTAATGACCTTGCTAACAGACTCGACTGTTTTTAAAAATGTTTTTCTATTTTGAAAAGAGGCATTAATATCAAGAATACACAACTCATCAGCGCCTGCGTCAGAATAATATTTAGCTAATTCAATAGCATTGCCCATGACTTTAATATTTTTAAAATTTACCCCTTTAACAACTTTATTCTTAATTACATCTAGGCAAGGAATGATACGTACTTTAAGCATTAAATTTTACTAGCTCATCTAAATTAATTTTATTTTCATAAATAGCTTTCCCAATTACAACATTATCAAAGCCCTGTTCTTTGCTTAATTTAATATCATTAAGGTCTTTAACACCCCCGCCGATAGTAATTGGCTTGTTTGTATTATTCTTAATCAAATTAAATGTGTCCATATTTAAACCTGATAACATTCCATCGTTAGCCACATCAGTAACAAAGAAAGAATTAATAGGAAGTGGGTTATAAGTTTGAAGAACAGTATTCAAAGAAAGATCTGTTTTTTCGGTCCAGCCATGGGAGGCAATTTGATTGTCTTTGATATCTAAGGCAATGGATAATTTTTCTAATACACCACCATCATACGAAGTAACTTCTTCCATATTTTTTATCGCTAATGTTCCAATAACAATTAAATCAAACCCTAAATTGATTTTTTCTTTTATAGATTCAAGAGAGCGAATGCCTCCTGCAACCTCAATTTTAATATCAATGCTGTCTCTTATTTTTTTTAAAGTGCTATCATTATTTCCTTTTCCTAATGTGGCATCTAGATCTACAACATGAATAAAATCAAAACCCTTGTCTTGATATAGCTTGGCCATTTCTACAGGTGAGTTTGCATAAATAGATTTTTGTTCTGCAAGACCTTTGGTTAATCGAACACATTGGCCATCTATAATGTCTATGGCTGGGAATATTTTCATGCTTTAAAAATAAAGTTTTTAATTAAATTTAAACCATTTTTATGGCTTTTTTCAGGGTGAAACTGAACACCGTAAATATTTCCTGTACTTACAATTGAAGGAAACAAACCGCCATAGTTAGTATAAGCCAATACAAATTTTTTTTGAATATTTTGAAATGTATAACTGTGAACAAAATAAAAATCTTGATTGTCAAATTTATTAGTCACTATTTCATTTTTCTTTTGATTAATTTGAATATTATTCCAACCCATATGAGGAGTGATTAAATTTTTTTTAGAAAATTTTTTTATATTTCCGGGAATGACTCCTAACCCTTTAGTAATCTTATTTTCATAACCTCTTTCAGATAATATTTGCATGCCCACACAAATTCCAAAATAAGGTTTATTCTTTTTCAAATAAAGTTTAAGAGAATTTAAAATTTTATAAGATTTTAAATTTTTCATTAAAGTTGCATAAGCTCCCTGGCCTGGGAGAATTATTTTCTCGTAATCATCTACTTGAAAATCACCGTCGATGATTTTGAGACGAAAAGGTTGATTTTTTATAATATCTTTAATTGCTTTATTAATGGATCCAATATTGCCGGAGCGGCCGTCTATCAGCCCAATAGTTTTTTTTTTCAAAGCTTCCCTTTGGAACTCGGAATATCGTTTTTTTTAGGATCAATTGCAACTGATTGTCTTAAAGCCAATGCAAAGGATTTAAAACAGCTTTCAATAATATGGTGGTTATTATCCCCATATAAATTTTCAATATGGCAATTCATTCTTGCTTCAGTAACAAGTGATTTAAAAAATTCAGGAAAAAGTTCTTGATCCATTTCTCCCACTTTTTCTAAAGTAGTTTTTACTCTCCAAATAAAATAAGGTCGGTTACATTGATCAATGACTGTTCTAGATAACGTTTCATCAAATGAGACATAAGCATGAGCAAAACGCGTAATACCTTTTTTATCTCCCAGTGCATTCTTAATACACTCCCCTAAAGCTAAACCGACATCCTCTACAGTGTGGTGCATGTCAACATCCAAGTCCCCATCACAATTAATTTGAAGATCGATTAAGCCATGAGTACTGATTTGTTGGAGCATATGATCAAAAAAGGCAATTCCGGTCTTTATTGCTGATTGACCTGTGCCATCTAAGTTCACAGAAACATTAATCTTTGTTTCTTTTGTCTCTCTATTAAATTTATACTCTCTCATTTGTAATCAGCCAATTAGTACCTATATTTATATGAATAATGGATAAAAATAAAACATTAATACGCGCAACTACGGTTGTTTGTGTGCGAGATGATAAAAGTGTCGTCATTGCCTCTGATGGTCAAGTCACATTAGGTACTGCCGTGATTAAATCGAATGCCAATAAAATTAGAACGTTTCACGATGATCAAATCATCGTTGGTTTTGCAGGGTCTACCGCCGATGCATTAACTCTATTTGACCGTCTAGAAAAAAAATGTGAAGAATTTTCCTATAACTTAAAAAGGGCTTGTGTCGAACTCGCAAAAGATTGGCGAACTGATAAATACTTAAGAAGATTAGAATCCATGATTATCGCAGCAGATAAAAATGAAACTTTTTTAATCAGCGGCACGGGTGATGTTTTAGAACCCCAAGAAGGCATTGTAGCAATTGGCTCAGGGGGAAATTTTGCATTAAGCGCTGCGAGAGCACTTAAAAGAAAATCAAATTTATCGGCAAAAGAAATCGCAGAAGAGTCATTAAAAGTAGCTGCAGAACTTTGCATCTATACAAATGAAACTCTAAATCTCGCTGAAATTAAATTTTAATGGATGATCAATCCTTAACCCCTAAAGTAATTAAGGAAGAGCTTGACCGCTATGTCATTGGTCAAGATGATGCCAAAAAAGCAGTCGCTATTGCATTAAGAAATAGATGGAGAAGATTAAATATTAAAGATGAAGATTTAAGAGAAGATATTATCCCTAAAAATATTTTAATGATCGGTCCAACCGGTTGTGGTAAAACGGAGATAGCAAGAAAGCTGGCAAAGTTAACTCAGTCTCCTTTTATCAAAGTTGAAGCTACAAAATTTACAGAAATCGGCTATGTGGGAAGAGACGTTGAACAAATTATACGTGATCTAATAGAAGTTGCTATCAACCTTGAAAAGAAAAAAATTCGTGAAAAATTTATCGATGAAGCTAAATCTAATGCAGAAGAGGTAGTCTTAAAAGCTCTCTTAGGTGAAACACCCTCACCTGATACAAAAGAAAAATTTCGCTCTATGTTGCGCGACAACCAACTAAATGAAAAAGAAATTGAAATCTCTATTGATCAAAAATCAAATCCTTTTCAATCCTTAGATATCCCTGGGATGCCCGGTGCACAAATGGGCATGCTCAATATCAATGATATATTTGGTAAAGGGTTGAAAAATAAGAAGAAAACTAAGATTAAAATTGGGGATGCGTACGAACCCCTCATACAAGAAGAGATAGAAAAAATTGCAGAAAAGCAAAACGTCATACAAAATGCTATCAAAAATGTTCAAGAAAGTGGAATTGTATTTATCGATGAGATAGACAAAATCGCGACCAACCAAGAACGACGAGGTGGCGACGTATCAAGAGAGGGCGTCCAAAGGGATTTGCTCCCACTTATAGAAGGTACTGTCGTTTCTACAAAGTATGGCACCATAGAAACTAACCATATTTTATTTATTGCTTCAGGAGCATTTCATCAATCTAAACCCAGTGATTTATTACCCGAACTACAAGGTAGATTGCCAGTTAGAGTAAGGTTAAATGCTTTAAACAAAAATGATTTTATTAAAATTTTAAAGGAAACTGATAATAGTTTAACTAAACAATACAAAGCACTGTTTGATACTGAAAATATAGAAATAAATTTTGATGATGATGCCCTGGAAGAAATAGCACATCTTACAGAACAAATTAATAAAGAAGTTGAGAATATTGGGGCAAGAAGGCTGCAAACAATCTTTGAAAAAATTCTAGAAGAAATCAGTTTTGATGCAAATCATCAAGAAAGAAAAATTCAAATTATTGATAAAAAATGGGTTATAGATGCTTTATCATCTGAGCTCAAACCACAAGACGATAAAAAATTTATTCTGTAGTTTTTAATTTAATATAAAATGCCCCTAGGCCACCATGTTGTATTTTACATGGGCAATAAGACTTTACATATTTTTGAAATAATTCTGTTTCTAACCATAGTGGAAATTGTTTTCTAATCTTTCCTGTAAAAAACTCATCCCCATATGACTTATTACCTAAGCCTGTTATCACAATGTGTAAAAAAGATTTTTTTAAATAGTTTAATTTTAAATATCCAAGAAGAGTTTGATGAGCCACATCGACTGTTAAACCATGTAAATCTATTTTTTTATAATCTTTATTCTTAAATTGCTTAAACAGGTGTTGATCTAATACAACCGGCTTTGAATTATCTTTAATAGTTGGCTTTGTTTTATCAATGAAAATTGACGTTGATTTTATTGATTTTTCTTTATCTTTTCCTAAATTGATAGAAATTTTTTGATTTGGTAAGTCTTCAAGTTTTTGTTTTGCTTTGGAGCTATCTATCGTGAATTTTATCTTATGAGACAAGTTTAATCGAGAATAGTTTCCAGTTGGGGTCATTTGATTTCTTTTCTTTTTCAAAACCCCATTCTTCCACTACGTTTAAAATTTCATTATTCGCAACGTTATAATGTTCGCTTTCAAATTTAACCGACTTAACTAATCTAGCATCGTCCGATTTATCCTCAATAATGCTGCTAGATTTTACTTCCGAAAATTTAATTTCTTTGGGTGCTTTCGCTTGTGCCATAGCTTGCATAGCCTCGGGTGTTAAAAGATCCCTCACTTTTTCAAGGTTATTGTTTTGATAAGCCTGCACAATCATTTCATAAGCCTTATTAGCCCCTGATAAGAATTCAGTATTATCATTTTGTTTGACTACTTTTGGCTTGATGGTTGTCTGGGTTTTGCGAGTTTTAATATTAATGATTTTTCCCTCCGTGGAGCCCAAAATATTTTTTAATCTAAAAATTAAAAAAACAGCTATAAAACCAAATAATATTATATCTATAAATTCACTACTCATAACTTTTATCTATTTTTGCCCAATTAGAATTGGGTATTTTATTCTTTATAAACTCTTTATGCGCTTCTGTCTCTTCTTTTGTTAATACTATTTTTTCTAGATTTGGTTCACTCGATAATTGGAGATCTTCTGATTTTCCTTGATCCAGCTTTATTCCCAGTTGAGTAATACCTCTTAACTCTAGGTATACATCCGTTAGAATTTTAGCATCTTTCAAAGCGCCATGATGTTCTCTGTTAATGAGGGTGTTAATTTTTAATTTTTTTACCAGAGCGTCTAAGTTCACTTGTTGCCCAGGAAATTGATTTCTTGCTATCGAAACCGTGTCGATTACTCTTTCGTTTTCAATTGGTGATTTATTAATTTTCTCTAATTCGAAGTTTAAAAAGCCAATATCAAAGGAGGCGTTATGGGCAATAATCTTACTATCCTCAATAAAACTTAAAAAATCATCTGCTATTTCTTCAAAAAATGGCTTATCTTCTAGAAAATCATTAGTTATTCCATGAATTTTAATATTATCATCGGTTAGTGTTCTACTAGGATTAATATATTGGTGGTAATTACCCTTTACTTCTTTTTGCACTAGCTCAATACATCCTATTTCGATGACGCGATGACCTTCTTGATGCTTCAAGCCTGTGGTTTCTATATCTAAAATTATCTCTCGCATATTTTAATCAATCTTTGAATTTGTTTGTATAAATCTAATTTAGATCCATTATTTAGGATCGTAAAATCAGATTTCATAGATTTTAAATTCTGGTTTAATTGTCTTTTATTCATAAGAAGAAAATAGTCTTGAGATGCCCCTCTCTTCATAACTCGCTGCATTCTTTTATTATAATCTGATTTGATAAATATCACTTTATCATAAAGGTTATTTAACTTTTCTTCAAACAATAATGGTATTTCATAAAATACGTAACGAAATGATTTAAATTTTGGCAAAATCTTTTTTTTTTCTGCGTTAAGTCGTGGATATATAATTTTTTTTAATTTTTTATTAAATTCTGCGTTACTAATATTTTTTAAAATTTGTTCCTTATAATTTTTTTTATCTATTTGGAGCTGTGCTGATACAAAACTTTTAAATTCTTCTTTTTGGTGAAATTGGGCGATGATGTAATCGGAAGATATACAGTAAAAATTTTTCTTAAGAAGATATTTTATAACTTCGCTTTTACCAGAGCCAATATTGCCTGTGATTGCTATTTTCATGAAAGTTTTTTTTCTAATATGGAATATAGATTTTGATTAATGGTAGGTTTTCTTTTAAACCACTTTTCAAATGAGGGCTTCGCCTGCTCAAGCAGCATAGTTAATCCCCCCATACAAGGAATATTAAATTTCTTTGCTTCATGAATAAGATCGGTTTCTAAAGGGTTGTAAACAATGTCTATGATATATTTGGCACGTGGAACTAATTTCAGAATTGGTCTTTTCATTTTATTTTGATGAAGCATTCCCGCACTTGAGCTATTGATAATTAATTCGTAGCTTTTCTTTAAGGCGGTTGTTTTATTAGTAAATGTTTTAAAATTAAAATCTGAACTTAAGGTTTTTTTCCTATTTAAGGTTTTTGCAAAAACATCAATATTATCAATCCCTTTTTCATTAAGTGTGTATAAAATAGCCCTAGCGGCGCCCCCCGCACCTATAAGTAAAACATTATTTACATTTTTAATTTTAAGTTTTTGATATGTTTTTTTAAAACCAACACTATCAGTGTTATCACCAATGATATTTTTTTTATTTTTATAAATTAAATTTATAGATTTAATTTTTTTTGCTCTATTAGATATCCTATTGCAGTATTTAAAAAAACTTTCCTTAAACGGAATGGTTATATTAAAACCTAAATACCGATCATCATTTTTAAAACTATTTATAAATTTTTCGATATTGTGTTCTTTTAGTTCTTTTTTTTTATAGGCCGCTTCAATTTTATTTTGTTTAAGCCAGTATTTATGAATTGTAGGCGAAAGCGAGTGACCAAGGCTTGCTGCAACTATTCCAATCTTTTTCATAACTTTCCTAAAGTGGTTAAAAATCTTATTATATCTACACCGATTATATTATAATAATTATCAAATATATTATTAAAAAGAAATTTGCCTTCACCTTCAATATTATAACAACCTACTGCTTTAGAAACTGTTCTAAAATTCTTTTTTAAATAAAACCTAAGATTGTTTTTGGTTATTTTATTAAATAAAATTTTAGTTTCTTGTAATTGACTACTAATTATTTTTTCATTCATCATAAAAACCATACCCGTGTAAATATAATGAATATCATTCGATAGTTGATCTAATAATTTTAGGCAGCAATCAATATTATCGCACTTATAGATTGTTTTTTTTTTAAAGTTAATAGTTGTATCAAATGTAACTATTAATTTATTTTTATATTTAGATGACAAGTAGTAGGCTTTAGCTTTGGCGATTTTTAATGCATCATATTGATCATTGTTTAAACCTTCGACTTTTTGTTCATTAATATTTGCTGATCTATATTTAAATTTTAAGTTCAAATCGTTAAAAATTTTTTTTCTAGATATACTTTTAGTGCCTATAATAGTTTGACTGATAACCTGTGGGTTAATTTGATATTTCATTTAGTTAATCGATTATAAACAGCATAAATTAAATTTATTTATTAAAGTTCACTTATCTACAAATGTTGGTAAGTATTCAAAACATTGATAAATATAGTTTTATCAGTTTTAAAAGCTGTTAATCCCCATTATTCGACTTACTACAACAAATCCTCATATATAAATATATATATTTTATCTTTTTTTTTTGTTATATACCTAAATATCTATTTAAAAATCTTCTAATTTTAAGGACTCCCTAAAATGCATTTAAACGAACTAAAAGATAAAAAACCCCAAGAACTATTAGACTATGCAGGATCATTAGGTATTGAAAATGCCTCTGGTTTAAAAAAACAAGAAATATTCTTCTCTATTTTAAAGAAATTTGCTGAAAAAAATGAGGAAATAATTGGTGAAGGTGTACTAGAAACCATGCAAGATGGTTTTGGTTTTCTTAGATCTGCAGACTCAAACTACCTACCTGGACCTGACGATATTTATGTAAGTCCTAACCAAATTAAAAAGTATGGTTTAAGAAAAGGGGATACTCTAGAGGGGCCTATTCGCCCACCAAAAGATGGTGAGAGATATTTTGCTTTAGTAGAGGTTAATAAAATTAACTTTAAGGGTTTAGAAGATAATAATAAATTTAAAACAAACTTTGATAATCTAACTCCTTTATATCCTGAAAAAAAATTCAACCTAGAAACTGATACACCTGATAAAGATTTAACATCAAGAATTATAGATATAATAGCACCCATCGGTGCCGGCCAACGATCTTTAATTGTTGCACCACCTAGATCGGGTAAAACAGTAATTTTACAAAAAATTGCAAAATCAATTTCAGAAAATTTTCCAAACGTTTATTTAATTGTATTACTGATAGACGAAAGACCTGAAGAAGTAACAGATATGCAAAGATCTGTGAAAGGTGAGGTTATTAGTTCTACATTTGATGAACCCGCTGCAAGACACGTACAGGTAGCTGAGATGGTTATTGAGAAAGCAAAAAGGTTAGCGGAGAATAAATTTGATGTGGTTATATTACTAGACTCTATTACTAGATTAGGTAGAGCTTATAACACAGTAGTTCCTTCAAGTGGTAAAGTTTTAACTGGTGGTGTTGATGCTAATGCCTTACAAAGACCAAAAAGATTTTTTGGAGCAGCGAGAAATATTGAAGAGGGTGGTTCTTTAACAATTGTCGCAACCGCATTGATTGAAACGGGAAGTAGAATGGACGAGGTTATTTTCGAGGAATTCAAAGGAACTGGTAACTCTGAAATAGTTTTAGATCGTAAACTATCAGATAAAAGAACCTACCCTGCGATTGACGTCCAAAAATCTGGTACTAGAAAAGAAGATTTACTTTTAGATGCTGGAAATTTACAAAAAGTATTTATTTTAAGAAAAATTTTGTCTTCAATGGGTACGGTTGATGCTATGGAATTCTTATTGGATAAAATGAAAGACTGTAAGACTAATGAAGAGTTTTTCAAAAGCATGAATCAATAATTCATTTTTTCTTTAAAATTTGAGATATTTATTTTTTTTATTTTAGAATTATTTAAATCTAAGCTTTTATATATTTCTACTGTAAGAGGATAACATTGAGCTTTGTCTGAAGAATGGGCATTTGCACAGTTACCACCAGGGCATACTGATAAAATTCCTAAAAGATCAATATCAGCTCTGAATTCTAGATAATCACCCTTTCTAGCAGGGCTTGCCTTCATGAAGTATTGTTTTGTATCATTTGTAAAACCTGTGCACATAAAAACATTTAAAACATCATGGATGTAGTTATGTGCTTTTTTTTTATCAATACCTGAAAATTTCACAAATGATCTTAAAAGATTACTATGACAACAATAATGATAATCTTTTTTATTGAGTAATTTATTTGTATAAGGATCGCACCTAGTCCCTATTACATCATGAACGGATGCACCCTCCTTATCATATCCATACCAATCTAATGTATCGTAAGTAATAGTAGCCATTGGTCTAAAATATGGAAGACTGCTCCACAAACGATCTTTAGTTGATAAATGCGTGCCGTATAATGCCCTCGTTTTTCCAGAAAAAAATCTTTCATTTAAATTATTAAGGTTAAATAAATTCAAATCCCCTACTTGAGATCCGTGCGATACACATATTCTAAAAAACTGACCCGCTTTAACAATAAAATGATTTGCGGTTTTTGGGTTTATTAATATTTTTTTTTGTAAATGTAACTTACCTCTAGCCTTAACAAATTTTTTCCATTCACTTGTTCCAATTTCTGTTTTTTTATAAACAATAACTTTTTTTGATGAGACTAAGGGTTTATTTTTTTTATTAAGACTTTGTTTTAATTTCAAATTTTTAAATTTAGTTGAATATAGTTTGCTGGACTAGCCTAATTTACTATTTATAATTGGCAAGCTTTGTTTGAACCAGGTACAATATACTCGAATTTTACTCCTTTAATTAAATCTCCCGTTATTGGTTACCGTATTTCCGGACCCGATGTATTAGAAATTCTTCTAAAATTAACAAAAAAAAATTTTAAAAATGATCATTCTCGGGTTCGTTTTGTTAAATTATTTGATCTTAAGGATAATCTTATTGATGAATGTAGCGTTGTTTTTTTTAAAGGCCCAAAATCTTTCACCGGAGAGGATGTTTGTGAAATATTTCTTCATGGCTCGCCATTAATCGCCAGCCAACTCGAACAATCTCTTGCTGAATTAAACATTAGTACAATTAGATTGGCAAAAAATGGAGAGTTTACCTACAGGTCCGTCTTAAATGCTAAAAATACACTAAAACAAGCAAAGGCTATTAATCAAATAATATTTGAAGATAGCTTTTCATCTCTAGAATATAATAAAAAATTACTATTTACTGGAGATTCATCCAGTGGGTTAACACCACTAAAGGAAGAAATAATCAATATATTCTCTGAAATTACAGCTTCTATTGATTTTGTAGATGATGAAGAGTTTAATTTCGATAAAATAAAGCAAAAAATAGAAAAATTCTTTATAAAATGTAATAATATATTACTTAAAAATAAAGAAATATTAAATAATAAAGATTTTTGTAAAATAATGTTGGTAGGATCAGTTAATGTTGGTAAATCAACACTATTCAATAAAATAATTGATCAAGATAGAGCTATTATTACCAACATTAAAGGAACTACAAGAGATTTGTTATCAAAGCAAATCATATTAAATGGTAAAAAATTTGAAATATTTGACACAGCAGGCCACAGAGACAAACAAGATAAAATTGAGAAATTTGGATATCAGAAAGCTCAAAAAACCGCATCAGAAATAGATCATTTTTTAATTTTAATAGATAAAAATACTAAAAAAGCTGCTATTAAAAAAATATTTAGAGATTTTAATATCTTAAATAATTATAAAATCATAGAAACAAAATCTGATAAATATCAATATAAATCAAAAAATATAAAGATCAGCCACATCATGGAAAGAGGCAAATTACTAAAACTGATAAAATTAGAGAAAATTCATAAAAAATACATAAAAAAAAATGCAAGAAAAATTAACTTTAATTTAGAAGAGAGCACTTTTCTCTCAGGAATATTGAAATATAGATCAGAAATAGAAAAGGAAATGGATATCCTTATAATTGCTCAACATATAAGAAATATAATTGATGATTTTTCATATGAATTTGGATATATTAACAACGAAGATATTTATGATAGGGTTTTTAGCAGTTTTTGCATAGGAAAGTAGATTGTTTCACGTGGAACATTATGATGTTACAGTAATAGGAGCAGGACATGCTGGCGTTGAAGCTGCCAATATTTGTGAAAAATACGGCCTAAAAACAGCATTAATTTCAAAAAAATACTCAGATTTAGGTAAATTATCATGTAATCCAAGTATAGGCGGTGTAGGAAAGACCCATATAGCTAGCGAAGTTGATATTTTAGGTGGAATAATATGTAAAATTGGTGATAAATCAGCAATACACTATAGGGTACTAAATCTTTCAAAAGGTCCAGCGGTATGGGGTGTTAGGGCACAAATTGATAGAGCTCTATACTCAAAAAACATGCAAAAATATATTAAATCATCAAAAATTGATTTTATTGAAGATGAGGTCATAAATATATTAACAAAAAACTCTAAAATAGAAGGTGTTGACTGTCTAAAATTAGGTAAAATTAAAACTAAATCTGTAATTTTAACTTCTGGCACTTTTCTAAATGGAAAAATATATTTTGGCTCTGAATCACAGGAAGCTGGAAGAATAGGTAATACATCATCTAAAGAATTAGCAAAATTTATAAATAATAATTTTAAAATAATGAGATTGAAAACAGGGACACCACCAAGAATATTTGCTAAATCAATTGACTATAGCTCATTAGAAGAACAACCGTCAGAAAATAATGGTATATTTCTTTCATATTTTACAAAACAAAATACGAACAAAAAAGTAAATTGTTATATTACAAGAACAAATACCAAAACTCATAAAATTATTCGAGAAAATCTAGATAAATCAGCAATGTACTCAGGTAAAATAAAATCACAGGGAGTTAGGTATTGCCCATCTATAGAAGATAAAATTACTAAATTTGGCGATAGGAATGGTCATAATGTATTTTTAGAACCAGAGGGCCTTAATTCTGATTTAGTATACCCTAATGGCATCTCTAATTCTTTAGACAAAGAGATTCAATTAAAGTTTTTAAGATCAATTAAGGGGTTAGAAAATTGTGAAGTAAGTCAATTTGGGTATGCAGTCGAATACGACTCAGTGGATCCCAGGGAATTAAAAATAAATTTTGAAACAAAAAAAATTGAAAACTTATATATGGCAGGTCAAATTAATGGAACAACAGGATATGAAGAAGCAGCGGGACAGGGTATCTATGCTGGCATTCAAGCCGCAATTAAAATTAAGAAAATACATTTCAACAATGATGTATTTAGAAGGAACAATAGTTACATAGGAGTGCTAGCAGATGATCTAACAAAACTTGGAATAACTGAGCCATATAGAATGTTTACATCTAGGGCTGAGAATAGACTCAAGCTAAGAACAGATAATTCTTATGAACGATTTGAGACAAATATAAAAAGTAAATTATTTAATAAAATGGATTTCCTAAATTACAAAAAAAACATAAGTGAAGAAAAAATAATAATGAAAAAGTTATTGAAATTGAAATTTTCACCAAACGATTTATTAAAAAAACAAATTAAAGTTAAATTAGATGGAAAAATAAGAAACGGATTTGAAGTATTAAAATTCTTAGAACCAGATATAAAAATATTCGAAAAATTTTATAATATTAAAATTAGTCATAAAATTTTTACAAAAATATACTTTGATTCAAAATATGAAGTTTTTTATGACAGAGAAAAAAAATCACATGAGCAATTAGAAAAAAATAAAAATATGAACTTATCTAATATAGATTTTAATAAAATTCCATCTTTGTCTAAAGAGATTTTAGAAAAACTTAATAAAATTAAACCACAAAATTTACATGATGCAGGTCAAATATCAGGAATTACACCCAGTGCATTATTTCAAATAGTCAAACACAAAAAAATTAAGAATCGAAAAATTGCTTAGTAAACAAATCATAAATTATTGTGAAGATAATTTTCAAAGTAGTAAACAAATACTAAAAATAATTTTTGAATATAAAAGATTATTATTGTCTGAAAATTTAAAAATGAATTTAATTGGAAAAAATACTGAAAAAGATTTTGATCAAAGGCATATATTGGATTGTATTCAAATACATAGTTACATCGGTGATCATAGGAACAGAATTCTAGATGTTGGTACCGGTGCAGGCCTACCTGGGGTTTTGCTAGCTATTTTGGGGTTTAAAAATGTGCATTTGGTTGAGAAGTCAGCAAAAAAGTCAAATTTTTTAAATAAATGCAAAATACGACTGGGTATAGATTTTTCTGTTCATAATGAATTTATTGAAAAATTAAAGCTACCTAAATTTGAGTCAGTAGTGGCACGTGCGTTTGCGCCAATAATTAAAATAATTTCGTCAACAAAACACATTACAGATTCTAAAACAAATTATATTTTATTAAAAGGTAAGTCATATCTCAATGAACTAGATTTAGTTAATCATAACAAGTTTAATTGGGAGCTGTATCCAAGCCTAACTTCCACTGAATCTAAAATAATAGTGTTAAATTCTAAATGATTATTACAGTAGCTAACCAAAAAGGGGGAGTGGGTAAGACTACAACTGTGGTAAATTTAACCACGGCTTTAGCTTCAATTGAAAAAAAAATATTAGTACTAGACATGGATCCCCAATATAACTCATCCATGTCTTTTAATGCCTATGACCCTCATCGCTCCATTTACAAGGTTTTAAGCAATGAGATTTCATTAGACTACGCGATACAAAAATCACAAATTCCAAATTTAGACGTTATATCTGCATGCGAAGACTTAGCCGCATCAGAGTATGAATTGGCAGAAGATGAAAATAGAAATTATCTTTTAAAAAACTATTTAGTTAAAATTAAAGATAAATACGATTACATTTTTATTGATACGCCCCCAACGTTGGGATTATTAACTATAAGTTCATTAACGGCCAGTGATGAGGTTTTAATTCCTGTGCAATGCGAATTTTTTGCATTAGAGGGTTTATCTAAATTAATCAAAACAATAGATTTGGTTAAAAATAATTTGAACAATACTTTAAATCTCAACGGTATAATTTTAACAATGTTTGATAAAAGAAATTCCCTATCTTCTTTAATTGAAAATGAAGCTAGAGAATTTTTTGATGCAAAGGTATATAAATTTAATGTACCTAGAAACGTCAGATTGTCAGAGGCGCCCAGCCATGGCCTTCCAGCAATCATATATGATTTGAATTGCAGTGGTTCTCAAGCATATATAGCTTTGGCAAGGGAGTTTTTGGAAAGAGAGGTAAACCGTGACATCAAATAAAAAATTAGGCAAAGGGCTTTCTTCTTTGCTGGGAAATAAAGCATTTTCAGCAAATGAAGATAAAAATAACAACAAAAACCTATTATTAGTCCCCATTGAGCAGATTTACAGAGATGAAAATCAACCAAGAAAGGAATTCGATAAGGAAAAGTTATATGAACTTAGTCAATCAATCAGCAAAAATGGATTAATACAGCCAATAATCATTCGACCAAAAAATGATGGTGGCTATTTAATCGTTGCGGGTGAGCGAAGGTGGAGAGCTTCACAACAAGCAAATTTAAAAACTATTCCATGTTTGATGCTACCAGCTGATTTAGATCAAGATGAGATATCTTTAATAGAAAACATACAACGCGAAGATCTAAAAATTTCAGAAGAAGCAACAGCATATCAAAAATTAATAGATAAAAATAATTACACACATGAAGATCTATCTAAAATTGTTGGAAAGAGCAGATCTCATATTACAAATTTATTAAGAATTTTAACATTAGATAAATTTTTCTTTGATTTATTAAACAAAGGAGTTATTAGCATGGGCCATGCCAGGGCCCTGATTGGAAAGTCACCCTCTGACTTTAATCAAACTGTCATCGATAAAATTTCAACAGGTAAAATTTCTGTTAGGGCGCTAGAAGATAAAAAAATAAATCAAAAAATTCAGGACGTAAATATTATTCAAGAGGAGAAATTTTTAAGTTCAACTTTAGGGTTTAAGGCAAAAATTTCTCATAATGATCAAGGCAAAGGTAATATTAAAATTTTTTATGAGAATTTAGAACAATATAACTTTTTGATTAATAAGTTAAAAAACTAAATTTTTTAATATTTACTTCATTTTTTAAAGATTTATAAAACTCAACAAGATCTAAATTATCTTTATTTCTATGATCGTATAAATTTTTTCTATTTAATAAAAAATTATAAATTAGGTTTTCATTGAAAATAACATTTTGGTAATTTTGGTTTACAAGAAACTTATTTATTTCAGAGTAGGTATATTCTGGATTATTGATAACATTATCCATCAGCAATCGATTGTTAATTTTCAGTTCATCTTGCAAAAAACTTTTGATATCTATTTTATAGTTATAGGCATTGACAGAGGAAAACTGATCTTTAAATTTTTTAAAAGCTCTATACTCCATAAAAAAAATTTTTTTTTCGCTACTGTTTAATAAAATATCAATTTTTTTTATTGGTATTTTTTTGTAAACTACTACTTTTAGTTTTCCAAATAAATCATCTATTTGAAATAAATGTGTGTTTTCATCATTTGCAATTTTTAAATCTAAATTTAATTGTTCAGAATAATGATTAACTATAAAGTAATAAAACTGGTCTATTTTTTCATCAACTTGGTTGAAAAATAAATTTTTTTCTTGTTTATCTAAAAGGAATTTTTTAATTGTGCTAATGTTATTGCTCATCAATATTTTCATAAGTATCTATGCATTTGGTTTCTCCATCTGCAATATTATGTATAAATTTTTGAATTAGCGCTTCATTATTTCTAAATTTAATTTGTTCTACAGCCATATTATTGCTTATGAAATTAACTGTATCTGTAATTACATAGAATTGATTTTCGGTACTTGCATAGATAAAAACTGTGCAATTATTTAATTGATCAAAAATTTCAATATTCATCCTTGAGGTAACTTTTTCTCTATCTGATGTATTGTCCACATTTGTTATATAAAGGTTTCTTTCATGTGCAATGTTAGCATTGATGACCAACCGAGAATTTGGATCATATAGCCCAAAATCAGTTAAGTATGATCTAAGTAAATTTGAAAAAATTAATCCATCTTCCTCACCGCCAATATATGCAAGATTGAAACTAATTTTATTATTGATTTTCGTTGTATTACAAGAGTAAAAGAAACTACTAATTAATAATAATATTAATAATTTTACCTTGAACATTAATTATCTTTTTAATTTTTTTATTTTCTAGTTTGTTTTTTATTTTATCAATATTAGATATTTGTGAAATTATTTCATCCTCAATATAATCTTTTGTAGTTTTAAATACAGATACTAATTTACCATTAATCTGAATGGGTAAGTTAATTTCATCTTCTACCAATAGTTTATGATTAATTTCTGGCCATTTAACTTCATTAATATTTCCATGAAATAAGGAGTTATAAATTTTGTTAGATAGTGAGGGTATAATGGGGAATAGGCCTATGAGAATTTTTTCACTTAAAGGATCACGATGAAGAAAAATATTATTTTTTTCTAAATAATTAAAAAGTGTATAAATATCTGCAATACATTTATTTAATGAAAAACTATTTATGTTATTTTCTATATTCGCCAAATATACCTCAATATTTTTAATGGTATGTTCATAAATTTGAGTTTTATTTTGAGCAAAGTATCTTTCGATGCGGCGCGTAAGATTTTTAGAGCTTTGAATACCTTCATCGGTCCATTCTAGCTCTCTATCAGGCGGAGAGTCTGAAATCATGAAAACTCTAGTCGCATCTATACCAAAATTTTTTAAAATTTCATCTGGTTCGATAACATTTTTTTTAGATTTTGACATTTTTTCTGCTGGACCTTCTTTTACTTCGGTTCCGTCGCCCATTCTGACCAATGTCTCTTTTTGAATTGCAACGTCTTTAGGCATTACCCATTCACCAGTAGTTGCTTTGTAGGTTTTGTGTGTAATCATCCCCTGAGTAAAAAGCTGATTGAAGGGTTCACCGACATCTAGTTTGTATATGTCCCTTAATGCTTTCATAAAAAAACGTGAATAGAGCAAGTGTAAAATTGCATGTTCTATTCCGCCAATATATTTATCTACTGGAAGATATTGATTAACCAATTCTTTATCAAAGGGCCTATCTAAATTGTTATTTAAAAATCTTATATAGTACCAGGAAGAGTCCACAAATGTATCTAGTGTGTCTGTTTCTCTAAATGCTTTATTGCCCGTTTTAGAGCATTTAATGTTTTTCCATTGGTCGTGTTTATTTAAAGGATTGCCCTTACCATCAATGTTTACATCATAAGGAAGCAACACTGGTAACTCTTCTTTATCGAGCACCCTATAAGATCCATCCTCATAATAAATCACAGGTATGGGACAACCCCAATATCGCTGTCTTGATACACCCCAATCGCGAATTTTATAATTAATTTTTTTTTGACCTATTTTATTTTTTTCTAATTCTAAAATCATAGCTTCAATGGCCTGACTTTTTTCTAAGCCATTAAATTTTTCAGAATTTATGACTTTACCCTCGCCTGAATACGGAAGCTGATCATCATCACATTCAATAACCTTAATAATTGAAATATTATATTTTTTAGCGAAATCAAAATCTCTTGAGTCATGGGCCGGACATCCAAAAATGGCACCCTCGCCATAATTATCTAGTACAAAATTAGCAATGAAAATAGGTAGTTTTTTATCAAGAAATGGGTGATCGCATGTTTTGTTTAATAAATATCCAAGTTTTTCTTTATCAATATCAACATTTTTGAATTCATCCTTTAGTTTATTAATTTCATCCCCGTCTATGCATTCATGAACAAATGGATGATTGATTGAAATTGCAATAAAAGTGGCTCCATAAATGGTATCAGGCCTTGTTGTAAAAATGTTTAATTTATTTTTACTGTCTGTAATTTGAAATTTTATCTCTGCACCAATTGATTTTCCAATCCAATTTTTCTGCATGGTCTTCACTTTATCTGGCCAAAGTTTTAAATTATCCAGATCCTTTAGAAGCTCTTCAGCATAATCAGTAATTTTAAAAAACCATTGCGATAAATTTTTGGTCTCTACTTCGGCGCCTGTTCTCCAGCCCTTACCATCAATTACCTGTTCATTAGCTAAAACAGTCTGGTCAATAGGATCCCAATTTACCAACGAGTCTTTTTTATAAGCAAGCCCTGCATTATATAAATCAATAAATAATTCTTGTTGGTATCGATAATAGTTTTCATTACAAGTGGCAAGCTCTCTATCCCAATCAAGATCTAAATCAAGCTTTTGTAG
>CAYRCI010000020.1:0-20570 GCA_964422765.1 uncultured Alphaproteobacteria bacterium | reverse complement strand
ATTTTTCTATTTAAAATATTATAGACCAAAGGAATCTTATTGGGCCTGGGTTTGAATATTCTGTTCTCATCATATTGCTCGATGAGCGTTGCTAAGCTTTTAGTTCTGGGCATTGTTTAAGCTAAGAATTAATATTTATTGATAAAAAATCAAGTTAATAGATCAATCGGGATTCTTTAATAAGTCATCAATATAGTCGATTACTTCTTGATATCTCTCATCAGAAACATCTTTATAGCTTTGCCCGAAATGTTCTTTAATACATAACGCAATATGAGCATAGGCATTTCTTCCTTTAGGATGATAGGGAGAGGGTTTAAGTAGAGGCTGTAGCAAATCTCCTGATTGTTGTATTTTTTTCCATAAACTTTTTTTATTTTCGTCGTTCAAAAAGAAAAACCATTAGGAAAAATGGACTCTAAAATAATTCTAATTACCGCAAAACCAATACCACAAAAAATAATGATAGTTATTAACTGTTTATTCATCTTAGTATATAAAAATAATAAAAATGAAACTAATTACCATCATTATTTTTTTTCTTCCAAGTATTTTATTGGCAGATATTTTAGATAAGTTTTCTTTAGCTTGTTTATGCGATCGACAAATCAATGCTTTAAAATATTTTGATTGTAAACAAAAGGTTTCAGGGACTCAATTAGATCTTCTAGGAGATAAAGATCTTCAAAATATTAAAATTTTTAGTACTTATGATGAAAAAGAATATCAATTAACACAATCTCTAGAAGAACAGTTAGAATTTATTTATGAGACAGAAGACTATGAATCAAAAATAATTATTAATTCAGAATTAGATATGGACTTTTCTATTTTTTATAAGCAATACAATAAAGAATGGTACTATGATTTAAAGTGTGTTTCTTTAAAAAAAGAATAGAGTTTCTTTTTAATTAAATGCTTAATAGAAAATTTTTTTTCCCTTTTTTTATTTCATTGGGTGGATACATTTTTATGGTATCCATGGACTCTGTTATTAAGGTGCTCGGATCCGAATATCCTATTCTTCAATTACTCTTTTTAAATGCTTTGTTTTCCTTAATTCCACTTACTTTCTTTGTAATTAAAAACCACAGTATTTCTTTTTTTAAAAATCAGCATTATGGTTTTCAGATAACAAGAGGGTTAGTTCATACTCTTGGATTTTTACTTGTATTAATGGGTGTAATTAAGTTGCCATTATCTGTAGTGTATCCCGTCCTTTTTAGCTCCCCTTTAATGCTATTGGTTTTATCGCATTTTTTTTTAAGCGATAATATTAACTTAGTTCGTATTTTAGCTATTTTATTGGGTTTTTTTGGAGTCATTATCTCTGCAGAGCCTTTTGGAAGTGGATCTGTGTCATTGATGGGAGTTTTATTAGTTTTTGGAGGAGCATTTTGTATAGCCCTTACTAATTTAATTACGAGAAAATTTATGCATTTATCGTCTTCATTTGAGGCTTCTTTTTTTAGTATGGTTATAAGTGTTATAGCCTTTCTCATGGCCATGAAATTTGACTTTGTTTATATGTCGCTAAATCATTTAGCGTTATCTCTGTTTGGAGGGATTATTGCCGGTTTAGGAATAACGGCCATAGTTTATGGATCTCGAATGTTACCGGCTACCATTTATGGAATGACAAGTTATTTTCAGCTTATTTATGGAGTGGTATTTGGTTGGTTTGTATTTCAACAACTTCCTACGTTGTTTAATTACATTGGTATTGTGTTCGTTATTATTGCAGGAATATTGTTATTTTTTTTTGATAATAAATAAAAAGTGAAAAATTTTTTTATTATTGTCCCATTAACAATTTTATTTCTTATTTCTTATTTAGTTTTTGTTTATCCTTTTGATGTTGTCACTAGCTGGATTGGTTATCAAACATCCTTTTTGGAAAGTCTTATCACTTCTATCATAGTTTTTTTTGTATGCCTTTATTATTTAAGATCAAAAAGTAGTAATAAATTTTTAAAAACATTTGTATATGAGGGTGTGGGCATAGGGAGTCTTTCACTCCTGATTGTCTTAGGAATAAATATAATAAATTATTTTTTTCCTATATCTGATTTTAACAAAATGATTTCCTACGGTTGTCTTTTATCTATCCTTTTAGTGTATGGCTATTGGAATGCAAAAAATTTAAGTATAAAAAGTATCAACTTCACATCACCTTTAATTAAAAAATCAAAAAAGTTTGTTTTTATTAGCGATATTCATATTGGCTCTAACTCACCAAAGACTCTTTTAAATATTGTTAAATATATTCAAAAGTTAAAACCAGAGTTTGTTTTAATTGGAGGAGACTTATTTGATAGTAGTTCCTTTAAAATTCAGGATGTGGAAGTTTTGAAGAATTTAGAATTTCCAATTTACTTTGTAACAGGCAATCATGAATATTATGTAAAAAATCATTTATCTCATTTAAATAATTTACACTCTCTAGGTGTTAAAATTTTAGATAATCAAAGCTTGCAGTTAGATGAAATTAATTTAATTGGAATTTCGGATAACCAATCAAAAGACCAAAAAATAAGTATTTTTGAATCTTTATATAATAAAAATTTATTTAATTTATTATTAGTCCATCAACCCTCTATTTGGCAAAAAGTTAGAGATAGGGCTAATTTAATGTTGAGTGGGCATACCCATAATGGTCAAATATTTCCATTTAATTTAATGGTTCGCCTCCAATTCCCAGAGAAATACGGTCGTTATTCATATCTCAATAATGAACTTTATGTTAGCTCAGGTGCTGCCACTTGGGGACCTAAGCTTCGAATTGGAAGCAATAACGAGATAGTCGAAATTAACCTCAAAGCATCTTAATTTGCTAGTTGGATTAAAAATAAGTTTATATATTGTGTAGCAATGCGATTTATAATTTTTTTATTATTTGTATTTAATGTTGCATTGGCGGATCAACATATAGTAGATCAAGAGAACTTTGAGGCATGGCAGTTCGCATGTATTGAAGAACAATCTCAGAAAATATGTGATTTAAGAGAACTAGTTATTGATCCTAATACAAATGAAGTTGTCAGCTATATATCTTTAGGAATTAACCCTGATAATTTAACTCAAATGCAAATTGCATTTCCCCATGCTGTAAATTTAAAAAGTGCTGTTCAATTGCAAATTGATGATAAAGAACCTATTGAGTTAAAATATGCTTATTGTAATCAAAGTGCCTGTTTTATTGCTGAAATTATAGCTGAAAATTTTGTTAATTTATTAAAAGCGGGAAGTACTCTTCAAGTCAAAGCTTTATTACTAGATAATCGCGAAGCCACCATAACTTACTCTTTGGCAGGATTTACCGCAGGTTATAATCGACTTTCGACAGCTGTTAGTAGCTAATTATTTAACTTAAGCTTATTTTTTATTAGTACTAAACAAATTAGTGAAGGCACAACCATTAATGCTGTAATAACAAAAAATAATCCCCAGTCTCCTCCTAGCCCATCTACCATAGCTCCTGAAGAAGAAGCAAGAAGTGTTCTACCAGCGGTACCTACTGAAGCAAGGAGAGCGTATTGGGTAGCTGTAAAATTTCTATCAACAAGCAAAGATATAAAAGTCACAAAAGCTACTGTTGCAAAAGCAGCGGCTAAATCATCTAAGATTACCGCTAATGCAAATAAACTTTTAGAAGGACCTGCCCAAGCTAATACGGAAAATAAAATATTTGTTGCAGCCATCGCAATACCTGCAATTAATAAAGTTTTTATTATTCCTGACCGCATTGCCACTGCTCCACCAATGAGCGTAAAGACAATTGTTGTTACCCAGCCTAAAGCTTTTGAAAATATAGCTATATCACCTTTTGAAAACCCAATTTCTTTGTAGAAAACTAAACTCATTCTTCCAAGAAAAGCTTCGCCAATTTTAAACAAAAATACAAATGCCAATATAGCTAATCCAATTTTCAAACCATTGTTATTAAAAAAACTACTTAATGGATTAGCAACTACGTTATTTAAATAATAAAATGTTTTTGAGAGAGGGTTGTTTTCTCCCAAGCTTTTTACTAAAAAAGAAAATATTAGAAAGAGAATGCCAATTACTAAAAAAGTTAATCCGCCATTGGTAAACCATATTTTATCAAAATACTTTCCAACTAAAAAACATAATGCTCCCACTGACAAAAATAGATAACCTGCGTTTGCCAAACTAGCTGGATTGGAGCTAGAGGAGTCAGTATTAATTATATTTTCAAAACGTTCTTTGTTTGATTCAGGAATAAAATTTAGACCAACATTACATAAAACAATAATTGCCATTAAGAAGACAAATGTGATTTGCCAATAATTTTCAACTCCACCTAATTGCAGTTTTTCTGCAACTGCTAAACAAACAAAACCACCTAATTTATATCCAGTCCACCAACCAACTACAGCCATAGCAGCACCTGCAGCCATACTTGAAGTTTCTTCTTTGTTGATTTGCTCAATTCGAAGAGCATCAATCGTAATATCTTGGGTTGCAGAAGAGATGGCAATTGCCAAACCTATACTTATTATTAAAGCTAAGTTTTGAGTTGGTTCTAAAACACTCCATAGTATTAAGCATACTAAGATAATGACCTGCATAAATAAAATAATTGATTTTCGATGTCCAATTTTATTAGTTAAAAAAGGAATTCGAAGTCTATCAATAATTGGAGCCCATAAAAAATTTATAGCATACACACCAAAAATTAATCCAGCCCATCCAATTGTACTTCGATCAAGCCCTTCTTCTTTTAACCATAAGGATAAAGCACTTCCAATGAGCACCCATGGAAAACCACTAATTGCACCTAATAAAAGAATACGTAACATCCTTTTATCATAATAAGCACTCATCATAGATTTGAGCTTATTCGAATCAACTGAAACAGAACTCATGAAAATAAGTTAATGAAAAAAAATTAAATTAAAACGCTGAATTAATTAGTGCTGCTAAGATATTTAATCAAATCAGCTCTATCTTCGTCTTTATTAAGACCATTGAAATTCATTTTAGTTCCTTCAATGTATTTTTTTGGTTTTAATAGAAATTTATTTAACTCTTCAACACTCCAGTCGCCACCAAAGTTTGCCAGGGCTCCTGAATAGGCAAAACCAGATACACTTGCTTTTGCTCTATCTACAACCTCCCAAAGGGCGGGGCCAACTTTATTTTCTCCTCCTGCCTGGAAAGAATGACAGGTAGCACATTTTTTGAAAAGTTTTTCTCCATTGGCGCTATCTGCTGAGGCTAACATTGGGGTAATATCTGCTAAGCTTGCAAAAATATCGACTTCTTCATCTTGGGCATCGCCTTCACTACCTTCTGGCACTTCAATTTTATATGCCAGCTCTTCCGGAAACTCAGGATGAACAAAAATATCTCCAACTTTGGAAAAAACCGCAGCCAAAAGTAGCGCGAGTATTATCGCTCCTAGAATTTTATTAGTTTCCATATTAAAAAGAGAAGTTTATGGTTAAAAATATACCACTTAAAACGGATTTTTGTCGCATTCATGGATAACACAATCAACCTTATTCCTGTCAGGATGAAAGCTACTAGGTTTCCAAATAAGCCTTTTGCTTTGATTGGCGGTCTGCCTATGTTTCACTATGTATATCAAAAAGCAGTTAACATTTTTCCTAATACATATTTAGCAATATGTGATCACGAGGTTCATGAATATTGTGAACAAAAAAATCTAAAATATGTCATGACAGACCCTAATCATCTATCGGGTAGCGATAGAATTGGTGAAGCTATACGTTTATTAGAGTCTCAATTAAATTTTGACAAGGTGATCAATATCCAAGGAGACATGCCTTTTATTAAAAAAGATCATCTTTTAAAATTAAATTTGAAGTTAGATGATTTTAAGATGACAACACTTGCCTGTCCTTTTGTAAATTTAGAAGAGGCTCAAAATACTTCTAAAGTAAAAGTAAAAATCTCTGGCAAAGATAATTTAGTGGCAGATAATTTTTTTAGAGATTTTAGTAATCAATTCAAACTAAATGAGGATACATTCCACCATATTGGTGTGTATGGTTACCAAAAAAGCTTTTTAAGGGAATATATATCACTCCCACCCACACATAGAGAAAAAGAAGAAAAATTAGAACAACTAAGAGTCATAGATAAAATTAAAATAAATGTGAGTCTGATTGATGAAGAAATATTGGGTGTTGATACCAAAGAAGATTTAGATAGAGTAAATCGATTAATACAAACCAATGTCTAAAAAAATATCATTTCAAGGGGTAGAAGGTGCATATAGTCATTTAGCTGTAAAAGAATTTTTTCCCAATTCTATTGCCGTACCTTGTAAAACCTTTGAAATAGCTATCAAAGAAGCTGAAGAAGGGAATGTGGATTACGCAATGATACCTATTGAAAACTCCGCTGCTGGCAGAGTGGCTGATATTCATCGGCTTTTGCCAAAATCAGATTTACATATTAATTTTGAACACTTTCAAAGAGTGGAGCACAAATTACTCATTCACCCTCAAACAAAATTAGAAAATATAAAAAAAATTATTAGTCATGAACAAGCTTTAGCACAATGTAGTGATAAAATTCAGGAAATGGACTTTGAGATACTTATTGGAGCAGATACGGCTGGTTCAGCAAAATTTATTATGGAAAATAAAATTTTGGATACAGCTGCGATCGCGTCAAGTTTAGCAGGGGATATATATCAACTACAAACGGTAAACGAGAGTTTTGCTAACTCTAAAAATAATATAACGAGATTTTATGTGATGTCTAAGGAAGAGAACTCTAGTTTTGACCCCCAGAAAAGTTATATATCCTCTTTTTTATTCTCAGTAAATAATACCCCAGGGTCTTTATTTAAGGTCATGGGAGGATTTGCTACCAATAATGTTAATATGATTAAACTAGAAAGTTACAATTACGGTGCTGATTTTGTGATAACGGAATTCTATTGTGAAATTGAAGGCCACCCGGATCAAGAGAACACTAAATTTGCCCTGGATGATATGAATCACTACTGTTCTAAAGTAAGAAAACTAGGTGTTTTTGAAAAATCTCCCTATCGATCAAGACAATAACTTCATATTTTTATCGATTACTGTTATAAACTAATTTGAGAATTACATGGGCAGTATTTTATGCCAATCCGGTCAGGTTCGAAAGAAAGCAGCCGTAACATGAAGTTCTGGGTCGTGTAATTCTCTTTTAAACTATGAAACATCAATCAAATATACTCGCACTAAAATATAGGCCTAAAGATTTTTCTGATTTAATCGGACAAGAATATTTAGTAGAGACTATTCAAAAGTCCATTCAGCTAGATAAGATACCTAATGCTTATATTTTTACAGGCATAAGAGGTGTTGGCAAAACCACAACAGCCCGCATTGTTGCGAAAATGTTGAACTGTACGGTATTTGATAGCAATCAAAAACCTGACTTACAAAATTGTGATCAAGCTAAAGCAATTACAGAAGACCGACATCCCGATGTAATTGAAATTGATGCCGCATCTAATACTAGCGTAGAAAATGCTAGAGAAATAATTGAAAATGTTAAATACAGTCCTGTTTTAGGAAAATACAAAGTTTATATCGTCGATGAAGTTCATATGTTATCGAAAAGTGCATTTAATGCACTGCTTAAAACATTAGAAGAGCCACCTCCTCATTCCAAGTTTATTTTTGCTACAACAGAAATTTCAAAGGTTCCCATAACCATTCTATCAAGATGCCAAAGGTTTGATTTAAGAAGAATTGAAAAAAGTACTTTATTTGAATACTTGAAATCAATAGCAAATAAAGAAAATATCAAAATTTCTCAAGATGCCTTGTCGCTAATAGTTAAAGCGAGTGATGGTTCAGTAAGAGATGGTTTAAGTATATTAGATCAATCAAACATTTTTAAATCTAGCGATGAAGTCAAAGCAGATGAAGTTATCAATATGCTGGGTTACGCGAAGCAAAGTGACTTATATCATTTAATAAAACTAATTTTTGAAAATCAATTATCAGAATTAATTAATATTTTAGATGATATGTATAAAAGAGGTACAGAAACTTCCAAAGTTTTAGAGGATTTGATGAATGTCATCAATTGGTCTTGTAAAGTTAAAGTAAAAAAAGATTTATTAGACGATCCTTTTTTAACTGATGATGATAAAAATTTTGCAGATTATGTTATTCAACAAAATGAAGGTAATTTAAATATTTTTTGGCAAAGTTTAATGAAAGGATATGATGAGATAAAAATTTCTCCCCATCCTCATACAACTTTAGAAATGATATTACTTCGGTGTGCCTTTTTATTAAACAGTAATAGCTCAGAAGTTCCTGAAGAAAAAAAAAAGTCTAAAATAATTCCTGAAGAAAATGAACCTTCGCCTAATTTAGATCAAGTACTTAAAAAGCCTGTTCAAGAAATTAAAAAACCTACTCTTTTAGATCGAATTAAAACTCATCAAGAATTTTTTAGTTTTTACGGAAAAAACTTCTCTCCCTTAATGGCTGGAATCATACTTGAGAATTGCGAGATATCTGAATTCTCTGAAGATCATAAGAAGCTAATTATTTTAGCTTTAGAAAAGACTTTTTCAGGAAGCGAGGAACTTTTTCAAAATCTACAAAAAGATTTTGATATCCAAATTCATATCCAAGATACAATAGAGCCAATTGAAAAAATCAAATCTTTGTATAAACAAGAAATTATAAATCAGGAAATGCAGTCTGATGATTTTAAAAAAGTTCTTGCTAAATTTCCTAATGCAAAGATTATAGACGTCGAAGAAATCGAGAGAGGTGATAAACAATGATGGGTAATATGGGTGGCATGATGAAAAAAGTCCAAGAAATGCAGGCCAAAATGCAACAAATGCAAAAAGATTTAGAAAATAAAACGGTTGATGCGGAGTCGGGTGGAGGAATGGTAAAAATTGTAATGAATGGCAAACAAGTAGTTCAATCAATTAATATTGATCCATCATTACTATCCGCAGATGAAAAAGAAGTTTTAGAGGATTTAATTAAAGCAGCGCTTAATCAAGCCAAAGAAAAGGTAGAGGAAATGTCTGCTGAAGAAATGAAAAAAATAACTGGTGGTTTACCGCTACCTCCTGGTATGAAATTACCATTTTAATTTGTCCCAAGACGCACTCCAAAAACTCATTAATTTAATTTCTCGCCTTCCTGGCATAGGACAGCGTTCAGCGCAGCGTATAGCCTTACACCTTATAAAAAATAAAGAGGATTTAATGTTACCACTAGGGCAGAGCGTTCAGGAAACTGCTGCTAAAGTAAAAAAATGCGATATTTGTGGAATGTTAGATGTAAATCTTCCCACTAAAATCTGTTCATCTGAGACTCGCTCCAAACAAGTTATTTGTATTGTCGAAGATATGGCAGATGTTTGGGCTTTTGAGAGATCGGGTTTTTATAAAGGGCAATACCACGTTGTCGGGGGCCTCTTATCTGCATCTAAAAACTTTACTGAACAAGATTTAAGATTAAATAAACTAAAAGAGAGAATTGAAAAAAATAAGGTTGAAGAAATTATTTTAGCATTAAGTGCAACAATTGAAGGCCAGACAACAGCCTTAGTGATTAAAGATCATCTTGAAAATTTAAAAATTAAAGTTACCCAATTAGCTTATGGAGTACCAGTAGGAAGTGAAATTCATTATTTAGATGACAACACTCTTGGGGCCGCTTTAGAGTCAAGAAAAAATTTAGTTTAGTCTATCTATTACTGTTTGATTAAACGGAACAGATTTTTTTGAATGTAAATCTACATTTAAATTTAATATTTTATATTCTGCAGTGACTTGCTCTTTGCTATTGCGCATCACAAGCTCCACTATCAATTTTTTTCCCTGAATTACAACTCGCTGGACGCTTATCGTGAAGGGCTCATGCAAACCGATCTCTTTGCGATAGTTAATTTCACATTTAATAACAAATACACCCTTATTTTCCTTAATTGCATAATCATAGCCTAAATTAATATGCTCAAGTAAAAAGTCTGATGTTTCCTCAAAACACTGAACGTAGTATGCCATATTCATATGGCCGTTATAGTCAATCCATTCTTCAATGACTTTTCCTTTTGCAACGTCCATGGGGGTTTTAAAAAGTTGTTTGGGAGAAAGTATGCAGTCTAAGTGATTGAAAATCTTTTGTTTAAGGGTTCCCATAAATGTTAAAATTATCATATATTATCACATAATGCTTAAACTAGTCTATGCCCCAGATCCTATTTTAAAAAAGGAATCTTTAGAAATTCCGCAAGTAGACGATCATCATCGAAAGTTCATTAAAGAAATGTATGAAGTAATGTATAAAGCAAATGGAGTGGGGCTGGCAGCGCCTCAAGTAGGTGAAAATTTAAGAATTTTTATTATAGATGCTGGTGCTCGAGAAGAAGAAAAAAAACCTATTACAATGATTAATCCAAAACTTATATCTTTAGGAAATGAAATAGTTCCTTATGAGGAGGGCTGTTTGTCTTTTCCTGATCATTTTGCTGAAATTGACAGACCCGATGAACTAACTATTGAATACATTGATGAAAATAATAATAAAAAAAAGTTAACAACCAATGGTTTTGCCTCAAGGATTATTCAGCATGAGTTAGATCATTTGAATGGTATATTATTCGTAGATCATCTTAGTCGTTTAAAACGAGATATTATTATCAGAAAGATGAAAAAATTTAAAAAAGAAAAAAATTTAATTTAAATGAAGAAAAAAAGACGAATTGTTTTTTTTGGTTCACCAGAATTTTCACTAGCACCTTTAAAAACTTTATACTTAGGTGGATATGAAATTGTTGGAGTGTATACACAAGAATCCAAAAAAAAATTAAGAGGTATGAAAGAAATTACCACACCAGTACAACAGTGGGCAGAAAGCCAACTTTTACCTGTACATACCCCTGTAAGGTTAAACCAGGATACCATCCAACAATTTCAATCTTTAAAACCAGATGTGGCAATACTCTTTGCCTACGGAAAAATAATCCCGAAAGAGTGGCTTGATGTACCCTTATTTGGATTTATCAATATTCACGCCTCTTTGCTTCCTAAATGGAGAGGGGCAGCACCAGTTCAAAGATCTATTGAAAATAATGACAAAATTACGGGCATTTCTATTATGAAAATGAACGAAAAACTTGATGAAGGGCCAGTTTTAGCTTCTAAAGAAATTGCGATTACAGAGGAAACGAATGGGTTAGATTTAATTAATCAAATGAGCTTAGATTCCTGCTCGCTTTTATTTAATACGCTAGAAAAATTTTTCGCGGGTCAAATTACACTTCAAAATCAAGATCATAACTTAAGCTCATATGCAAAAAAAATTAATAAAATTGAGTCTAAAATAAACTGGAGTGAAAAGGCCTCTACTATTGAGCGTAAAATTAGAGCTTTTTATCCCTATCCGGCAATGTGGTTTGATCATGCAGGCAAAAGATATAAAGTTCTTAAATCAAAAATATCTAATCAAACAGGCAAGGTTGGAGAAATATTAGGTTCACCCTTAACAATTGCATGCGGAGAACAAAGTCTAGAAATTTTAGAAATTCAAGCAGAAGGTAAAAAAGCTTTAACTGTAGATAGTTTTTTACTAGGAAATCATGATTTTAAAAAAAATGATTTTTTATCATGACTAATATTAAAATCACTATCGAGTATAACGGAACTGGTTACAGTGGTTGGCAATTTCAGAAAGAAGAAAAAACAATACAAGGCGAATTAGAAAAAGCAATTTTTAAATTCTCTGGAGAACAAATTACAATTCAAGGCGCAGGCAGAACCGATGCGGGTGTTCATGCCCTAGGACAATGCGCAAGTTTCAATTTAAATAAAACATTTAGTGAATTTCAAATTTTAAATGGAATTAATTTTCATTTAGGAGATGAAAAAATTAGAATTGTAAATGTTGAAAAAGTCGATGATTTATTTAACGCAAGATTTACTGCCAAAAAGAAAACCTATGAATACCATATACTGAACAGATTAGCTCCTTGTGTTTTAGAAGATGATTTTTCACTTCACATAAGACAGTTACTTGATGTTGACTCAATGCTAAATGCAATGAAGTTGTTAGTGGGCAAACATGACTTTACTTCTTTTAGGGCACATGGATGTCAAGCAAAGTCTCCAGTGAAAACTTTAGACGCCACTAACCTTGAGAAAATAAACGATAAACTCATATTCACTTTTCAGGCTCAATCATTTCTCTATCAACAAATCAGAATTATGATGGGATCATTAGTCGATATTGGACTTAATAAACAAAAAGCTGATTGGATTAATAGTCTTTTATCTTCAAAAGATAGGTCTTTAGCAGGAGTTACTATGCCTTCCAAAGGACTGATATTAAAGGAAATAGTTTATTGAAACTTATTATTTATACTCAATGTTTTGCTCCTAAATTTGGCGGTATTGAAACTGTGATGACAAATATTGCTGTGATGGCATCTCAGTTAAAAAGAAATGTTGTGGTTATGGCAGATGGCTCAAAACACACCTCCTCAACTTTTGATGAATTACAAAGCTATACAATTCATCGATTTGATCAACTAAAGTTTTTAAGAAAGAAAATTAAAGCAAATTTTTTTCATCATCACTTAAAAGAAAATATGATCGATTTAGTCTTTTTTGATAGTTGGAAGTCTTTAGAGGGAATAGTTCCACAATCCAAAACAAAATATATTTGCTTAGTGCACGGGAATGAAATTCTAAATTTAAAAAAAAAAGAAAGAATAGAAAATTCTTATTTAAAAGCAGATTATCTAATATTTAATTCTGAATTTACAAAAAAATTGCTCAATCAAAATTTTCCTAACTTAAAAAAAATTAAAAGTAAAATTATTTTTCCTGCATTTATTGAAAATATATTAAATGTTAAAAAAAAACCAAAGTATGATTTATGCACGGTTGCAAGATTAGAATACAGAAAAGGCCATCATCTTGTATTACAAGCTATCCAAAGAATAAAAACTGATTATAACATTCAATTAAAATACGTAATATTGGGAGATGGACCAGAATTATCGAGACTAAAGGATATATCCATAAAACTTAATTTAACTAATCAGGTCGATTTTATTTCTAGTACAAAGGCACTAAGTGATATTTATAATTCCTCTCAAATACACGTCATGCCGACGATTACTACACCTGATAGCATAGAGGGATTTGGTATAGCAAACGTTGAGGCAGCTAGTTATGGTCTACCCTGCATTGTAAGTAACAGTGGAGGAACTCCAGAGTCAATTTCTAATAACGGGATAGTCATTAAAGAAAATAACCTCATGGAACTGGTTGAAGCGATTTTAACTATTAGAGAAAAATATGATAGTTTTAGTAAAAAAAGTTTAGTTTTTGCTAAAAAATTTGAGAAAAAAAAGAAAATTAAGGAATATCTAGATATTTGCTAGTACTTCTTCATAACTAGTTAGTTTTAACTCGCCCGGATTATCACAGATAATCTTTTCTACTTTTAGATCGTTTACCAATAGCACAGATCGAATAAGTCTATCGCCCATAAAGCTTTTGTCATGATTTCGAATTAAATTACTTTTTTTAAGAAACTCCTGATTGCCATCTGAAAGAAATAATATTTTTGAATCTCCTAATTCTTTTCTCCATAAATCTAAAACAAAAGGATCATTGGTGGTAATGCAGCATATTAAATCAATATTTTTTTTGCTCATTAATTCATCATCTCCCTTAATGTATGGGGGTAAATGTCTTGTATGACAGGTTGATGTAAATGCTCCTGGAACGCAAATAATCAAAACTTTTTTAGATTGAAAAAGATTGTGAAGTTTTTGATCTTGCATCCCATCATGCGTTACAGATCGAAGGGTTATATCTGGAATTAAATTGCCAATATTCAAGATTGAAAGAAATTTTCTAGAGTTTTGTAATAAATTTTTTCAGTTTTATTTAAATCGTCGATTGAAACACATTCATTTACTTTATGCAGCGTTTTGTTAATTGTCCCAAATTCAAAGACCGGACAAATTCTTTGAATAAACCTAGCATCCGATGTTCCACCACCTGTATCTTGTGCCGCATCAATACCGGTTACATCTTTAATGGCATTGATACAATGAATGGTAAATGGATCATTAAAAGCTTGGAAAGGGTAACCTCTAAAAGTTAATTTTAGATTATATTTACACTTATTTTCAGAACATATTCTGGATAAATGCTTATCAAAATAATTTTTAATTTTTACTTCATCCCAATTATCGTTGAAACGCATATCTGCAACTGTAATTAATTTTTCTGGAATAACGTTTTTAGCTTCATTGTTTAATTTTAACTGCGTAAATTGAACCGTTGAAGGCTCAAAATACTCCGCCCCCTCATCTAACACTTGATCGTCAAAAAAGGCGATAACCTTTGATAAACAGTGAACAGGGTTTTGAGACATTTGTGGGTAAGCCGCATGACCTTGTTTACCAATAACTTCAATTTCAATATCAACAGCGCCTTTTCTTCCAACTTTAATTTGATCGCCCAATACTTTTTTTGAGGAAGACTCTGTCGCAATGGACCCATCAATTCGAATGTTATTTTCCTGAAGCCAATTGACAACTTTATCAACGCCGTTCACTGAGTCCGCTTCTTCATCACCGGTAATAATAAAACTTATAGTTCCATTAAAATCTTTATTATTTTTTATAAAATTAAAGGCGCTAACAATGCTTGCAGCAGTACAGCCTTTCATATCTTCAGCTCCACGACCGTATAAATACCCATCTTTAATGATTGGTTCAAAAGGGTGTGTATCCCAATCTTCTAAATTTCCTGGAGGTACTACATCTACATGGCATAAAAAATTAAAATGTTTTCCATTGGTGTTTAAAGGACCATAAGTTGCCATTAAATTAATAACTTCATAACTGCCATCGCCATCAAAGTTTAGTTGTTTAGTGTTAAAGCCATTTTCCTCAAAGATTTTTATTAAAAAATCAAAGATGTCCTGTTTGGCAGGAGTAACCGATTCATAGGAAATTAATTTTTTGGATAATTCTAAAGTATCTAACATTTTAATCTCTAAGTAATTCGTTAACAGATGTTTTAGAACGTGTTTTTTCATCCACCGTCTTTACAATTACTACACAATATAAGGATGCATCTCCTTTAGAGGAGGGCATACTCCCCGGAACAACTACCGAATAAGGAGGAACCTTACCCATAAAAATTTCCCCAGTTTCTCGATTATAAATTTTTGTAGAAGCGCCAATGAAAACACCCATCGATAAAACTGAGCCTTCACCAATAATAACTCCTTCAGCTACCTCAGATCGAGCACCAATAAAACAATTATCTTCTATAATCACCGGGTTTGCCTGCAGAGGCTCTAACACGCCACCAATTCCAGCTCCACCTGAAATATGACAATGTTTTCCAATTTGTGCACATGATCCAACAGTAGCCCAAGTATCAATCATTGTTCCTTCATCTACATACGCACCTAAATTCACAAAACAAGGCATTAATACTGCGCTTTTTGCAATAAATGCTGATCGACGAACAATACAGTTAGGTACAGCTCTAAATCCAGCTTGCTGAAAATCAGTAGCGCTCCAATTTTGAAACTTCGATGGTACTTTATCCCACCAAGCAGTATTTCCGCCTTCAATACTTGGCCCTCCAGTGATGATCTCCATATCCTGAATTCTAAAGCTCAATAAAATTGCTTTCTTTAACCATTGATTAACTTTCCAACTCTGGTCTTCTTTTTCACAAACTCTTAAGCTTCCTTGGTCCATTTGATGAAGTACATCTAGGATAGCTTTTTTAGCATCGCTATTTTCAATAAAATTAATTTTATCTTTATCTTCCCATAGTTGTTCAATTTTCTGTTGGCTACTCATGTTCCTCCTATTGTATGTTATTTAAAAATTTTTCCAAATCATCTGTCACATGCGTAATATATTTTTTTTCTTGGATAATTTTATCAATATCACTTAAATGGTTAACATCCTTATTAAGATTATATTCTAAATTATTTGTAACCCACACGGTTTTCCATCCCATATCAAAAGGTTCTTTTAAATTTATATGGAGATCTTCAAACATGGCAGTCGACTCACTATTTAAGTTAAACTTTTTTTGAAAGGCTTCATAAACTTCCTTATGAGGCTTAGGTAAATAATCGCTCTCGGAAATATCAAAACAACCATCAAATACATCCATCATATTTAATTTTTCCAAAACCTTTTCAACGTGACCATAATTAGCGTTAGTAAAAATATATTTTTTACCTTTTAAATTTTTAATAACATTACCTAGGGGGTTATTAGACTCCACTACATCGTAATTAATCTGATGCACATAATCTAGATAGTCATTGGGATCAATCTGATGCTCAATCATTAATCCTCGCAATGTCGTGCCGTATTGGTGATAATATTTAGATCGCAGAGCTTGCGCCTCACCTGAGTTTAATCCTATTTTTTCCTCAATATATCTACCCATTAAAATATGAACTTTGTCAAAAAGACCACATTCTGCTTTGTACAATGTGTTATCTAGGTCAAACACCCAATTAGAGATTTCTTGCATAAGGACGATAAATTAAAGGCTAATAGTTAAAATTCAAAGGATATTTATAAAATTTCGAATATTTTTTTTTGGAGTTCAAAGATTTGATCATTAGTTTTTGAACTAACGATAACACTTTGATATTTATCGGTTAATTCTTTTAAATAGGGAGATCTTTCTTTGATTTTCTTGTCGCTTTTTGTGAAGCATAAGAAAATTTTATCTTGGATATGCTGCATGGAATCAATTATTTCTAAATCACTTTTTTTAGGACCTAGTCCATTATCAATTAAAACAAAAATTTTTTTAAGGTTTTCTCTAGTGCTCAAATATTGAGAAACAAGATCTGAAATCTTAAAAGCTTCTTTTTGAGAGAGCTTAGCAAATCCGTATCCAGGCAAATCTACTACCATCATAGAATCCGCATGATTAAAAAAATTGATCTGTCTTGTTTTGCCTGGTGTATTTGAAATTTGAGCAATTTTTTTCATAAAAAGAGCATTGATTAAAGAAGATTTACCCACATTAGATCTTCCGATAAATGCTATCTCGGGAAATACCACATTGGGGTATTGGCGAGGTTGAGTTGCGCTTAAAATAAACTGCGTTGGTTTTTTAAAATATCCGGCTATTGGATTCATCCAATTATTTTACAATTTTTCTTTGAATAACGTACTGTTGAGCCATGGATAGAACGTTATTGGTTGTCCAATAAATAACTAAGCCTGCTGCAAATCCTCCTAGGACAAAGGTAAAGACAATTGGTAAAAACATAAAGATTTTGGCTTGCATTTTATCAACTGGTTGAGGGTTAAGTTTTTGTTGTAAGAACATAGATATGCCCATCAGTATCGGCCAAATGCCAATATTGAATAACTGTAAGAAACCTGGAACGCTCCAATCCACCAAACCAAATAAAGTTAATGCACCTAGTGGATCGGGGGCAGATAAATCATGTATCCATCCAATAAACGGCGCATGCCTCATCTCAATTGTAATAAATAAAACTTTATATAAAGAAAAGAAGACGGGGATTTGTAAAAGTATAGGCAAGCAACCTGCAATTGGATTAGCCTTTTCTCTTTTATAAAGAGCCATCATTTCCTTTTGGAGTCCTGATCTATCATCTCCGTATTGTTCTTTTAATCTTTGCATTTCAGGTCCCAACTTTTTCATCTTTGCCATCGATTTAAAAGATTGTTGGGCGAGAGGGAAAAAGCATATCCTCATCAAAATGGTAAATACCACAATCGACCAACCAAAATTACCTATATAGCCGTATATAAATTCTAGAACATGAAAGATGGGCTTAGTTAAAAAATAAAACCAACCAAAGTCCACGGATCGATCAAATTCTTGAACACCATATTCTTCCATGTATTTTTCAATCACTTGGACGATCTTTGGACCGGCAAATAATTTTAAATTATGAGAAATGGTGCCATTTGATGAAACGGATATTTTTTCTCCAACAATATCTGTTTGAAAATTATCTGCATTATCTACAAAGTTATAGCTAAAGGTTTGTTGTATAGGTTCATTTTGATTTGGGATAATAGCTGTTTGCCAATATTTATCGGTTATTCCAATCCATCCGCCCGTTGAAGCGAGTTTAATTTTTTTATCATTTTTTAAATCGTCATAGTCGTACTCTTTTAATACTGAGTCTGTAACGGATAGGGGCCCCTCGTGTAAAATAAAAAAATTCTGTAAATCCCCAGGAATGTTTTGCCTTTTAGAAAGCCCGAATGGAAATAGATCGAAAGACTTTTCAGATTGATTAATTACTCTTTGATCCACATTAAATAGATAATTTTCGTCTAATGAGATAATTTTTTCAAAAGTAATTCCTTGGGTGTTCGTCCATGTTAATATTACAGCTTCATTAGTTCCTATTGAAGTTTTATCAGCTGTCCAAAGACTATCTATTTTTGGAAGTTCCACAGAGCTGTCTGTGCTTACCCAGCCTGTATCAAGGTAATAGGAGTCGCGAGCACCAATAGGGTTTAAAAATTCTATAAGATCTGATGAGGGGTCAAGTGTTTCTCTATAATTCTCTAAAACTAAATCATCAATGATGCCTCCTAGTAAATTGATAGAGCCTTTAATCTTATTATTATCAAAAATTACTCTTCCTGATTTAATCAATGCCTCGTTTCGATTCACAATTATTTTTGAAGTTGAGTTGGGAGTATCCAAATCAACGCCATTATTAGGCTGAGTATTTTCAGGTTGAATAACAGGTTTTTCCGGTTGAGGAATTAAAAGCTGAAAACCAAAAATGATCGCCATTGAGATAACGATAGCAAGAAGTAAGTTTTTTTGATTATCCATTATTTTTTAACAGGGTCGTACCCAGAACTGCCCAGAGGATTACATCTTAGAATTCTTAAGGTACCTTTATAAATTCCTTTTAGCACACCGTATTCTTGAATTGCTTCAATTGTATAATCCGAACAAGTGGGCAAGTGCCTACAGGTATTAGGCAAAATCGGAGATATTAGATTTTGATAAATTTTGATAGGATAAATAAAAATATTTTTCCAAACTATTTTTAAATTATTTTTCATGGCTTAAGAATTTTTCAATATCCTTTTTTAAATCAATAAAAGGAACTTTCAAAATTGTTTTTTTTAAGATTAACACAAACCTAACATTAACAATTGCGTTAATCAAACTACATGTACGAATTGCCTCACGAGCTCTTCTTTTCGCACGATTTCTTTCAACAGCATTTCCTAGTTTTTTACTTGCTATAAGGCCGATAATGAATTTTTCAGTAGCGAGATCTTTAAGTAAATAACCATTAAAATTATCACTTTTATAAAAATGCCCTTTATTTCTGACCTGTGAGAATTCGGAAGATTTTTTTAGAGTAGGTAGTCTCAAATATTAAGCAGATAGTCTTGCTCGACCTTTTGCTCTTCTAGCATTAATGACTTTACGACCGCCAACTGTCGCCATACGAGAGCGAAAACCATGGCGTCTTTTTCTAACTAACTGACTGGGTTGGTAGGTTCTTTTCATTTTTTTTTATGCCTTAAAAAATAGGTTCCTACATTTAACAATTATTGATATGAAGTCAATAAATAAAATCTAAAGATGTTGATAATCAAAGATATTTCTAATTTGCAAACCTACCTAGAGTTTTACCGCTCGAGGAACAGTACACTTGGTTATGTTCCCACGATGGGCGCCCTACACGAGGGTCATAGAGCTTTGATCAAACAATCGCAAGCAGACAATAAGAAGACCATTGTAAGTATTTTTGTAAATGAAAAACAATTTAATGACAAAAAGGACTTTGAGAGCTACCCACGTAATCGAGGGGCTGACTATGATTTTTGTGAGGATTGCAATGTTGATATTATTTTTGAGCCTGATAATGCAGAGATTTATCCAAAAGAAATAAAATCCCTCAAAAATAAATTCTATACAGGTATATTATGCGATTTATATCGCCCAGGGCATTTTGATGGAGTGGTAACAGTATTAAATAGGTTTTTTTCAATTATTGATAGTAATAGAGTTTATTTTGGGGAAAAAGATTTCCAGCAGTTAAAGATAGTGTCTAAGTTAATTGAGGAAAGATTTAAAAATTTATCTATAGTTCCTGTGCAAACTGTAAGAATGGATAACGGCATTCCTCTTTCTTCTCGAAATCAAAAACTTAGTAAAAAACAATTAGATGATTATGCATCTTTTCAAAAGGCATTAATTGATTTTGTAAAAACTTTCGACAAATCATTAAAAATTAGAGATATCAATGTTGATATTAAAAGTTTTTTAATTGATCATAAAATTGACAAGTTTGATTATTTTGAATTTCGAAATTCTAATGATTTGAGCACAGAGGGGGTTTTATCTGATGCAAAACTTTTTTATGCCTTTTATAAAGGATCAGTTAGATTAATCGACAATATTGGTGTCTGATGGCGGTTCTGCAAGGATTCGAACCCTGAATTCTTGATCCGTAGTCAAGTGTGATATCCGTTTCACCACAGAACCGTACTATGCTTTTACA
>CAYRCI010000019.1:0-20949 GCA_964422765.1 uncultured Alphaproteobacteria bacterium | reverse complement strand
GAGATGAAAGATATTAATAAAATTTTTTACCGTAAAATTGATCAAGAACTCCAACAATATCTCATCGATAAACCTGATAACTTAAATAAAACTATAAATGTATCACTCACGGCTTCGACTGATATTGATCAAATCCATAAAGGCAACTTCGATCGTACGATCCCTGAAAAATTTAGGAAGGTGAATGATTTTCAGTTAAAAATTTATGATGAGTTATTAGAAAAAAATCAAGTAGAGACAAAATTTAATAAGGTTTATTTTACAACAGGTGACTCTCGTGATCCTGAATCAGCTGGTGTAGCAGGATCAGTGATGGGCTCTTTATTTACCATTTTAATTTGCTTCTTATTAAGTTTTCCAGTGGCGATTTTTGCTTCCATTTATTTAGAGGAGTTTGCAAAGCGAGGTAAAATTACTGATTTGATTGAAATAAATATCAATAATTTAGCGGCTGTGCCTTCCATAATATTTGGTCTACTTGGATTGGGCATTCTCTTAAATTTTTTTGGTCTTCCCAGATCAACCTCTCTGGTAGGAGGAATTGTGCTTTCTTTCATGACACTGCCAACCATTATTGTTGCTTGTAGGGCGTCCTTGAGAGCAGTTCCCCCATCAATTAGGGAAGGCGCTTTAGCATTAGGCGCAACTAAAACGCAAGTAGTTTTTCATCATGTTCTTCCCTTGGCTATGCCAGGAACCCTAACAGGAACAATTATTGGTTTAGCTAGAGCGCTGGGAGAAACTGCACCGTTGTTAATGATTGGAATGGTAGCTTTCATAATTAACGTTCCTACCAGCCCCTTAGAACCGGCTGTCGGTATGCCTGCACAAATCTATTTATGGTCTGAAAGTGCGGAGAGAGGTTTTATTGAAAAAACCTCATCGGCAATTATTCTGCTTTTATTATTTTTAATAGTAGTTAATTTTCTTTCAGTATATTTTAGAAAGAAATATGAAAAAAAATGGTAAACGCTATAACAACTGAAAATGTCAATGTTTATTATGGCGATAAGCAAGCTATTAATAACATCAGTTTAAAATTTTTAAAAAATAAAGTTACCGCTCTAATTGGACCTTCAGGGTGTGGTAAATCAACTTTTTTAAGATGCATCAATCGTATGAATGATGTAATTGAAATTTGTAAAGTTGAGGGAAAAATTTCTTTAAACGGAATTGATGTCTACAGCAATCAAATCGAAGTTGAACAATTGAGAGAAAAAATTGGAATGGTTTTTCAAAAGCCTAACCCATTCCCTAAGTCAATTTATGATAACGTTGCCTATGGTCCCAGAATTCATGGATTTACAGATAAAAAAGAAGAACTTGATGAAATTGTTATCACTGCATTACAAAAAGCAGGGTTATTTGAGGAAGTTAAAGACAGATTAAATGATTTAGGCACTGGACTTTCAGGGGGTCAACAACAAAGGTTATGCATTGCAAGAGCGATTGCCATAAAACCGGAAGTAATCTTAATGGACGAGCCATGTTCTGCGTTAGACCCAATAGCCACATCAATTATTGAAGAATTAATTACAGAGCTAAAAGAGAGTTACACCATCATAATTGTGACCCACTCCATGCAACAGGCGGCCCGTGTTTCTGATAAAACAGCTTTTTTTCATTTAGGAAACTTGATTGAAGAGGGCGATACTTCTAAAATATTCACAAAACCGGATCATCAAAAAACAAATGACTACATAACAGGAAGATTTGGATAAAAATGAAACACGCTGATAAACATTACGAAGCACAGTTAATTGAAATAAATGAGAGTTTGGTTAAAATGGGTTCCATTCTTGAGCAGCAATTTTCTGGGTCTTTACAGGTTTTAAAGACAAGGGATGCCAAGTTAGCACAAACTATTCTAGATAATGACCATGAAATTAACGAACTAAATCATTCCATTAGTGATCATATCTTTCAAATTATTGCCATGCGTCAACCCATGGCTGATGATCTTCGATTTTTATTCTGTACGATTAAGATTATCAGAGATCTAGAAAGAATAGGCGATCATATCACCACTGTTGCTAAGAAGGCCCATAGAGTTAGCGGCAATATTCCGCTATCATTGATTGAAAAGTTAAGTGAGCTTGGACAAAATGCTGCCGTGATGACCCACGATGCATTGAACTGTTTATTTGACCGAAAGCTTGCAGAAGCAGATGTTATTGCCGATAGAGATAATTTAATTGATAAGTTACATAGTGAGTTTATTTCTGATGTATTGGCTTATATGAAAGATAATGATGATTTCATTCCCGACTCTTTAGCATTAATTCAAATGTCAAAGGGTATTGAAAGAATTGGCGACTACATCACAAACATTATGGAAGAAGTTCATTTTTTAATTGAAGGCAAATACGTAAGTTAAACTGTGAAAGAAAAAATATTAGTTGTCGAAGATGACAATTCTATTTCTGAATTAATAAAAATACATCTAATTAAAAATAATTTTGACCATCTTATTGTTGCAGACGGCGAAGATGCAATACTGTCAATTGAAAACTTTATGCCTGATTTGGTTATACTGGATTGGATGGTCCCAAGTTTATCCGGTATAGAGATTTTAAAACGTTTAAGATTAAAATCAGAATTTGCAGATTTACCTGTACTTATGCTTACTGCTAAAAACTCAGAGCAAGATAAAATTTTAGGTTTTGAAAGTGGTGTTGATGACTATTTAACAAAACCATTTACTCCCAGTGAGTTAATCGCAAGAATCAATGCAATTTTAAAAAGAAGTAGAAATAAGCCCCAAGAATCCAACACTGTTCAATTTCAAGATATATCTATAGATCTATCGCAAAAAAAAGTTTTCAGACAGGATCGAAAAATAAACTTAGGCCCCACCGAATATAATATTTTACTTTTTTTAGTTAAAAATAAGCAAAGAGTTTTCTCTCGAGATCAAATACTTAACAAAATTTGGCCTCATAATGTTCACGTTGATGCAAGAACAGTAGATGTTCATATAAGGCGTCTTCGAAAGCAATTGAATTTACCTGGTGAAATTGATTATATACGCACTGTTCGTTCTGCTGGCTACTCCATTGATATTGAATAATAAAAAAATATTGAAAGTATTGGTGCTATGTACAGGTAATTCTTGTAGGTCTATTTTGACAGAAGCTTTGATTAATCATTATGGAGCAGGTAATATAATTGCTCACAGTGCAGGAAGCAATCCAACGGGAGAAGTGCACCCTTTAAGCGTAAAAACCCTTCAGACTAATAATTTAAATACTCAAAATTTAAAGAGCAAATCCTGGGATGTTTATTCTGATACGGTTTTTGATTTAGTCATCACGGTTTGCGATAACGCCGCTGGTGAAGCTTGCCCAGTTTACTTAAACAGTATTCCGAAAGTTCACTGGGGTGTTGAAGATCCAGCTAAGTTTAAGGGAACTGAGGAAGAAATTGAAAATGAATTTCAGCGGATTTTTGCAATTCTTGCGAAACGAACCCACGCAATGGTTGAAAAATATGGTTCTGCAAAAAAGCTTGAACTAGAAGAGCTAACCCTAATTGGAAACTTATTTTAATAATAATCTATTAAAAACTTAAAGACATTAGAGAAGTTAAGATTTTTTCTCAAATACTTTCGTGTAGACAATATAAGCAATTCCCAGCCCCAGGACTTGCGATCCAATAAAGAAGAGGACTGTGGAAGGATGTATGCCAGTAAAAGACTCCGTTAGCATCCTTGCAATGGTAACAGCGGGGTTCGCAAAACTAGTCGAAGAGGTAAAAATGAGGGCGGCGCATATGTATGCCCCCACATTAAACGCCACTGTATTTTTCCCATCTACTCTTGACAGTAAAATGACCATCAGTAATCCAAAGGTAGCAAAGATTTCTGAGATGTAGATGTTACCACCCTTTCTAATATTGGAAGAGATTTCAATCAAATCAAACCCAAAAAGAAAGTTAGCAAACATCGTGCCCAGAATGGCGGCTAAAAACTGAATAATTATATAAATGAACAAATCCTTAGATGACAATTCTCCTTTAAAAAAAATTAATAGAGAGACAATTGGATTAAAATGGGCTCCAGAGTAAGTTGCAAAAATTCGAATTAAAAAGATTAATGTAAATCCAATGACCAATGCGTGGCTTGAGAGAATAATCATTTGATTATCCGTATATTGTTGGCCCGCGATCCCTGACCCCACAATACTAATTAGGAGGATAAACGTGCCTAGAAACTCAGATACGTATTTTTGCATTTTTGTAAAAATTTGTTCAAATCTACTTTTATTTTAAAGGTAAAAGATTAAGTAAAGTATGAAATTTTTATTAAATTATTTTCTTTTTTTTATCTTTGAGTTTTTTTTCTACACGCCACCGCAAATTACTTCTAACGATATAGCCAATACAGTTTTTACTACCGCATCGACATTTGTGGTCTTCATAGCAATGCATATCATACCCATAGTCGTATGAGAGCTCATCGTCTTTTTTAATATCCTTAATGGCGGATATCCAAATTTTTCCTCGAGTAATATCAGCCTCACAATTTGGATCGCAAGAGTGATTTATATATTTTGCTGTATTCCAACTTACCTTGCCATTGATGTCGTGTGTTTTATTTAATGTAAAAATATAAACGGCACCATTTGTGCCTTTTTTTTGATTAGCGGTGATATGGACATCTGCAATTCGATCCGAATGGGCCTTAGTAATTTTAGGACCTTTATATTCAATAATTTTTGTTCCTGCTGTTATATCTTTTTTTGCAAATAAACCACTCGAGTGGATTTTAGATTTTTTGCGATAATAGAGGTTGGCAGACATGCAATATAAAACCATATTTGAATAACAGGTTTTTAATAAAAAACATATACTTTATTTAATGATCGTTACGCATGAGGTGCCTGAAGATTTTATCCAACAAGTTACAACTTGTAATCCTCCCTTATTATTTTCATGGAGTACAAGTCAAATCCAAGAGCACTTAATTCTAAGCCACTCCTATAATTTATTTTGTTTAAGCGAAGAAAAACTAGTTGGCTTTTTACTTTCCTCTTTACTGCCAATAGAAAATGAGTGTGAAGCAGAACTTTTTCATATTGAAGTTTTTCCAACCCATCAAAGAGGAGGGGTTGCTACCCGCTTAATCCATGCTCTTCATCAGAAATGTCAAAACTCATTTAAAAAAACCGTGATTTATTTAGAAACAGCAAAAAATAATCATTTTGCCATTAATTTTTATGAAAAAATGGGTTATAAGACCTATAATGAACGCAAAAATTACTATGGGAGCAATACGATAGCTCCTCATTCCAACACTGCATTGTTGTTTTCAATCACTTTAGATGGTCAGTAAAGTCTCTCAGAAATCTTTTTTTATTAAAACTTTTGGTTGCCAAATGAATGTCTACGACTCAGACAAAATGAAAGATATTTTTATTGCTAATGGTTTAAAAGAGGAGACAGAATTTAAATCCGCAGACTATGTCGTACTTAATACCTGCCATATTCGAGAAAAAGCCACAGAGAAAACATTTTCTGATTTAGGAAAAATTAATAAAAAAGGTAAACAGGATCAAAAAATTATTGTAGCGGGCTGTGTCGCGCAAGCAGAAGGAGAGTTAATCCAAAAACGTGCTCCTTATGTGGACTTAGTGATCGGGCCACAATCCATTCATGCGCTTGATCGTTTTTTAAAAAAGAGCGAGTTTGAAAACACATCTATCACTGAATTCGATGTCATTGAAAAGTTCGATACTTTAAATCAGTTCAAAAAAAATCATTCTCAAAAATCTGCTTTTGTAACTATTCAAGAAGGCTGTGATAAATTTTGCCATTTTTGTGTAGTTCCCTATACACGTGGCGCCGAATTTTCTCGCACTTTAGATGATATTGCCAATGAAATTAGATCATTAGTTGACTTAGGCGTTGTGGAATTTTCCTTGCTAGGTCAAAATGTTAATGCCTATCACGGCCATAATACTTTAGGACAATCTCAAAGTTTGGCAGATTTAATCAACCATATCTCATTGATCAATGGCGTTGAAAGAATTACGTATTCTACTAGTCATCCTATTAATATGACGGATGATTTAATTAATTTACATGGCAGTAATTCAAAGCTAATGCCGTATCTACATTTGCCCGTTCAATCAGGATCGGATCACGTTTTAAAATTGATGAATCGAAAACATACCAGAGATTTCTATTTTGATATCATTGAAAGAGTACGAAAAGTAAAACCAGATATTGCACTCTCTTCAGATTTTATAATAGGATTTCCAGGAGAAACCGATCAAGATTTTGAAGATACGCTCGATTTAATAAAAAGAGTGAAATATATGAATTCTTATTCTTTTAAATATAGTCCGCGCCCAGGTACGCCCGCGGCCGATAAAGAGCTGATAGATGATAGAATTTTAGATGAACGTTTAAATCGACTGCAAGATTTAATTAATCAACAGCAGATGGAGTATAATCAACAATTTGTTAAAAAGACTGTTCAGGTTTTAATTAATGGTGCCGGTAAGCACGATGGCCAGGTCAAGGGTAAATCAGAATTTAATCAAAGTGTTGCGATAGAAGGAACACAAGAAATTATCGGCAAAATTATCCCTGTAGAAATTACAAATGTTTATAGACACTCATTGGTTGGTAAGCAGGCAACACTATGAGCATCTCATTAACTCCTCATCAAAAGCAATTAGAGTTTGATGATAATCAATTCTTATCAACCCTATTTGGCTCTCATGATAAAAACTTAAAAGTTCTTGAAGATAAATTTAAAGTCAAACTGTATAATAGAGGAAATTTGTTATCGATTAAAGGCAACAGGGACCCTGTAGAAAAAGCTTATTTTATTATTCAAGGCTTATATAAAAAACTAAAGAACAAGGATATTACCGCAGAAGAAATTGAAAATAATATTGATCTTGCCAAGCCTTCTTACATTAAAGAGCAGATTGAACAAGATCAACGCTATCAGATTATCACTAAGCTTAAAACAATTTATCCAAAAACAAAAAACCAAGAGTCATTTATCAAACAACTACAATCTAAAGATGTGATCTTTGCAGTGGGCCCTGCAGGCACAGGTAAAACATATCTTGCTGTGGCGTATGGTGTAAGTCTATTTGTGCAAGGTAAAATTAGTCGATTAATACTTTCCCGACCCGCCGTAGAGGCAGGGGAGCGACTTGGGTTTTTGCCAGGGGATATGAAAGAGAAAATAGATCCCTATCTTCGACCTTTATACGACGCACTGTATGAAATGATGCCAGGAGAAGAAATCGATCGAAAAATGTTAAACAATAATATCGAAATCGCCCCATTAGCATTTATGCGAGGAAGAACTTTGAACAAATCCTTTATCATTTTAGATGAGGCACAAAATACACTTCCCACACAAATGAAAATGTTTTTAACGCGATTGGGGCAAGACTCCAAGATGGTGATCACTGGTGATTTAAGTCAAAAAGATTTACCTGATAACTCTAAAAGTGGTATGCAGGACGCAATGGAGAAGTTAGAAAAAATTAAGGATATAGGTTTTGTTCATTTAAACAGCAGCGATGTATGCCGACACACCCTTGTTGAAAAAATAATAAACGCTTACGATAAATAATTTCATTGAAGCTGAAAAATAAAAAATTTGTAATTGAATTTATTGGTGATAAAAAACTTAACAGTTTTTTGGCTAGGTCTAAAAATCGATTAAATAAAATGTCTCAATATTTCCAAACACTACATCGAAGCCCCCAATATACATCCATTACAATTAAAATTGTCTCCAATGATGAAATTAAAGAAATGAATAAACAATTTAGAAAAAAACATAAAGTAACTGATGTATTATCTTTCCCGGATGAAAAAGACGCAGGGGACATCGCCATTGCTGAAAGTTATATTTTGAATCATCAAAACAAAATTAGTGCCCAAAATTTTTTTATGTTAGTTGGTCATGGTATCCTTCATTTATTTGGTTATACTCACTATGAAAAACAAACCCGAGAAAATATGCGATTTTTAGAAAATACTTTAATGTTACATTTAGGGTTAAAAATAGTTCATGAAAATTAAAAAAAATATTGCCATAAGTTTTATTAAAGATTTGATTCAAGATGAACAATTTAAAAAAGAAATCATTGATATCATTTCTTCCACCTCCGACAGTTCAGGGGTAGCCAAGCATGAGGAAAAGAAAATTTTTAATAATCTATTAAAAGTTCATAAAAAAACTGTTGATGATGTAATGGTTCCTCGAGGAGAGATTATTTACATAGATCACAATATTGATCGAGCGAAACTGATTAAAATTATTAACAAAGAAGCGCATTCTAGAATGCCTGTGGTAGACCAAGATTTAGAACGATGCCTAGGTATGGTGCATATCAAAGACTTATTTAAGAAGATCAACAATAAATCTATGAATATCAAGAGTTTATTAAGGGAGGTAATGTATATCCCAGCTTCCACTCCAGTTTTTAATCTCCTACAAAAAATGAAGAAGCAAAATATTCACTTAGCGATCGTAATGGATGAATTCAATAGTGTTGCAGGATTAGTAACCATTGAAGACTTAGTAGAAGAGATAGTAGGTGAAATTGAGGATGAGCATGACAAAGAAGAAATGCCAATGTATCAGAAAAAAAATGATAGTTTAATTATGGATGCCGCGATGCTTGTAGATGATTTTGAAAGAGAGTTTGACGTATCAATTCCGGACAATCTAAAAGAAGACGTAGGAACTATTGGGGGTATTATTTTTAATCTAGCTGGCCGTGTCCCCAAAAAAAAGGAAATATTTCACATTAATAAAAAATTATCTTTTACTATTCACAAAGTATCGCCCAGAAAAATTTTAGAGGTGGTGGTGCATGGTGTAAAAATTCAATAATTTGAATTTAACTTTTTCAAAATCATATTTAATTTTAACAGCTCTATCTTTTTTATACATCTTTTCACTTCCGCCTTTTGGCATTTCTATTTTTTATTTTTTATCTGTCTCAGGATTTTTATATTTTTTAATACACAATAAGAATATTCAAAAAAAACAAATTTTTTTTTATTTTTTTTTAGCTCAGTTTATTAGCCTCTCTTGGATTATTCAGTCATTTTATACAGGGGGGTTAGGGTATCTTGTACTAGGGCTATTATTAGTAATTACTTTAGCTAGTTTTGTTGCATGCTTGCATTTTATTGTAATTTTTTTTGTTCAGCGCTTATATCCAAATGAAATAGTTATTATTTTTTTATTGCCTTTATCCTTTACGATTGTTGAAATTTTAAAAGAATTTATTTTAGGAGGCTTCCCGTGGAATCCATCCCCTGTTATATATTTCAATAACTGGGCTGTTCTCCAACTTGTTCCTTCTTTGGGAGTTTATGGATTAAGTCTTATTATTCATTTAATAGTTGGCCTTATATTGCTCTCTATAATTAAAAGGAACTTAATCATTTTTATTACTTTAATCCTCGGAACTCTTTTCATTATGGCCTTGTCGTTATGGAATAATAACTCACCAACAAAATCCAATAGTGCTCAAGAATCATTAAATATTGCTATTATCCAACCTAATATTTATGAATCCTTAGTTCAGTTTGATGTACTCGATAACCTTGAAAAATATAGTAAAATCACTAAAGAGGCACTTAGTAAGGAAAAGTCTATCGACTTAGTCATTTGGCCAGAAGGGGCCCTACCCATCGATTTGAATAATAGAGAAGGGTTGCTTCAGAGAATTGGAGGTTTGCTAGAAAAAAATCAAAGGCTGATTTTGGGGTCAAGCGCTATCGAAGGAGACTTATTATATAATCGATTATATATGATTAATGCTATGGGAGAAGTTGAGCAGTTTTATGACAAACAAAAGTTAGTTTTATTTGGAGAGTATGTGCCGTGGATTAAGCCTTTAGTTAGCAGATTTTTAAATTTAGGTATGAATTATTCTCCTGGTAGGGAGCAAAAAATTATTCAACTACCAAAGAATACACAAGCCATTCCAATGATCTGTTTTGAATCAATTTTTCATTATCCCAGTATTAATTCAAACATCTGTAACACTGATTTAGTTCTTCAAATTTCTAATGATTCTTGGTTTGGGCAGTGGTACGGCCCGCATCAACATTTAGCCAATTCTTTACTGCGAAGTGTGGAATTTAATAAAAGTCTTATTCGGTCCACACCTTCAGGTATTTCTGCTGTCATTGACAAGGAAGGAAATATAATTAAAAAAATAAAAAACAATCAAGAGGGTTATATTTATTATGAATACTCCATTGAAAAATATTCAGGGGCCTCTTGCGTTTCAACAATGAATTACATCATTTTTATATTGATCTTTCTTTACAGTAGTTTGTTAATTTATGTTCGAATCAAAAGATAGATACTTCGGAAGAAAAAAAGGAAAATCCTTTGCAAGGTTGGAAAAATTTCAACAATACCTCGTACCTCCCAACACAACATTTTTTAAAAATATTAAATCACCTCGGCTTTTAGAAATTGGTATCGGGGATGGAGAAAAAATAAGCGCAGATGCAGTTGCACAAAAACAAAATAATTTTATTGGTTGTGATATTTTCGCTGATGGAGTTTTACGAGCAATTCGCAATTCTAAAGAAAAAAATTTAAAAAACCTTTTTAGTTTTCATCTTAATATCCAAGACTTACTCCCTCATATTCCTAAAAATTACCTGAGTGGGGTTCGTGTTTTTTTTCCCGACCCATGGCCAAAAAATAAACATAAAAAAAGAAGAACATTTAATCAGTCTCTATTAATCGATTTGGTCCCCAAAATTAAGAAAAAAGGTTTTTTGCATTTTGCAACCGATCATGCTGATTACTTTCTTGAAGCACTTATATTGGTAAAAAAGTTCAATTTTTCTTTACCCCAATTTACTCCGGAAACATGGAAATATAATGAAATCAATGCTTTAGATACTAAATTTGAGAAAAAAGCCTTAGACAAAAAACATAAATTATTCTATTTTATCGTTCTTAAAAATTATTAACCAACAAGAGGAAGGTGGGTTATCCCGCCTTTTTTTTTAACTAGAAAAGATAATGCTAAATAATACAGAAATTTTAAAAGTTGCCGAAGTTGTCTCTCAGGAGAAAGGCATTGAAAAAGATATTGTTATGGAGGCTCTTGAAGAGTCATTTGAAATTATTGGAAAGTCAAAATATGGAATGGATAATAATATCAAAGCATCCATTGATCGAATTACAGGAAATATTTCTTTATCACATATTAAAGACGTCGTACAGACAGTGGACCCAATGCTACAGTCAAATCAAATTTTATTAGATCATGCCAAAAAATATGATGCTAATACAGAAATTGGAAAAAAAATTAGTATTCCTTTGCCAGCAGTAAATTTTGGCCGTGTAACTGCAAACATGGCAAGACAAGTAATTTATTCACGTGTTCGTGAAGCAGAAAAGAAAAGACAGTTTAATGATTTTAAAGATCGTGTTGGTGAAGTTCTTTCAGGGATTGTTAAACGAATAGAGTTTGGAAATATTATTGTAGATTTAGGTAAAGCCGAGGGGTTTTTAAGAAAAGATGAATTAATTCCAAGAGAGACTTACAAAACGGGTGATCGTATTCGCGCTTACTTTTTTGATCTAAAAGAAGAAACAAAAGGTCATCAAATTTTTCTTTCTCGATCCCACCCTCAATTTATGGCAAAGCTTTTTGTTCAGGAAGTACCTGAAATATATGAAGGTCAAATTGAAATCTTATCTGTTGCCAGAGATCCGGGGAGCCGAGGAAAAATTACTGTTCGCGCTAATGATAAATCGATTGATCCTGTAGGCGCTTGCGTAGGGATGAGAGGATCGCGCGTACAAGCAATTGTCAATGAATTACAAGGTGAGAAAATTGATATTGTAAATTGGAATGAAGTGAAATCTGTTTACGTCCAAAATGCCATTGCGCCTGCTCAAATTAATAAAGTCAATACATTTGAAGGCTCTAATAGGGTGGAAATAGTTTTACAAGAAGATCAACTCAGTATTGCTATTGGGCGTAGAGGCCAAAATGTAAAATTAGCATCTATCCTAACAGGTTTGGAAATAGATATTATAACAGAAAAAGAAGATGCCGAAAGACGTCAGGCGGAGTTTAAACGAATTACCTCATTATTTGCAGAGAAGTTGGATTTAGAAGATATGATCGCGCAGCTCTTAGCTGTTGAGGGATACTCAAGTATTGAAAAAATTGCCAACTCTTCAATTTCTGACATTGAAAAAATTGAAGGATTTGACAATGAATTAGCTTCCGAAATTCATTCGCGCGCATCTCAGTTTATGGAGAGCGAAAAAGCAGAGTTAGAGAAGTTAGTGCAAAATTCAAACTTAGATGAATACATAAAAAATATTTCTGTTTTTGATAATAAAATCTTAGCTACTTTAATTGAAAATCAAATTTTTACCCGACAAGATTTAGCAGATTTATCTACTGATGAACTCGTAGGCAAAGAGGGGATTCTTCAAAAAAGAATAGAAAAGTCTGTTGCAGAAAAAGTTATTATGGATGCAAGGGAGATCTATTTAAATAGTTAAAATCATTGAATGGATAAAGAAAACAAACCTAATACTCCTACCCCCACTCCTAAAAGCACAGCAGCTGCACCCAGAAAAACATTAACGCTAAACGCAACCGCTTTTCAAAAAAAACTATCAACGATTTCAGTTAATAATATTTTAGAAGAAGAACCCGATTACGAAAAAATGCCTAGCTTGGCTCGAACTAAGCGAAAGCGTGAAAAACAAAAAACTAATTTCAAACCGAACCTAACCCAATCTAAAAAGATTGTCCGAGAGGTCACTATACCTATTAAAATTACAGTACAAGAGCTTGCCAGCAGAATGTCAGAAAAAACAGGTGATGTTGTTAAGATTCTGATGAAAAGCGGTGTGATGGCGACTGCTAATCAGTATATTGATGGCGATACAGCCGAACTTATTGTTTCTGAATTGGGCCATACACCAAAAAGAGAAGAAGCGATAAGTGTTAAAGATGAAATCATCAATTTTCAAAAATCTACCCAATCAAACATTCAGCCACGCCCACCAATTGTAACAGTAATGGGCCATGTTGATCACGGTAAAACATCTTTATTGGATGCCCTAAGAAATACAGATGTGACTGCCCATGAATCTGGAGGGATTACACAACATATTGGTGCCTATCAAATTAAACATAAAGACACCCCGATTACATTTTTAGATACACCTGGCCATGCTGCCTTTTCAAATATTCGCTCTCGTGGCGCTAATTTAACGGATATCGTTGTTTTAGTTGTAGCTGCCAACGACTCAGTCAAGCCACAAACAATTGAAGCTATTTCTCACGCAAAAGCCGCTAAGGTGCCTATCGTTCTAGCAATCAACAAAATGGATTTACCCGATGTAGATCCTAACATCGTAAGAAACGACTTATTAAGTCATGAAATTGTTGTAGAAAGTTATAGCGGAGATGTGCTAGAGACAGAAATTTCAGCAGTTAAAAAAACAAACCTAGATAAATTATTAGATAACATTCTCCTTCAGGTTGAAATCTTAGATCTGAATGTGGAGCACAATAAATTGGCAGAAGCAATTGTTGTAGAGTCTAAAATAGAAACCGGCAAAGGTTCGGTTGCAACAGTGATCATCAAAAACGGAACGCTTTACGAAGGAGATCATTTTACATGTGGCTCGGCTTTTGGAAGAGTGAGAGCTTTATTAGATGAAAAAGGTCAACGCGTTAAGGAGGCCCCTCCTGGGATGCCAGTAGAAGTATTAGGTTTTGACTCTGTACCTCAAGCTGGCGACACGATGTTTGTAATGCCCAATGAAGATGCAGCTAAAAATATTACTGAAAAAGTCAAAGAGCAAAAAAAATTAGCAAATACCGCAGCAATCAAAAAATCATCACTGGAAGAAATGATGGCAAATGTTTCTAGAGGTGATATGAAAAAATTACCTATTATAGTTAAAGCTGATGTTCAAGGTTCTTTGGAGGCAATTGTCGCTTCGCTTGAGAAAGTGGGCAACGATGAAGTTCAAATTAACGTTATCCATAACGCAATTGGTGCAATTAATGAAAGCGATGTGAGCTTGGCTAATTCTGCTCAAGGCCTTGTGATTGGTTTTAATATACGTGCCATTCCTCAAGCCAGAACCATTGCCAAAAGAGATAAAGTAGATATTCGTTATTATTCAATTATTTATGAGTTAATTGATGATATGAAAAAAATGCTTTCAGGTTTATTAACGCCTGATACGAAGGAAGTGATTATTGGACATGCCGAAGTTAGAGATACCTTTAGCTCCTCCAAATTTGGAACGATTGCAGGCTGTTTTGTAACTAATGGGTACGTTTCAAATAGTGCTAAAATAAGACTAGTACGCCAAGGAAAAATTATTCATTCCGGAGAAGTGGGAACATTAAAAAGATTTAAAGACGATGTGAAAGAGGTCCGTGAAAATTATGAATGCGGTATTTCTTTTAAGGACTATTCTGATATCTTAGTGAAAGACGAAATAGAATTTTATATAACTAAACAAGTTCAAAAAGAATTGTAGAGTGGACAACAAACCTAGTTTTCGAACCAAAAAGATTGAACTGACTATCAAAAGACTTGTTTCCGAATATCTTGTAACCCATCGAGACTACCACAGCCGTTTTCCCAATTTACGATTAGAAATTACCAAAGTACAAGTCAGCAAAGACCTACGTTTTGCTAAGGTTTTTTTAATCCATAATATTTCACAGGAAGAATTTCAGTTATTTTCCAAACACTACCTGCACGAAATCCAAAATGTTGTTGCCCGAAACTTGACGTCTAAGTATACCCCAAAGGTTTCGCTGCTCTTTGACCAAACCTTTAATGAGTCGCTTAAAGTACAAAGTTTATTAGACTCCCTATCTTGATTATTTAATAAACAGGTATAGCATTTGACTAGGTGCTGAGAATCAGTATCAAATTTTCATACAAAGGAGTATGTGTCATGGCAAAAGATTCAAAAAAGCCAAGTACTAAAAAGAAGTAAGAAGCGTCTATAATTACTTATGGGCACCGAAAGAGGTTAAGAAAAAAACTTTCGGTGACCTAAATATCTCACTACAATCGACCTCATTTATGAAAACTGAATATAAGAATAGTGGTTGGTTATTAGTTAACAAACCTCAAGGGATAGAATCCTTTGGTGTAGTTCGAAAACTTAAATTTAAATACAAATTTCATAAAATTGGATTTGCAGGAACGCTCGACCCACTTGCATCCGGTCTCTTGCTAATTGGGTTAAACAAAGCAACAAAAAAAATTCCCCTCATCCACCAAAAAAAAAAATTATACGAAGTTCAAATTTATTTTGGCGCCGCTACACCTACTCTTGATGCAGAAGGGCGATTTGAAAAAATTAAACCCATATCACACGCCGTAACAGAAAGAAGAGTACACTTAAAAAAATTTATTGGTCGATATGATCAAAAAATCCCAAATTTTTCTGCACATAAAATTGAAGGAAAAAATATGTATGAACTAGCTAGAAGCAATACTTTTATAAATAGTCGACATAAGCCTGTAGTAATCAGCTCATTAAAAGTTTTATATTCAACGCAAAAGACACTGGGTCTTGAAATTGAATGCAATACCGGTTTCTATGTGAGAGCTTTTGCTGAGGAATTTGCCGACTCCTTAGGAGAATATGCGTATGCTAGTTTTATAAAAAGACTGAAAATAGGCGATTTTAATATTAGTCATGCCGTAGAATTTGAGAAAATTCTTGATTTTTCAACCATACATGATTTAGATAGCCATCTTATTACCATTTGAGCTGGGCGACATCCTGGCTAAATGATGCTTACTTTTTGAAAGGAGTAATTGATGTCGAGCTTAGAATTAAAAGATATTGCACGTGCTGATAATGACACTGGATCTCCAGAGTCACAAATTTTTTTTCTCACCAAGAAAATTAATCTGTTAACAGAACATATCAAAGTCCACAAGAAAGATTTTCACTCAAGAAGAGGTCTGCTAATGATGGTTGGTAAAAGAAATAGATTGATAACATATTTAAAGAAGAAGAATGAAGGAAAGTACATAGAAGTAGCAGATAAGCTTGGATTAAGAAGAAAATAAATTCTTAATTTAAGTATTGACGACGGAAAAGAGGACAATGACTAAAATAGAACATACGTTTATGTTGGGAAACCAACAAATCACTTTAGAAACTAATCGAATTGCAAAACAAGCAGATGCGTCTGTGGTTGTGTACTGTGGCGAGACCATGGTCATGGCAAATATTTGTGCTGCAAAAACACAAAAACCTGATATCGATTTTTTTCCATTAACAGTTAATTATCAGGAAAAATACTATGCATCAGGAAAAATTCCTGGTGGTTTTTTTAAAAGAGAGGCAAGACCTACTGAAAGAGAAACCCTAACAAGTCGTTTGATTGATCGACCGATTCGACCTCTCTTCCATAAAAATTTTAAAAATGAAACTCAAGTTACACTGACTGTTTTATCTTATGACGGCTCAGTTGACCCAGATGTAATTGCAATGTACGCAACAGGTGCAGCCTTAGCTATCTCAGGCCTTCCAATGGAAGGGACCTTAGGGGCAGCTAGAGTGGGCCACATCGACGGCAAATTAGTAGCAAACCCTACCATTGAAGAAATGGAAAATTCAGCACTTGATTTAATCGTTGCGGGAACAGAAGAGGGTGTACTGATGGTAGAATCAGAAGCAAAAGAACTACCGGAAAGCACTATGCTAGAAGCCGTAATGTTTGGACACGATTTTTATCAAACCTTCATCAAGGAAGTGCATCAATTTGCAAGTAAAACTGAAATTAAAAAGTTTGAAACACCAGCGCTCCCAGATTTTTATGAAGCGTTAAAAAAAGATATTACAGCTAAGATTGCCGATCCTGTTAGGCAAGCCTATGGACTGAAAGATAAACAAGAACGAAGTCAAAAGCTGGACTCCATTCGATCTTCAATTATCGATACAGTGTCAGAGGATCAAGTACTTGCAGCAACAACTATTATTAAAGATATTGAAAAAGATGTTGTTCGTGGTGATATCATCAAAAATAAAAATCGTATAGACGGAAGAAAACTAGATGAAGTCAGAAAAATAACTTGTGAATTAGATATTCTGCCTCGCGCACACGGCTCTAGTTTATTCACCCGAGGGGAAACACAGGCGTTAGTCGTCACAACTTTGGGAACGGGAGACGATGAGCAAATGATTGACTCGCTGGATCCAATGCACAAACAACATTTTATGCTGCATTATAACTTCCCTCCTTACTCAGTAGGAGAAGTGGGGAGAATGGGAGCCACTGGACGAAGAGAAATTGGTCATGGTAAACTTGCCTGGAGGGCAGTGCATCCTATGTTACCTAAAAAAGAGGATTTTCCATATACACTGCGTTTAGTATCTGAAATCACCGAGTCCAATGGCTCTAGCTCTATGGCAACGGTGTGCGGATCTTCCCTCGCACTAATGGCTGCCGGTGTTCCTATTAAAAAACATATAGGCGGTATTGCCATGGGACTCATTAAAGAAGGCAATGAATTTGTTGTACTTAGTGATATCTTGGGCGATGAAGACCACCTCGGTGATATGGACTTTAAAGTGGCAGGTACCATGGATGGCATTACTTCTTTGCAAATGGATATCAAAATAACCAGTATCACTAAAGAGATCATGGAAATTGCTTTAAACCAGGCATCAGGTGGACGTAAACACATCATCGGTATTATGGCGGAAGCGATTAGCGAGACACGAACTAAATTTTCTAAACACGCACCGCAGATTATTTCCATTACCATTGATAAAGCTAAAATTAAAGATGTCATTGGTTCCGGAGGTAAGGTTATTAAAAACATTGTTGAAGTATCAGGGGCTAAATTAGAAGTCACAGATGATGGAACAGTTAAGATTGCCTCAAATAATGAAGAGTCTATTAATAAAGCACGACAAATGGTCGAAGATATTGTTGCTGAACCAGAGATAGGCAAAGTCTATAATGGTAAAGTAGTCAAGATTGTCGAGTTCGGCGCATTTGTAAACTTTATGGGCGCTCGTGATGGTCTTTTACACGTCTCTCAAATCTCACAAAAGAGAGTGGAGAACGTCTCTGATGTTTTATCAGAAGGCCAAGAAGTACAAGTTAAAGTACTCGATGTTGATCGTGCGGGCAAAGTAAAGCTCAGCATGAAAGAAGTCTAAAAAATATTTTTAAAAGCAGCACATCGAGCCTTTGCTAGTATGTGCTGCTAATTACTAAAACTTTTCGCAAAATCCAAAAAACAGCTACCTAAATAAAAATTTAAATTTTCTTTATTAAAACTATTCAAAATCAGAACAGTTTTCAGGAGTAATAAGATCTTGATGTGAACTGCCTAGATATATTGCATATATTTGAACGGGCTCATCACCTATCACAGACCCTTGATGGCACCAATCTAACGCCTCGATGTAGCTATCTCCTTTGGAGAATTGCTTAATTCCTTTACTCCCATAGTCGATCTGAAGTATCCCCGCTGTTATATAAGCAATTAAAGGCCCTCGATGCAGGTGAATGGAAGTTGATTTATCAGCGGGTATCGTAATCAACACTGTTTTTAATATTAATTCCTCTGATTGAGGATAGGTAATAGGCTGGTCAAGAATAGTACGGGGTAAATTAGTAATCTTTAATTCTTCCACTTGGATTTCTGCATAAGAATTCTCAGCGGCATACAGGATAACTATTTGTTGAGCCCCGAACGTATATATAAAGAACAGAATAAGAATTTTAAATTTTAAATTAGACAAAATTACCCCCGTAAATTTAATCACATCTTCCCTTGGACCCACTACCACAAATCCTTCCATCAGTCCAGATTGCAGAACTAAAGATAGCATTTGTCAGCTTGGCATATTTTAAGTCTGCGCGGGATAAATTAGCATTGCTAAAGTCGCTATCTTCTAAATTCGCATTTCTTAAATAGGCATCTTCAAGCAATGCGCCAGAGAATTTAGAATTGGTTAAATCAGTATTTTCAAACTTAGTCTTATTTAAAATGCTTCTAATCATAAATGCATCTTTTAATCTTGCTCCTATTAGTTGTGATTCTGTTAAATCGGCAGAATTGAAATAAGAGCCCTCTAACTTAGCATTATTAAAATTAGCGTTTATTAATTGAGTACTTATAAAATATGCCTTGTCTGCGGTTACACCGTAAAATGAAGAATGTGATAATACTGCGCTGCTAAAATCAGCCCTACTTAAATCTGCCCCATCAAATTTAGGATTGGTGAATTGAGCTCCAGCAAAGCTACTATCGATAAGATTTTTATTTGAAAAATTTAGATTATTCCCCGTAGAGTTGTTAAAGCAGGTATTTTGAAGTGAGGGGGTATTATTAATCATATCTTGAGTAACAGCCAGATTAGAAAAATTTCCCCCAGCGCAATTCCCAGCAAAAGTTTTAGAAATTAAAAAAAAAGAAAAGAGTAGTATTGAAATCAGGCATAGCTTAGACATAGGGAGGCTCCTCAATAAAGATATCTACATTACAACTATAAATGCAATATGAGCAATGAAAAGATTATTATTCCTTCTTTAAGTGAATGGAAAGTCAGCTAGGGCCTGATATTGATGTATTTTGAGGATAATATTTAATTAGGTTCTTAGAGAATTGCATGATAGACACAGTCATCTTGTTATAGGACTTATCCCACTTTACACACACATATATATGCATCAATTCTCTGACTTTGCGCTTGCGCCCCTTATTTTATCTGCTTTAAAAAGATTAAAATTATCTATACCCACACCTATTCAAACAGCATCCATTCCATTAGCCCTTCAGGGAAGGGACTTATTGGGTACTGCTCAAACAGGAACCGGTAAGACTTATGCTTTTGGGATACCTCTTATAAACCATTTAACTCTGCACCCTCAAAGCACGGCGCTTATTTTAACTCCGACGCGCGAACTTGCCCTGCAGGTTTTAACAGCGCTTAAAGACCTGACTTCCAAGGATAATATATTACATGCTGCATTATTAATCGGCGGAGATCCTATCCAAAAACAACTGAAGCAACTCATAAAAGCAAGATTAGTAGTAGGCACCCCTGGGCGCATACAAGATCATTTACGTCGAAAAAGTTTAAAACTGGGGTTATGTGATTTTTTAGTCCTGGATGAGACGGACCGCATGCTCGATATGGGATTTGTTGATGAGATTAAAACTATCATCACGAAACTACCTAACCATCAAACACTTTTATATTCTGCGACACTCCCTCCCAATATTTTAACAATAGCAAAAAACTTTTTAAAAAACCCAGAGAGGGTAAATGTAGGAAAAGAAAATACACCTATAGTAGATATTAAACAGGAAGTATTAGAAGTTAGTCAAACAAATAAATTTGAACAACTCAAATTACAATTGTTAGAGCGCAAAGGAGCAATTATTTTATTTGTGAAAACTAAAAGAAGTGCTGATAAAATTGCTAAACAACTCCGACAAGAAAAATTTAGTGCCGACTCTATTCATGGAGATTTACGACAAAGCAGAAGAGACAAAGTGATTATGCAATTTCGTAAAAATAATTTTCAAATTTTAGTTGCAACCGATGTAGCAGCACGAGGTCTAGACATTCCTCACATTGAGCATGTTATTAATTATGATATTCCTCAAAACCCGGAGGATTATATTCATCGTATTGGCCGAACAGGTCGGGCAGGTGCTAAAGGTAATGCCCTTACCTTTTTAACTAGTGCCGATCACAGAATATGGAGACTGATTGAAAAACTTATTGACCCTAAAGCTGAATCAAAATTAAAAAAAGACTCTAGAAGAGCTAAGGTTAAAAAAACTTTTAGAAAATTTAAGAAAAAAAATTATAAGAAAAATTATAAATCTTGAACGCTCATACCGACTTTATTATAGCCGTTATCCACATACAAAATTTCT
>CAYRCI010000018.1:0-20978 GCA_964422765.1 uncultured Alphaproteobacteria bacterium | reverse complement strand
CAAGATGGAACAGTGGGCTTAATGCAGCGCCCTGTTGCTTATCTTCCCCTAGACTATAAAACTTTTAGTGGCTCCTTATTAAGACAGGGTGGTACTTTTTTAGGAACTACTAACAAAGGAAATCCTTTCAAATTCCCAATGCCAGATGGAACTTTTAAAGATCGATCTCAGGAAATTATTGATGGCTACCACGAGTTAGGATTAGATGGCTTAATCGTGATTGGCGGTGATGGCAGTATGGCTATATTAACGGAGATCGCCAAACGCGGGAATTTAAAAATAGTAGCAATTCCAAAAACAATCGATAACGATGTTGGCGCTACTGAAAGCTCGATTGGATTTAATACCGCTGTCAGTGTTGCTACCCAGGCTCTTGATAATTTACAGTCCACGGCCGCAAGTCATCACCGTAGTATGATTTTAGAGGTAATGGGAAGAGACGCTGGACACATCGCGATCAATGCTGGTATTGCGGGTGGCGCAGATGTAATTCTAATCCCTGAAATAAAGTACTCTATTAAGGGAATTGTTAACAAGTTAACTGAAATGAAAAATCGAGGAATTGTTCACTCATTAATTGTAGTGGCTGAAGCTGTCAAAACAGAAGAAGGAAAAACACATATGGTTCAATTTGCTGATGGTCAGCAAAGGCTAGGAGGAATTGGTAATTATCTTTCTGAGGAGATAATGAAAAAGACCGATATCGAATGTCGAGTTACATCACTTGGACATGTGCAAAGGGGAGCTCCCCCTACTCCAAGAGATAGAATTCTTGCGAGTGCTTTTGGTGTATATGCTGTTGATTTATTAGCTAAGGGGAAATTTGATCGAATGGTTGCTTGGCAAGATCGTAAGGTTGTAGACGTACCCATTAGCGAAGGTATTTCTACTTACAAAGTAGTGGATCGCTCTAACCCCCTTATTGAAACTGCACTTGCATTAGGTGTTTATATTGGAGAAATTGATTAAGTGATTGAGCCAATTTCAAAAATTGGCGATCTTAAAAAATTTAAACAAGAAATATTTTCTGGCAAAATATTTCTTTTTAAAAAAAATTCGATTTCTGCAGATCTTATCACACAGATCAAAAACTCTATAAGTAAAAGCTATAAAGGCTCTCTTGATAATTTTCATCATATTAAAAATCATGAAGAGTTAAGTGTTATTTTAATTAATGAATTAAAGAACCAAAAAAATTTCAAGGATCTATTCAAACTATTTTTGACAGAAATAGGTTTTAATCAAGGAAAATCCTATTGGGATAAATTTGTTGTACGAATTGCCCCCGCCTCAAATAATTTTAAACCTCGAGAAAACTCTAGAATTGGAATACATCGGGATACTTGGGGAACTAATATTCATCAACAGGTAAACTGGTGGGCACCTATTAATGATCTCGATGTTCATAATACATTAATCTTTTATCCAGATTATTTCTCTAAAAAGGTTAGGAACTCAACTTCTAGCTGGGATTTAAATGTTTATCTTGAAAAAAGGAAAAAGAACGATTTTTCATATCCATCAGCTCCTGAGATGCTTGAGGATTTACCCTCTGACGTAAAAATTCTACCTATAACAATTGAACCAGGACAAATACTTTGCTTCTCTGGCAGCCATTTGCATAGCTCAAGTAAAGAAAATTCTTTAAAAACAAGATTTAGCTATGAAATTAGATCAGTATGTTTAGATGATATTTACCATAGAGTTCAGGCTAAAAATATTGATTGTGATTTAAAATGGCAATTTCCTAAAATTTTTCGACATATTGAGACGAATTCGCAGTTGGAAATTACTAGCTGATTAATTTTTTATTTGTTAATTTGCTTTCGTGAAAAAGAAATACTCAATTTTTCAATTAGCTAGAAACGCCTTAACAGGCCACAAAAACTGGCCATTGATGTGGCGAAGTCCAGAACCTAGAGAGTTTTATGATGTTATCATTATAGGTGGCGGAGGACATGGGCTTGGCACCGCCTACTATTTAGCAAAAGAACATGGCTTAAAAAATATCGCTGTGATTGAAAAGGGTTGGCTTGGTGGAGGAAACACTGGAAGAAATACTACGATTATTCGCTCCAACTATTTATGGGATGATAGTGCGCATCTTTATGATCATTCCTTAAAACTTTGGGAAACTTTATCTTCTAAATTAAATTATAATGTCATGTTTAGCCAGCGTGGCGTAATGAATCTGGCCCACACTGAACATGATATTAAAGAAATTAAAAGACGCGTCAGTGCTAATAATTTAAATGGAATTGACTCGGTTTGGTTAAACAAGCCAGAAATAAAAAAAATGGTTCCTATTATGAATACCGATAATCTTCGATATCCTGTTTTAGGAGCCTCTTATCAACCTCGAGGAGGTGTCGCGCGCCACGATGCAGTTGCCTGGGGTTTTGCAATGAGAGCGGATGAAATGGGTGTCGACATCATACAGAATTGTGAGGCCCAAGAGATTAAAACTAAAAATGGAAAGATTGAGGGAGTTCAAACTTCTAAAGGATTTATTCGAGCAAATAAAATTGGAGTGGTGGCTTCAGGCCACACAAGTGTATTAGCTGAAACAGCTGGTATTAGATTGCCCCTTCAAAGTAAACCCCTTCAAGCTCTTGTCTCTGAACCTATAAAACCGATTATTAATACTGTGGTTATGTCTGCTGCTGTACACGCGTATGTTAGTCAATCAGACAAAGGAGAATTAGTAATTGGTGCAGGAACAGACGGATATAATTCATTTACCCAACGAGGTGGTTTTAACATAATTGAGGAGACTATTCGGGCAATGGTTGAGCTTTATCCTGTTTTTGGAAAAATGAAAATGCTCAGACAATGGGGTGGTATTGTAGATATTTGTCCTGATGCCAGTCCTATAATTAGTAAGTGCGATATAGAGGGATTATTCTTTAACTGTGGATGGGGAACTGGAGGATTTAAAGCCACCCCAGGAAGCGCAAATGTATTCGCCCATACAATTGCCAAAAATGAACCTCATCAAATTAATGCAGCATTTAGTCTTAATCGCTTTACTAGTGGAAAATTAGTGGACGAGCACGGTGCTGCAGCGGTAGCTCACTAAAATGCTATTAATTCAATGCCCTTATTGCGGTGTACGCGATCAATCAGAATTCACTAATGGTGGTGAAGCCCATGTCAAAAGACCAGATGGCTCTATAGATATATCCGATCATGAGTGGGGAGAGTATGTTTTTGTAAGAGCAAACCCAAAAGGCATTTTTTATGAAAGATGGGTTCACTCCCATGGTTGTCGAAAATGGTTTAACTGTGTTCGTGATACTTCTACAGACGAAATTTTAGAAATATATAAATTAACCGATCCAAGACCCGATATTAATAAATTTAAAAAACTCGTGGAAACCCCATCTGGGGAACCAGATCTAGGATCAGGGAATTTCACTGTAAAAAAATGAAAGATCTAAATGTAAAGGATAATAAATTTATCCAGTTTCATCAAAAAATAAGTTTTCAGTTTGATGGAAAAAAATATTTTGCATTTAAAGGCGATACAATTGCCTCTGCTCTTTTAAGAAATAATATCAGTTTAGTTGGCAGAAGCTTCAAATATCATCGCCCCCGAGGAATTTATACCTGTGGAATTGAAGAGCCAAATGCTTTGGTTCAAATTATTAGCGAGCATAGCGAGCCCAATACAAGAGCAACTGTAAAAAAAATCTATGAGGGTATGCAGATTGAAAGTCAAAATCGATGGCCTTCTTTAGAAAACGATATTGGTTCTATTAATAGTTTCTTGTCTCCTCTCTTTACAGCAGGCTTTTACTACAAAACATTTATGGGGCCTCATAAAAGTTTTTGGAAAAAAATTTATGAACCTGTTATTCGAAGAGCAGCTGGTTTAGGAAAACCTCCTAAAGAATTTAAAGCCATAAGCAATCATATGCACCATAATGTAGACATTACGATTGTTGGTGCAGGTTTAAACGGCTTATTGGCTGCAAAATCCCTAATCAATAGTAAATATGAAATTCTCTTAATTGATCAAGATGATCAATTAGGTGGCATTCTAAATAACTCAAATAAAATTCTATCTATTAATAGTCAGCAGCCGAGCGAGTTTGTTAAAGAAACTATTCTGGAAATTCAAAACTCATCTAATATTCAGATTTTAAAAAATACTTTAGTAACTACTTATAATTATATTGATCACCTCATAGCAATTGAAGATAAATTTGTTGGATCTAAACCAACTAGCGACAAAGTAAACAGCACCTTACATAAAATAAGAACAAGTCATGTCATTTTAAGTAATGGGCACATTGAAAGATTTTTATCCTTTCAAAATAATGATTTACCTGGAGTAATGCTTTCAACCGCTTTTGAAAAATATATTTGTCGCTACGGTGTCTCACCCTCAACTCAACCTGTTATATTTAGCAATAACTCAAATTGTTTGAGTCTTATCAAAAAGTTGATAAGCATTGGCCATAAACCTCGAGCATATGTTGACTCAAGATCAGGCGAAGAAATTGAAGCAGAACTTTTTGATACTATTCATAAAAACGATATTCCCATTTATACCAATTCGTTAATTACTGCTGCACAAGGTAAAAAACATATTGAAAAAGTATTAATCGAAAACAGTTCAGGGGCTATCAGTGAAATCAAAACTGACTATTTATGTATATCCGGTGGTATTAATCCTGATGTACATTTATTTACACAGTCAAAAGGAATATTAGACTGGGATGAGCAACATCTAACCTATAAACCCTATAAATCATTTCAATCTACTATTACGATTGGATCAGCCAGTGGTCAGTTTGATTTTTCAAAAATCGAGTCAGAATTAAATGAAAAACTAGCAATTTTTAACGTTGATAAAATTAAATTAGATATCAAATCAAACGTCTGTTCACTTCTAAAAGTTAAAAAACTTTGGGAGGTGAAATCTACAAGTAAATCTATTTGGGCAAAATCCTTTATTGATTTGCAAAATGATGTAACGACTAAAGATATTCGCCAAGCTATCTCAGAAGGATTTGATCGTATCGAACACCTCAAAAGATTTACCACCAATAGCATGGGTACGGACCAAGGTAAAATTAGTAGTATTAATGCTTTGGGAATTGTATCCGAATTACTTAATAAAAAAGTAAATGAGGTAGGAACCACCATATATCGCCCCCCCTATTCTCCTTTAAGTTTTGCGGCTATAGCAGGGAGAAACACCTATGAATTTTATGATCCTGAAAGAAAATCTCCCATACATAGCTGGCACGTAAATCAAGGTGCGGTCTTTGAAGATGTAGGTCAATGGAAGAGACCATGGTATTTCCCACTTAGCAGTGAAGAGTCCATGCAAGATGCAGTTCAACGGGAGAGTAAAAGTGTCCGAGGGAATGCTGGAATTTTAGACGGAAGTACTTTAGGAAAAATTGAAATAAAGGGTAACGATGCTCTTACCTTTATGAATTTAATTTACACTAATGATTTTACAAAAATGAAACCAGGAAGCTCAAGATATGCTTTGATGCTAGGTGAAGATGGGATGGTAAAAGACGATGGTATTATATGTAAAATTTCTGATCAGCATTTTATAGCTACGACAACTACTGGTGGAGCGGCGAATGTATTATCTTGTATGGAGGAATATGCTCAAACGGAGTGGCCTAAACTAAATGTCTATATGAATTCTATTACAGAGCAATTTGCTACTTTTAATATTAGTGGCCCTAAAACAAGAGATATTATGCAAAAAGTTTTTCCCGATATTGATTTTAGTAATACAACATTTCCTTTTATGACTTTTCAATTTCACACAGTAGACGAGACTCCAATTCGTATCCTGAGAGCTAGTTTTACGGGGGAGATGGGCTACGAAATTTATGTACCCTCACAACAAGCCTTAAAAATTTGGGAAAAGATACATCACTTTGGAAGGGATTTTGGTCTTATCCCATACGGTACTGAAACGATGCACCTTCTAAGAGCTGAAAAAGGTTACATTATTGTGGGTCAAGATACAGATGGCTCAATTACCCCAATTGATCTTGGATTAACTTGGATGATTGGAAAGAACAAGAAGGATTTTTTAGGCAAAAGATCTTTAACTCGTTCAGACACTATACGCCCAGATAGAAAACAATTAGTTGGAATTATACCTGCTAACACCGAAAACCAGATAGAAGAAGGACAGCACGTTGTTTTAGAGGCAAAAATACAAACACCTATGCCTATGTTAGGTCATATTACCTCTAGCTACTTTAGCCCCACGCTCAATCATAGTTTTGGTTTAGCCGTAATTAAAAATGGGCATGCTTTGATTGGCACTGAAGCATATGTTTCCACTCAAGATCACAAAACAATACCTGTTAAAATTGTTAACCCTGTTTTTTATGATCAAGATAATCAAAGGTTGGTTTCATGAGAGAAGTTTTCCGTTCCAATGATATTGAGATTAGATTTCAATTAAAAAAACAAATAATTATTAGAGGCCCAAGTACTTCTGAATTTAATAATCACTTAAATAAACACTTAAATCTTCTACTTCCCACTGAAAACTTAAGAATTATTAAGGATCAACATAGATTTGTTGCTAAACTTTCCTTTGATCAGTGGAACTTGATAATAAATGAGGAAATTGAAATTAAAAAATTTCAAAAATTAATTGATGATTTAAATTCAAACTCTTCTACCCTTGCTACAGACTACTCTGACGCACAAGTATTTTTTAGAATAACGGGTTCAAATCGTTTTAAAATGTTAAATAAACTTACTCATTTTGATTTTCGAGAAAAATCTTTTAAAGCACACACTGCCGCCCAGACTCTTTTAGCTAGGATTGATGTCACTATTTTTAATTTTGATGATTATTTATATATTTCATGCAATCGTTCATTTTCCGAATACCTAGAAGATCGACTCATAGACGCAGTTAACTTTTAGTCCTTAATTTTTCATTTGACATCAATATTTGGAATTGATTAGCTAATTCAATTAACTGGGGGAATTATGGCGCATAAATCAAGAATAATTATTGTTGGTAGTGGTATCGTGGGTGCAAGCACTGCTTATCACCTAGCTCAATTAGGTTGGAAAGATATGACTATCTTAGACCAGGGTCCTTTATTTGAAACCGGTGGTTCCACTAGTCACGCGCCGGGCGGTGTATTTCAAACTAACCCCTCAAGAATGATGTGTAAGTTTGCTCAGTATACAGTTGATCTTTTGCGCTCCCTTACATTTGAAGGCAAGCCCTGTTTTCACACTGTGGGTGGCATTGAAGTTTCTAAAACAAAAGAGCGTCATGAAGATCTTTATCGAAAAATGGGAATAGCGCATAGCTACGGATTAACTGATGCTAAATTAATTTCACCAGAAGAGGTTTTGAAATTAAGCCCTTATATTGATCCCGAAAAAATTCATGGAGGCTATTATGTTCCTACGGATGGTCTGGCAGCCCCTGTTCGAGCTGTGAGAGCAATGGCAAAGTATGTCACAGACTTGAATGCGGGTACTTTTATAGGCGATACACCCGTCACAGGTTTTAAAATTTCTAATAATCAAATTCGCGGAGTGCAAACACCAAAAGGTGATTACGATGCAGATATTGTTTTAGTCTCTACAGGAATTTGGGCTCCCAAAATGGGGCGATTAGCAAATATTTCTCTTCCGCTTGTTCCTTGTGAACATCAAATGGCTTGGTTAGAACCTTTTGAAGAACTAAAAGAATTTAAAGCAGATCACAAAGAAGCATTAGTCGAACATGCTCTAATGCGCCATCAAGATTACAGTCTCTATTTTAGACAGTGGAACGATACGTATGTTATCGGCAATTATAAACATGAGCCTAGAATACTCGAGTCAGAAGATATAAAAAAACCAGAAGAGGCAGAAGAAATGCCCTCTCTAGTTGATTTCAGACCCGATGACTTTGCGGGTGCGCATCAGGAGTCTAACTGGTTATTTCCTAAATTTGCCGAAAAAAAATTAACAAAAAAAATTAATGGTATTTTTTCATTCACCACTGATGGTAATCCCTTAATGGGAGAAACTTCCATAAAAGGTTTATGGACTGCTAACGCAGTTTGGATAACTCATAGCGGAGGAGTTGGAAAAGCCATGGCTGAGTGGATCGCAAATGGTGAACCAGAGCTAGATGTCCGTCAAGGAGACATAAACCGCTTTCATCAACACCATCATGTAAGGAAATATTTACGTGCGAGGGGCAAGCAAAATTATCGAGAAGTTTACGATATTATTCACCCGCTTCAGCAAATGGAACAGCCTAGACCTCTTCGTAGAAGTCCATTTTATAGCAGACTTCAGGATCAAAAAGCGCATTTCTTTGAAACAATGGGATGGGAAAGACCTCAATGGTATGAGGCTAATGCTGAGTTAATTAAAGGTAAAAATTTTCCTAATCGTACTGGCTGGGAGTCAAGGTATTGGAGCCCTATTCAGGCTGCAGAACATTTGGTAACAAGACAAACAGGAGCTTTATTTGACATTACTGGTTTTGTAAAAATTGAAGTCAGCGGTAAAGGTGCCTTAGATTTGCTACAAAAAGTTTGTACTAATAATATTAATGTAGAAGTGGGCAAAGTTGTATACAGCGTTATTTCAAATATTTATGGCGGTATCAAAAGTGACTTAACTATAAGTCGATTAGAGGAAAATAAGTTTTGGGTACTAGCGGGCGCTGGTAATGGGATGATTGATCTTTCTTGGCTTCGTCAACACGCTCCAGATGATGGTAGTGTTCAAATAATTGACTGGACATCTGCGTATGCAGGAATAGGTCTTTGGGGGCCCAACTCTAGATTAGTTTTACAAAAACTTTGCAGTGATGATGATGTATCCAATGAAGGTTTCCCCTTTTTTACAATTAAAAGAATATCTATTAGTAATATACCCTGTGTTGCTGTTCGAATTTCTTATATAGGCGAGTTAGGTTGGGAAATTTATACACCCACTGAATACGGTTTAAGTTTATGGGATGAATTGCGTGAAGCATCTAGAGAATTTAACATGATCTGCTCTGGAGCCGGTGCGTTTGAGTCGATGAGATTAGAAAAAGGCTATAGATCATTAGGCACAGATATTCACACAAACACTAACCCCTACGAGTCCGGCTTAGGATTTACTGTTAAATTGAAAAAACCAAATGACTTTATTGGAAAAGAAGCTCTGCAAAAACTAAAAGACATGCCAATTACAAAAAAATTAACATGTATGGTATTAGACGATTTCGAGGGGATGGCGTTAGGAACAGAGCCTATCTACAAAGATGGTAAAGCTGTAGGGTATGCGACCAGCACAAACTATGGGTATTTTGTTGATAAACATATCGTTTATGGATATCTACCATTAGAACTATCATCAATAGGTACAAATTTAGAACTTGAGTATTTTGGCAAAAGGTTTTCTTTGACCGTTACGAATGAGCCTTTATTAGATCCAGAAAACAATAGATTGAAGTCTTAATCAAAATTTTTTTAATGAAAAAATTAGCAATAACTTCCTTAATTGAAAATTTTACAATTGAGCTTAATCCAAAAGTAAAAAACAAACTTGATAAAATACCAATAGATCCAAAAAATTGTATTTATATAACTTATCTTCCTGATGCGGATGAATTAGATATCTTAGATACAATTGAGTTTGTAGCAAAACAAAACTTAACCCCTATTCCGCACCTGCCAGCCCGAACGATGAAAGATTTAGATCAAGTTAAAAATTTTTTAAAGGAAGTAAGAAATAGAACCGATAGTAATAAAATTTTAATTATTGGTGGTGGTGGCGATCAAAAGGGAATAATTAATTCCTCACTAGATATTTTAGAGTCAAATCTTCTAAAAGATTTTGGTTTTTATGATATCGGTATTGCGGGGCACCCAGAGGGTTCTCCTGATATAGACAATCAAACAATTGAGAGCTTTCTTATTAAAAAATATCAGCTGTCAATTAAGAATTCTTTAAATTTAGAAATTGTAACTCAATTTTTTTTTAATGCCGATCCATTTATCAAGTGGTGCGAGGGTTTAATGCAAAAAAAAATTTCAATACCTGTTAGAGTGGGGTTTCCGGGACCGGCATCATTTAAAACCCTTCTTAATTTTGGATTGATGAGTGGCGTAGGTAATTCTTTAAATTTTCTTAAAAGAAATTCAGCAAAGGTTTCTGATTTACTTACAAAAACCTCAAACGATGAAATGTTATTTGCATTAGCTGACTATGCTCATCAAAATAGTTTTTTAAAAAACTTTCATTGTTTTCCCTTTGGCGGATTTGAAAAGACGTGTCATTGGTTAATGGAATTGCAAAATGGCCATTTCTTAATAGAAAACGGTAAAATTTTGACCCACAAAAAAATCTTCTAATATAAAAATTTACCATTGCAACAATCCTAAAAAAAAAATACCTTTTGCAAATTGCTTAAGCTTTGTTAGGAGGGTAAATGAAGCTAACACAACCAAGTAGTGTGGATCAGTCAGATAGACTAGTTCCATATAATTTAAGACAATCCGGTCCTACTCCACAACAAATGTTGATTTCTACAAGAGTAAGGAAATCTGCATATTGGCATCTATCTGTTGAAGCAGGATGCTGGAGATGTACTGTTTATAATCGTATGTATCATCCAAGAGGTTATGTTAAGCCTGAAGATGGTGGCGCAATGGTTGAGTATGATGCCTTGGTAAACCATGTAACTATGTGGAACGTTGCGGTGGAAAGACAAATAAGAGTTAAAGGTCCTGACGCAATGAAATTTACTAACTATGTTATTACACGAGATGCTACTCGCATTGATGTAATGAAAGGTAAATACGTTATATTATGTAATAGTAAAGGCGGGGTTCTCAATGACCCAATTTTACTCAGAGTTGCTGAAGATGAATTTTGGTTCTCCTTATCCGATTCTGATATTATGTTTTTTTTACAGGGTGTTAACCACGATAAAAAATTTAATGTTACCATAGACGAAATAGATGTTGCTCCAGTTCAGATACAAGGGCCTAAATCTGTTGATTTAATGGCTGATCTTGTAGGTGACGCGGTAAGAGAAATTCCATTTTATGGTTTAATGGAAGCAAAAGTTGGCGGTAGAGACTGTATCATATCTCAAACTGGTTTTACTGGTGAGAAAGGATATGAAATATATTTGAAAAATGCAACTTTGTATGCTGATGATATGTGGAATGCTGTTTTAGAAGCAGGTAAAAAACATAATCTTATGGTGATTGCACCTGCCCATCACAGAAGAATTGCAGCGGGTATTTTATCATGGGGTCAAGATCTAGATGCAGAGACTTATCCATTCCAGTGTAATCTTGGGTACCAAGTTCCGAGGCAAAAACAAGCTGATTACATTGGTAAAGAAGCCTTGGAAGCCATGAGAGCAAAAATGGAGTCAGGAGGTAAACCATATAGTAACCAATTAGTTGGTTTTAAACTCGGCGGCAAACCTATTGATGAGTATGCTCCTGATTTTTGGTTAGTTTCTGAAGACGGAAAAACACCAATCGGTTATTTAACTTCCCCTTGGTACTCACCTGAACTTAAAACAAATATTGCGATGGGTTATGTTCCATATGAAAAAAAGGACATTGGAAATAAGTTTAAATTCCACCTACCAGATCAATATTGTGATGTAGCAGGTCAACCAGTTAACGGAGAAATAGTAGAAATACCATTTAGGCCATCAGTCAATCCAAATGCAAGAGAAATTGCAAAATCAAAAGGCAGAGATACTGCATTTTAATTAATACTTTTTGTAAAAGCCCAGTTATTATGAACTGGGCTTTTTTTTTATTGTTTATCTAAATTTTATATCTAAATTATTGCTTCGATGAAAATGGGCTTAGATAGATTAATTGTAAATTTTGAATACGGAGAAATTTCTAATTTTAATAATAAATATTTTACTATTAATAATGATAAAAGGTGCTTAAAAAAATTTAATAAAAAAATTGTTAATTCTTATATTGCCCTCCCCTTATCTTTACTAGAATTCCACAATATAAAAATAAAAACAAAAGAAGAATTTTTAAAATTTAAAATTTTAAAAAATTTTTATGATATTAATCAAATATTTGAAAGCGATTTCAAATTAAATAAATTCATTGAAATTATAACACCAATTAATTTAAATCGTGATGAAAAGAAAATTATTAAAATTTTTAAAAAGATAAATTTATTACCCTTCCCAATTTTTTTAGATTTAAACAAAAATCAAGAAAAGAATAAAATTATTTTTTCAATTAATGAAATTTATAAAAATTTAAAGAAATCAAAAATAGTATTTAATAATAAAACTCTATTGCCATTAAAAAATAACAAGAATGTTCAAATATATATATTTGATGACTTAATATTAAATATCACCCATTATGCACTAGTTTTTAATGGTAAGAAAAAAAACAAAAATCCACTAGTTCGAGTTCACTCTTCTTGTTTAACCGGTGACCTAATGGGCAGTCAAAAGTGTGATTGTGGCTATCAGCTTTCTTCTGCAATAGACTTTATGAGTAAAAGTAAAAAATTAGGCATATTAATTTATTTAAATCAAGAAGGCAGAGGATTGGGAATACACAATAAGATTATTAGTTATAATATTCAAGAAAAAGGCTACGATACATATGAGGCCGACAATATTCTGGGTTTTAGCGGCGATGAAAGAAATTATGAAGCTGCCGTAAAAATTTTAAAATACTTTAAAATATCAACAATTACATTAATAACTAATAACCCTGAAAAAAAACAATATCTAAAAAAACAAGGAATTAAAGTTTCTAAAAGTGTCCAAATTAAAGCAGGTGTTAATAAGTTTAATAAGAATTATCTTTTAACTAAAAAAAATATTGGCAAACATCTGCTAAAGCTTTGACAAAGTAAAAAAAATTAATGTAATGTTAATTAGTGAATTTAATAAGTAATAAAATTAAATTAGATAAGCTATACGACCTAAATAATCAAATATTTGATTACATTCAGCTTACTATTTATGATCTCGAATCTAAACTAGATCAACACAATTCAATAAAAAATCTTCAAGTCAAATTAGAAACTTTTGCTGATAAGCATTTTAAAAATGCATTAAATGAATTTATTTTTGAAATTCAAAAATTTAAAAATGATTTCCCTGAAGTTTCCAATAAGATTGAAGCCTATTCAACTGATTTAAGAAGTAAGTTTAACTCTATCCTAAATAGAGATTTATTTGATTTAAAAAAAATTGAAGAATTAAAAAATTCAATTAAATACTACCTAGATAAAATTCATTAAAGACACTAAATCTTTAAATAATTATAAACTGATATAGGATTAATTAATATGAATTTAGACTTAGTTATTGTTATAATACTTGGGATAGTAATTTTATTGCTATTAACTATTTTTATTAAAATAAATAACAAATCACAACCTAGCGACTCAATAGAAATTGAAAAAATTAGTAAAACTATGGAGGGTTTATTATCAAAAACCATTGAACAGCAGGGCGTTGTGAATTCTAAGATAACTGAAATTGGCGAATTAACAAAAAAAATGACCAATGCAATGACAGCTAATATTTCAGATATGGGAACTATGGGAGAGGTTATACTGGAAAATATACTTAATGACTGCGGTATGTCTAAAGGTAGAGATTTTGAAGTTCAATACAGCGGTGAAGATATAGATGGAAGAAAATTGAGACCCGATCTTATTGTTTTTCTTCCAGAAAAAAGAAACATTATTATTGATTCTAAAGTATCTATGAAAGATTGGTATGAATTTCAAAATTCAGATAATGAAAATGATAAAAAAATTCTTATGGGAAAATTTATATCTGCTATTAAAAATCATATCACATCATTAAATAAAAAAAATTATACTAAAATACTAAACATAAACTCACCAGACTATGTTTTTATATTCATGCCACATGAGTATGCATATGTAACGGCCCAAAAACACGACACTAACTTAGCCAATTTTGCACAACAGCATCAAATTATTATCGTTGGCCCATCAACTTTAGTTATGTGCATGAAGTTAGTAGAAAGCATCTGGCGGTTAGAGAAGCAAAATAAGAATTCTGCTCAAATCGCTGAACTCGCTGGAGGAATGTTTGATCAAATAGCAAAAACTATTAATCTTATTGATAAAAGTGAAAATGGACTAATTAAAACACTTGAAAACATTAGTCAACTTAAAAGATACATGAAAGACGATAAAGGGAGTTTACTTACTAAGGCAAATCAGATGAAAGAATTAGGTGCACAGGCAAGAGTAAAAATTGAAAATGACTCATGAAAATACTTATTTATAGTTATAACGATAAAATTGGTGATGGTTTACAAAAAATTACATTCATACAGCAAATAAAAAAATTTTATCCAAACTCTACAATTACCTATACAACAACAAATACTACGACTCTAAAAAAATATTTAAACCCCCTAGTATCAGGATTAGTAGATGAATTTATTGAACACAATGAAATTCAATCATCTTTTATTAAATTATTCAAAAGTAACTCAATATTTGAGAACAAATACTATGATCTAATAATAGATCTACAAAAAGTCGTTTTGAGAACTTTAAATTTAAAAAAAATTAAACATGGTAAGTTTATAAGTGCAACAGCTAATTTTTTATTTTCAAATATTAAAAATAATTTAAATCTTAGTTTTAAAAAAATCTATATAGAACAATTTTATTTTAATTTACTGTGCCTCATTCAAAATAAAAAAAATATACAAATTCCAAATATAGAACTACCTAAAAACTATGATACTGAAATGATGATTGATTTTTCTAATAAAAATATTGCTATAGCCCCAGGGGCAGGAGATGAAGATAGAAATTGGGGTTTTGAAAATTACTTTGAAATTGCATTGTTTTTAAGAAGTAAAGGATTTAATGTATTTTTTTTTCTTGGCCCTCAGGAAAAAAAATATCTTAACAAATGTTTAGAAAATAACTTTATTTGCCCAGAGTGGAAAAATGATCAGTTGATATCTGATAACATCAGTTTTGTTATGAGTTTAGCAAAAAAAATGAATTTACTTCTTTGCAATGATGCCGGAACATCTTGGATGTTTCAATTTGCAGGGGTAAAATGTATAAAAATTTTTGGGAATACAGATAAAAAAAAGTTTTCTAGACCGGGTTTTGCAGAGGGAATTCAAACCTCTGATTATGGATATAATTTGAAAAATTTTCCTATTGATTTATATAAAAAGAAACTCGTTAATTATTTAAATATTAAATAAATTTTGGCGGAGAGAGTGGGATTCGAACCCACGATAGAGTTTCCCCTATACACGCGTTCCAGGCGTGCGCCTTAAACCACTCGGCCATCTCTCCATTATTAGTCATTATCTCCGATTTTTAGAGCTTCAAAAAAAGCTGTTTGAGGTATTTCTACATTACCAAATTGTTTCATTCTTTTCTTTCCTTTTTTCTGTTTTTCCAAAAGCTTTTTCTTTCTTGTTACATCCCCACCATATAATTTTGCAGTTACATCTTTTCTAAATGCTTTAATTGTTTCTCTTGCAATAATTTTTCCATAAATAGCTGCTTGAATTGGAATTTGAAAATTTTGCCTTGGTATTAGGTCTTTTAACTTATTACAAATTCTTCTACCAATTGATTCAGCCCTAGTTTTATGAACTATATTTGAAAATGCATCTACAACTTCAGAGTTTACTAATATATTTAATTTAACAAGATCTCCTTGAAAGTAGTCGGAGACCTGATAATCAAAACTAGCATACCCTTTTGAGTAGGATTTTAGTTTATCATAAAAATCGATGACGATTTCATTTAAAGGCAATTCCATTTCAAGGATAGCTCTATTATTTTGTATATTTAAATTTTTTTGCTTGCCTCTTTTTTCTATACATAAATTTATCACAGACCCCAAATAGTCTTGAGGAGTAATAATTGTTGATTTAACCCATGGTTCTAGTATTTCGTCTATTTCAGCTGGATCAGGAAGTTCAGAGGGATTTCTGATAATTTTTTCTTTTTTATTTCTATCAATAATTTTATATACCACACCTGGTGCGGTAGTAATAAGGTCTAAATCAAATTCTCTTCTTAGTCTTTCAGTAGTAACTTCAAGATGAAGAAGACCTAAAAATCCACATCTAAAACCATAACCCAAAGCGGCACTTGTCTCATTTTCATAGGTAAAACTGGAATCATTAAGGGCAAGTTTTTCAAAACTTTCTTTAAGTCTTTCATAGTCAGATGTATCTACTGGATAAATTCCACAAAACACAACTGGCAGTGAAGGTTTAAAACCAGGAAGAGGTTTGACTGATTGGTTATTAATTTCAGCAATTGTATCTCCAACTTTACAATCCGCAACAGACTTGATACTTGCATTGATAAATCCAATTTCACCAGGATTTAATTGATCACAATAATTTATTTCTGGGGAAAAATATCCAATTCGATCGATATGATAGTTATGTCCGTTAGATAAGAATTTAACCTTCATGCCTTTTTTCATAACCCCATCTATAATTCTAACAAGAACAGTTACGCCTAAATAATTATCATACCAACTATCAACTAAAAGAGCCTTAAGTTCTTTGCCAGTAGAATTTGGAGAGGGAAGTTTTTCAATAATTTGTTCTAATAATATATCTACCCCTTTACCTGTTTTAGCAGAAACCAGTAAAGCCTCTGATGTATCTATGCCAATTGTTTGTTCAATGTCTTCTTTAACTCTATCAGGGTCAGAGGCGGGTAAATCAGCTTTATTTAAAACTGGTAATATCTCGTGGTTAGCGTCTAAAGCTTGATAAGCATTGGCCAAGGTTTGAGCCTCAACACCTTGGGTACTATCAACCACTAGTAAAGATCCTTCGCAAGCAGATAGAGATCTTGAAACTTCATATGAAAAGTCAACGTGACCAGGAGTATCCAAAATATTTAGTTGATAGTTTTGTCCTGATTTATTTTTATAATTTAGTCTTACTGTTTGAGCCTTGATAGTAATTCCTCTTTCTCTCTCAATATCCATAGAGTCGAGAATTTGATCTTTTTTTGTTCTTTCATTCATTCCACCACAAATTTCGATTATACGGTCAGCTAATGTTGATTTTCCATGATCTATATGAGCCACAATGGAAAAATTTCTGATTTTAGAAATTTCCATTATGATCTTAATTTAGCATTAAATTTTGAAGTTACTTTTTCAATAATATTTTTATGAATACTATCCAAGTCTTTCTCATCTAAAGTTTTTTCATTTGATTGCAAAGTAACTTTAAATGTAACACTCTTCTTGTCTTCTCCAATTTCTTTTGAGGAGTACTGATCAAAAAACTCAATATTTTTAATCAAATTTTTATCAATGCCTAGAAGCACTCTATACACTTCAAAAAGGTTTTGATTTCGATCAAATATAAATGAGAAATCTTTTTCACTATATTGGAAACTAGACTCAAATAATTTAGATATTTTCTTATTAAGTATTGTATCAATAGGAAGGTTTTCATAAAAAAGCTCAATACCAAATATATCATTAAGTTTGGTATACTCATTAAGAAGAGATGGATGAATTTTACCATATCTAGCAACAATTTTTTTTCCCATGAAAAGTTCTGCTGATTGGCCTGGATGAAATAACGGTGAACTACATCTTATAATATTAAATTGCTTTATGTCAAAATTAAGATTAGCCAAAATAAATGAAACCGTTGAACTTAAGGAATAAAAATCAACTTTCTCAATTTTAAAAACATTATTTTGATTAAAATTATTCACTGTTAAGGCAAGAAGTATATTTTCTTGAGAGGTAGAGGAGTGATAAATTGGCCCCATCTCAAAAGTGTTTAAAATATCAATTCCCTTTTTTCGATTATTTTCAATAACCTCTAAATGGTTGCATAACATTGTATTTCTCATATATGAATATTCATCACTTATTGCATTAGTAACTTTTAAACTTGGGTCTCCTTGAGTTAAATGGTGTGCTAAATTTGAATGAAAGGAAAATGTAATAATTTCAGAAAAATTTTGAGATATCATTATTTTTTTTATTTTTTGAATAATTTTATGTTTTTTATTAACGGTTGATTTTTCTACATTACTTATTTCTTCTTTTGAGGGTAAGGGTATATTTGAAGGAATATGGTCATAACCATAAATACGAATTACTTCTTCAATAATATCAATCGGCTTATTTATATCATTTCTCCATGTGGGCACTTCTAATGTGCAATGATTTTCATTTAATTGAGATACTTTAAATTGAAGATTTTCTAAAATAGATATTTGTTCCTTACTTGAAATATCAAATCCAATTTTTTTATTTAGTAAATTAAATTCATATTTAATTAATACTTGTCTCTTGTTTAATTCTCCTGCGTGTACATTTTTACTTACAGATCCACCACAAATATTTTGAATTAAAAATGAGGCATACTCTAGCCCATCTAAAACCATTTCTTTATCGAGTCCGCGCTCAAATCGTTGTCTTGCGTCTGAGTGAATACCTAGTTTTCTTCCGACTTTTGCAACCTTGGATGAATCAAAAACTGCAACTTCAAGGAAAACATTTTTTGTATCAATTGTGCACCCACTATCAGAGCCGCCAATAATCCCTGCAATTGCAAGGGGGGTTTTATCATCTGCTATAACAGTGACAGTGTTACTTAACTTATAATCTTTATTATCAAGCGCATAGATGGTTTCACTATCTTTTGAAACTCTCATTAAAAGTTTATTACCAATCTTGTCTGCATCAAATACATGAAGTGGTCTACCAATATCCATAGTTATAAAATTTGTTATATCAACTAAGGCGTTAATGGGTCTGAGACCAATACTAGTTAGTTTTTTTTGTAACCATTCTGGTGAAGTAGTATTCTCAACATCCTTAAAATAGCGACTGACAACATATTCACAACTGTTTCCATCTTTTTCAATGGCCCAATTTATGGGACTATCAAAGTTTAGTGTTTTAATTTTATTAAAATTTAAAGGTTTTAATTTACCAATTCCCTTTGCGGCAAGATCTCTTGCAATGCCCCTGATGCCTAAACAATCCCCTCTATTGGGAGTAAGGCCAATTTCAAAAATGGGATCATTTAGATTAAGAGCAGTTACAGCATCTGTCCCATTAGGAAAATTTTTTTTTAATTCAATAATTCCCTCATGATCATCGCTCAGACCTAACTCTCTTTCAGATAAAAGCATACCTTCAGAAACTTCACCCCTAATTTTGCCTTTTTTAAGAGTTATGTTGGTTCCAGGAATAAATAATCCATCTCTAGCAAATATACCTTTGAGTCCTTTTTTTACATTAGTAGCACCACATACAACTTGATAGGTTTTTTTTCCGTCATTCACGATACAAAGATTCAACCTATCTGCATTAGGATGCTTTTTGAATTCATCAATTGTAGCAACAACAAATTGAGAGTGTGTTTCATTGTAGTCGGTAAGAGTTTCTAACTCTAGACCAATGCTAGTTAAAATTTCACCAATTTCATTTGCAGAATATTTAGTGTCTAGGTGATCTAACAACCAATTATAAGTAAATTTCATTAAAAATCACCTAACCCAAATCCATTTTTATAAATCCAGTTTAAATTTCCATTAAAGAAAGATCTAATATCAGTTAATCCATGTTTTAGCATTGTTATTCTATCTAACCCCATTCCAAAAGCAAAACCCTGGAATTTATTTGAGTCAATTTTACAATTTTCTAAAACTGCTGGGTTAACCATACCGCAACCTAAAATTTCAAGCCATTTATTTCCAGTGCCTATGCTAAGTCGGTCATTAATTATTTCATAAGCAATATCCATTTCAGCAGATGGTTCAGTAAAAGGAAAATAACTTGGTCTAAATCTTACCTTTAATTCTTGAACATTAAAAAATTTTCTACAAAATTCAACTAATGTACCTTTTAAATCAGCCATTGTAGCAGATTCATTTATGAACAACCCTTCAACTTGATGAAACATTGGTGAATGAGTTGTATCAGAGTCGCATCTGTAAGTTCTACCTGGTGCAATAATTTTAATTGGAGGCTTGGAGTTGAGCATAGTTCTAATTTGTACAGGGCTTGTATGCGTTCTTAAAACATAGGGGTTATTTTTTTCATCTAAGCTATTAACATAAAAAGTATCTTGCATTTCCCTCGCAGGGTGATCTTCAGGTATATTTAGTGCAGAAAAATTATAAAAATCTGTTTCAATGTCTGGCCCTTCTGCAACTTCATAACCCATTGAACCAAAAATAGATATTACTTCATCGAAAGTTTTAGATATAGGGTGGGCTTTTGCAATAATGGCATTTTGAGGAGGAAAGGTTATATCAATCGACTCGTTTATCAGTTTTTGATTGATTTCATCTCCTCTAATCTTACTAATTCTCTCTTGATAAAAAACCTCTACACTTTCGCGTGCAGAATTCAATTCAGCACCAAAAGATTTTTTATCTTCTAAGCTTAAATCTTTTAAAGATTTTAGCAGCTCTGTTATTTTGCCCTTTTTGCCTAAATAAGAAACCCTAACCTCATACAGATCATGCTCTGTGATAGCCGATTGTAGATCTTTTATTGCAGCTTCAAGGACTTTTTTTACGTCCATAGAATTCTAGTTTAGTTTACTAAACTCGCCTTAGCTTTTTCAACTATCGATTTAAATGCGACTGGTTCATGGAAAGCAATTTCAGATAAGATTTTTCTGTTAATTTCGATATTAGCTTTTTTCAAACCATCAATAAATTTTGCATAGGTTAGACCGTACTCCCTTACACCTGCATTAATTCTTTGTATCCATAAACCTCTAAAATCTCTTTTCTTATTTCTTCTATCTCTGTAAGCATACTGTAATGCTTTATCCATGCTTTGGGTTGCAACACGAAAAACATTTTTTCTTCTACCTCGATGACCTTTTGTATATTCAAAAACTTTTTTGTGTTTAGCTCTCGCTGTAACACCTCTTTTAACTCTTGGCATAATCCTCTCCTATCTATTTTGAGTA
>CAYRCI010000017.1:0-22221 GCA_964422765.1 uncultured Alphaproteobacteria bacterium | reverse complement strand
TTAATTTTTACTTTCATGTTCTTAAATACATAATTGTTGCATAATATATATTATAGGAATTTGATATATCAAAAAAACCTTTAAATATCAATAATTTGGCCATCATAAGCTGGTAAATAGTTTACGTTATTTAAATACCTACTTGTTTCATCGAAGTCTAAATGAGCTGTCATATGACTTAAATAAGCTTTTTTAGGTTTAACTGCATTCAACCATTCATTAACTTCGCTTAATGATGCATGTGATACATGAGGATCAATTCTCAGACAACCAACTATCCAATGATCAATATTATCTATATTTTTGAAGTATTCATCCTGGTTATAGAAGCGTTTAACATCTAAATTATAAGCAATTTTATTATCAAAAATAAATCCAATAGAGTCTATATCACCGTGGTTTTGATGGATTAACTTAATATTTATTCCAAATAAATCGAATTCATTAGATGGATAAATATGGCTAGAAAGTATCGCTGGATAGTAAGAATTAACAGTATTTTCAAATAGATAATTAAAACTATTTAAAATTTTACGCATTGTTTCCTCATTCCCGTAGCAAGGAATAATGTTTTTATTTATTAGATTGATGGATCTAAGTTCGTTTATCCCATGAGTATGATCAGCATGTTCGTGTGTGTATAACACAGCATCAATATTATTGATTTTGTTGTCTAAAAATTGCTGTTTAAGGTCAGGACTAGTATCGATTAAGAGGTTTTTTCCATTTTTCTGGACTAAAATAGAGGGTCTCATCCTTCTGTTTTTGGGGTTATTTGGGTCGCATTTTCCCCAAATATTGTGAAATATAGGTACTCCAAAGCTAGACCCGCAACCTAAAACTGTGATTTTTAAGCCTGACAAGATAAGAAACTTTCATAATTATTTGTTGAAATATCAGCTATTTTTGCAAATTCTTGATTTGTTAATTGGCAGTAAAATTCAACTATGTGCCTTAAAAAAGATGGGCGATTGACCTTCCCTCTCAAGGGCATCGGTGTTAGATAGGGCGAGTCCGTTTCAAAGAAAATCTTTTCAATTGGGAGTTTTTTTATAGTGTTTCTTAATTTATCTGCATTCTTAAATGTCATTATCCCGGTTATGGAGAAGTAACAATCTAAATCTATTAGTTTTTCAGCCTGATTATCGTCTCCAGTAAAGCAATGAATTAGTATATTTGATAAATCTCTTCTGTGTTTAGATAGAATATCGATAAGATCATCAAAGGCATCTCTGACATGTATGAGTATTGGTAATTTAAATTTAATAGCTTTTTCAATATGTAATTCTAAAGATTTAATTTGATTTATATGAGGGACATCATAGCTGTAATCTAAACCGGTTTCCCCTACTACTTTAATTTTTCCCCTATTATTTGTAAGATGAAGATCTAATATCTCTTCCAATTCTTTTAGATCGATTTCTTTGCAAATACAGGGGTGATGGCCAATCGATAAGTCAATAAAGCTATATTTATCAACTAGAGATAAGTCTTTTTCAAAATCATATAAGTTTGAATTAACGGCAAGTAATCTATTAACTTTGTTTTCTTTTGCTTCACGAATAATGATGTCAATATCTTGGATTAAATCTTTATGTGAAAAGTTTACATGTGCATCAACTAACACTTATCTAGTTATCTAACCTCATAAAAATTGGTTCAGGCTTATTAATTTTGAGACTGCCCTTGTTTATAATTTCTTCAAATTTATTAAAATTGAGATACGACTTATCAAGTCCAAATATCAAGAGAACTTTTTCTGCTCCATTCGGGATTACGGGCGCTAAGTACTGTGATAGTTTCAAAATACAAATAGATATTTGGTCAAGAACTACCTTCATCTTAATTGGATCTGATTTTCTTAACTCCCATGGAGCTGACCTATCAACAAAAGTATTTAAATCGTTTAAATGGCCAAATATAATTTTTAAATATCCATCAAAGCTATATTTTTCCATCAAATCAAACATTTCTTTTTCTGATGATAAAATATTCTTGTATATATCAAAATTTAAAATTTCTTTTGTAAAATCAATAGTTTGATTAGAATTTTTAAAAATAAAACTTAATACTCGTTGAATAAGGTTTCCAAAGTTATTTGATAGATCTCCATTAATCCTATTTTTCATAGACTCCCTAGAGAAATCGCCATCATTTCCAAAAGGCACTTCCCGTATCAAGAAATACCTAACTTGATCTAACCCGTAATGGTCAATAAGTTCAATCGGATCAATAACATTACCAAGGCTTTTACTTATTTTTTGGCCTTCATTAGTCCACCATCCATGAGCTACAATTTGTTTTGGGGGTTCTAGGCCAGCAGCCATTAAAAAAGCAGGCCAGTAAACAGCATGAAATCTCAAAATATCCTTCCCTACTACATGAATTCCAGGCCAATATTTTTGATATTTTGGATTTTTTTGATCTGGATAGCCTAAAGCTGAAATATAGTTTGTTAGAGCGTCTAGCCATACATACATTATATGGTTTTTATTATCTGGAACGTCTATTCCCCATTTAAATGTCGTTCGTGAAACTGACAGATCTTTTAATCCACCAGAGACAAAGCTTTTAACTTCATTTAGTCGAGATTTAGGGTGTACGAAGCTTTGATTAGAGTTGTAAAGCTCTAAAAGTCTATTTTGCCACTTTGATAAGCGAAAAAAATAACTTTCTTCTTCAACCCAGCTTAATTCAGATCCAAAAGAGTTAAATTTTTTTCCTTCTTTTTCAACAATTTCATTATCAGCAACAAAAGCCTCATCTCTAACTGAATACCAACCAGCATATTTTGATAAATATATCTCATCATTTTTTACAAGTTTATTCCATAAATCCTGGACAGAAACTTTGTGTCTTTCCTCTGTGGTACGGATAAAATCATCATTATCTAAATTAAGAATACCCGATAAAGCTCTAAAGTTTTCTGACACCTGATCTGTAAAATCTTTAGGGTTTATATTCTTATCTTGTGCAGCTTTTTCAACTTTTTGACCATGTTCATCGGTACCAGTTAAAAAGTAAGAGTCGACTCCTCTTAATTTATAAAATCTTTTTAACACATCAACGGAAATTGACGTATATGCATGGCCAATATGTGGTTTGTCATTCACATAATATATGGGTGTTGTAAAATATTTAGTTTCCATGTTTTAGTATATTTGAATTTAGTCTTGTAAAATAAATAGATATTAAATCATTAGTTAATGTATTGAATTTTATGCTTTCATCAACATCATAAATAAAATCAGAATGTAATTTAATCAAATATTTAAAAAGTTTAGTGTTATTTATGTTTAACCTTAAATAATAACTTAAAATCTTAACAAATATTAAAGAACAAAGATTAATTTGATCTTTGTTAAATAGCTTTACCCTTTCAAAAAAATCAACTTGTTTGGATTGGATAAAAGGATCAAAAAGGTCCTTAATAACATCCTCAGAAATATTTTGATTTAAATCAATTAAATTATCCATATAACTTTCTAAATTATTACTTTCTAATTTTTCATGAATTCTGATTAATCTTGCTCTTGAGATTATAGTCTCAGGAATTTTAATAATGTTGGAAGTACAAAAAATGAAATAAGTATCTTTTGGAACTTCTTCAATTATTTTAAGTAAGGAGTTATATGAATTGTTATTAAGTAAATTAATTTCAGATATAAAAATAACTCTTTTAAGATTTAAAACATTAGTGTGTAAAAATTCTTTTTTGAGCGATCTTATTTGATCAATGGAAATACTTTGTGCGTTTTCAATCGGCTTTAAATTGAAAAAATTTGCATCGATTTCATATTGTTTATTAAAGAAAATATTTTTAATTTCTTCTTCAATTAAATCTAATTTGTTGGAGTTATTTAATTCAATTATAACAAAACCTTCTTGCAGAGAATATATTTGTTTAATTACTTGATTAATTTCCATTTTTTTAAATGAGCAATAATTTGCTGATGAATTTCAGTTTCAGACTGAGAGGCGTCAATGGTGATAAATTTTCTATGATGTAGTTTATATTTAGATATTTCATTATAGTTTCGTTGTATTCTAATAAAATCTTTTAGATATTTTTGATCAAATTTATTCAAAGCTCCCCTATTCCTTCTTCTGCTAAGTAAGGTTTTTTTATCGATTTTTAAATAAAAAGTAATATTAGGAATATATTTTTTATCGATAAGATTAATTAATTTTAAAATTAATTTTTTTTCACCTTGGTTAGTTTTTTGATAAGCATAGGTAGAGTCAAAAAAACGATCAAATGTAAGTATACCATCAATTTTTAAAGATGATAAAAGTGCAAATCGAGAAGCAAAAAAATACATGATTAGGCTTAAATTATTAAAATCAGAATTCAGAACTATATTTCTAATTTTCTCTAAATCTTTATTTCCTCCAGGTTCCCTTGTAAAAGTTGATTTAATTTTATTATTTTTAAAGAAATTTTTTAAAAGTTTTATTTGAGTAGATTTGCCTGAGTATTCAAATCCTTCAAATGATATAATTTTCATATCGGCTTAATTTTTAATTTGAGCCTAAGACAATATAATAAATCGCAGAAAATATTCTTGAAAAAAAAGATTTTTCTTCAATATCTTCAGCTGCATATAATGGAAATAATTTTTTTCTATCTCCAAATGTAACAGTTAATTGACCTAATTCATCCCCTTTAGTTATTGGAGTAGCAATTGGCTCTTCTACTAATACATCAACTTTGGCAGAAGTTAACTGAGCCTTTGGAATACTTATGGAAATATCATTGTTTGCCACTAAAGAAACCTTATCTTTCTTTCCAAGCCAAGTGTCCGCTTCATAAATAACTTCATTTGCTTTATAAAAATCAACTAATTGGAAATTGTTGAAACCCCAGTCCATTAATCTAAGCGATTCCTGGGCTCTTTCTTTGATCGAGTTTAATCCGTTTAATACCAAAATTAATCTTCTTTCCCCTTTAATTGCAGAACCTACTAAGCCATAGCCAGCATTTTCAGTGTGACCTGTTTTAAACCCGTCTGCCCCTTCAAAGGTTAAAAGTAGAGGATTTCTATTATCTTGTTTAATGCCATTATATGTAAATTCAGATACTTTATACATCTGATAAAGATTGAAGTGATTTTCAATAGTGTATTGAGCAATTTTTGCTAAATCTCTAGCAGTTGTGTAGTGTTCATCATTCGGCCAACCACTACTATTTACGAAATGTGACCCTTCTAATCCAATTTTTTGAGCTAAATTATTCATTTCTAGGGCAAATAAATCTTCTGAGCCTGAAATACCTTCTGCGAGGGCAATCGAAGCATCATTTCCACTTTGAACAACTATCCCCATCAAAAGATCCTCTACTTTTACTTTTTTTCCAACCTCGATAAACATCTTAGAACCACCCATTTTCCAAGCTTTTTCACTAACCAGAAATTCCTGATCAAGTGATAGTGTTCCCTCTTTAATCTTTTCAAAAGCAACAAGCACAGTCATTATTTTAGTCATACTAGATGGATAGGTTTTATCTGAAGAATTTTGATCTAACAGAACCTCACCAGTAGAAAGATCAATTAAATAGGCATTTTTAGCAACTGACTCGATAGCTTGAGAAGTTGAAGATAGGAAAGAAATTGTTAAATAAAGTAAAAATAAATATTTAACGATTAATTTTAGCATTTGAATATCCGTTTTTTATAAGAAAGTCTAATTTAAGATCTATATCATTGTTTTTAAATGGACCAGCATAAACTTCAATTTTGTCTTTAGAATTTTCAAAAACTAAGGGAAAATTTTTAATTTTATTAGTGTAAATTTTAGCCATATTCAAATCATTATATTTATCAACAAAAATTAAATTTCCATTAGATTTTGGAGATTCTTGGATAGCTTTAATATTTTCAATATCAAGTTCAGTGCTTAATTCAGTTGGTTTATCGTCTAGGCTCTCAAAAGAAATGTCAGAGTTTTCTAATTTTACAATACTTGTCTCTTGAGAGGATACGACTGAAACTAATGTAATTGATTCATTTTTTAAATATTCAACATAAACCTTTGAATTTACATTTAAAAATTTAGCAATATCAGGAGATATAGCTAAGTTAAACTGCCCAACCTCCCCTTCAATATTTCTAGCTACAATTGATAAAGTTACATCATCAGGATTATACAATTTAACAACTGAAGGGATTGGAAGACTATTATGAACTATATTATTGCCTTTTAATTGAGAGTTAATCACAAAAGACTCAGACTTATAAAAATCAATATTATAATCTTCCTTGGGTGATATTGATGATGAACTCTTTTTAAAATAATCTTTTTCATCTATAAAAATATTATTAGATTTAGTACATGAAAATAAAATCAATAAAAACAATATTTTAATTATATTATTTAAAATAATCACTTAATATTCCTACAGATAAAGCATAATAATTTGAACAGTTATATGTTAGTATATTGAGGTAGTTGTCATAAACAATAAAATATCTAAAATCTCCCTCTTCTCTGCCCATCTTTAATAAATAACTACTAATTTTAAGGTCGTCTAATTCACTACCATCCATTTTTTTAAACCCATAGGATTTAAAATCTTTTAGACTAAGTTTAATTGATAATTTTTTTACAGCTAAACAGCCCTTTTCTCTAGGTTTAAAGACAATATTCTCAATATCTTTGATATTTTTTGGGGCTAAAACCTCCCTACCCCAAGTATAGTCAGCATTCCACTTAATTGAGCCTACACCACTTAAATATCTTGCAATAGAAGCTAAAGAATCATCAACATCGGTCCATATATTCTTTTTTCCATCCTCATTGAAATCTTGAGCATAACTAAGAAAACTACTAGGCATAAATTGATTTTGACCCATAGCACCAGCCCATGAACCTTTAAAATCAATTATATTTATATGACCTTGTTCAAGTATTTTAATAGCATTAAAGAGCTCCTTGGTGAAATAATCCCTTCTTCTTTCATCATAGGACATAGTTAAAAGACTCTCAATAACTGGATAATTACCTGTAATTTCGCCATAAGCTGTTTCTAGCCCCCATATAGAGACTATAAATCTTTTCTGCACGTTATAATTTTTTTCAATTTTATTTAATAAATCGTTGTATTTACTTAATTTGTTTAAACCATTTTTAATTCTTAATTCAGATACTCTTTGGTCAATGTACTGAGAAAAGGTTAAAGTGAATTCTGGCTGACATTTGTCATTTTCAATGACTGTTTTGTTTATTTTATAAGGTTCAATGGTTTTTCTTACGAACTCTGAATTTAGATTATAATCAATAGATTTTGATATTACTTCACTTTTCCAATCATCAAATTTTGAAAAATCATAATTTTTCAAAACATCACAATTTTTTGGGTCATGAGAATAAGCAAAATTAAAGTTTATAAAAAAAAATAATAAAAAAAGAAGTTTTACCAAGTTAGATTCCTAATAATTTACACAATTATATTGTTTTTACATTGAGATCGATACTGCTTAGCAATACGAATAATTTTGATTAAAAGCTATTTTTTGCTAGTGTATGTCCATGATTTTATCAGACAATAGTAAAAAACTTGTTTACGTTGGTACTGCTTTAATGATTGCATCTATGCTTTTGCCATGGGAGTCATTATCAGACTATACCTACTCTGAATCAATGGGATTAATGCTTAACATTACTTCTGCTATTATTTTTCTTATTGCAGCTGCTATTGTTATTATAAAGCCAATTTCATCACTTTTTAATGGATTTGGTACTAATTTATCCTTTTCAATTATAGTCCTCTTAAACGCTGTCTGCTTGTATTTTGGATTGCAGTATTTTCCTGAAACCTACACTATAGGCTACATCCTTTTCCCTACTTCGGTTATTGTATTTATGCTTGGTGTTATTTTCAGTATTAAAAAAATAGACGGTACACAAGGTAATTAATTTAATTTATTAATAGCCATTTCATTCTAAGATTGGAATGGCTATTATACTTCCATAATAATGGATTCTAATAAAACCTCTAATGAAAGGTTGTATTTAAGTAATTCATTAAAAAATTACCCCCTACATCTCGGAGAAAAAAAATTTCTTAAGAACGGAAATGTTATCAATTATCCAGGATGCACAGTTATTTGTAAAATAAATCAGAATAGCCCACTATCTAAAGATATAGCTCATTATCAAAATTTATTAATAAATTTCTTACCCAAAAATTCATATGTCTTCCTTCCAGTTTCAAGTTTTCATATGACATTATTTGATTGTTGTAATATAGAAACAAAGGGAACAGACTATTGGCCTAAGGGTATCTCTGATAGTATGAGTTATTTAGATATTGCAAAGAATTTTAAACAAAGAATTGAAAATTTTAGTTTACCCAATTCTTTTTCACTAGAATTAGATAGATTTTATGGTGGTTTTAGTATGCTTTTAAAGCCAGATAGTGAAAGTTCTGAACAGTTGATGAGAAATTGCAGAGATAAACTAAGTGAATTATTCCAAATAAAAATGGAAAACCATTACAGATATACTTTTCATATAACTCTAGCCTACCCTTTAAAACAATTAAATGTTAATGAAATTGATAGATTGATAGATTATGAAGAAAAATTAATGAAGGTATTTAATTCAAAGTGGCCGAAACTAAATCTTGAAAACCCTGTGTTGTGTGTATTTGACAATATGTTTGGTTTTCATGAAGTTTAGTAAATAAAATATAAGTTGATTTTTTCAAGTTAATCTTTAGAAAAAGATATTCCGCTACGGAAGGATGGCTGAGCGGTTGAAAGCACCGGTCTTGAAAACCGGCAAAGGGGCAACTCTTTCCTGGGTTCGAATCCCAGTCCTTCCGCCACTTAGTTAGTAACTGAAACTTCAGAACTGCCAGATATTTCTATATTTTCTGACTTTATTATTCTTGTGTTTGCCCCAATTGATATAGTTACTTTAGAACCAATAGGAATCTGATCTTCTCCAGATTGAATAATTGAAATATCTTCATCGCTGTTATCAATATCTACTACATATTGAAATCCGTTGTGATCTCCTAAACGTGATGCAACAGCATTACCGATGATCGCTCCACCAATAGCCCCTACTACCGCTACTGTATCTCGACATTGGTCATCAAATATTCCCTCACCACAACCTATAACAGCACCTAGCAAGCCTCCTGTGATAGCACCCAATCCATCATCTTCACCTTTTATCTTAACAGGCTCAGCTGCAACTAATATTCCATATTTAACAGTATTAATTCTTTGAGTATCTGACTTATTAACACCCTCTACCATATTGTTACAGGCTGAAAGAAATATTACTGAAATAAGTAATATTTTTTTAATTAGGTCGATCATATTCAACAAATTTTTTAAGAGAATTAGTAAGAAAATCTTCATAACAATCAATGCCATACTTACTCTCTTCAACTATATCTAAATATTTTGGATCTAACTTGAAATCAAATGAAGGTTCGAAAAAGAAAGGGATCGAAATTCTTTCTTCTTGATTAAACAAAACCCGGTGGTTGGTTGCTTTCATTCTACCATTTGTGAGATATTCTAAGGCTAAACCTGTGTTAATAACAAATGCCTCGGAGTTATGAGGTACATCATGCCATTCTAAGGTATTTCGATTTTGAACCTGAAGACCTCCTTTTTTATCTTGATATAAAATAGTCATAATTCCACTATCTACATGCGTTTCACAACCAAGTGCAACTCCATCTTGTGCGGAGATTTCGACTGGCTTCTCTTGTTTGGGATAAAAATTAAATCTTAAGGTAGAAAGAGTTTTGGGTCTTTGAAATGCAGTATCAGCAACTGATAAGTTTGGAGAATAGACACTGATAATAGTTTTAAAGATCAACATTCCCAAATTGTGAAGTTCATCAAAATAATCATTAATTATAAACTGCCATTGAGGGTCCAAATAAGACATATCGTGATTAACTTCAAACTTTTCTTTTGAAATTAAATCCTTCATATCATGTGTTAATTTAGGATCTCCAATATCCAAACCTTCTTTACCATTAACAGAACTTGGGAAATAACCTCTATAAACAGTTTCAGTGTGAGGGTTCCATTTTTTAGGCGCAATTTTTATTTTTTCAGACTCTGGTAAATAAAAAAATTTTCTACAGGTATTGAGTAAAATATCAATCTTTGTTAGAGGAACTCCATGATTGGTAACAGTAAAAAAGCCAATTTCTTCAGAAGCTTTTTTAATTTGATTAGCTATTTCTTTTGAGTATTGAGAATTAATGCCATTTGATACTAATTTTGAAAGATCTATGTTGGGTATATAATTATTTTGCATCACCTATCCTATAATAAAGTTTTTGTATATATTTTTGTTTTCTTTTAATGGGAAGTTCAGAGAATTCCTCAACTGGTAAAGGTTGACCTGCCTCTTTCTGACCACTGGTTAATTCATCCAGTATAGAAACATAATATTCGGTCCATTCGGCATTAGTTTTGGGGATATGTTGGACTTCATCCATCTTATAATCCTAATTTTTTAAAGAACAAATTAATAGTAAAAAATAGATCTTTATTTTCAATGTTTTTCATTTGAATTGTTAAGGGACTTTTCATTTTAATCAAATTTTCTTGTACCATTTGAATAAGAACTGAGGATATTATTTCATCCACCTTACTAAAAGTTAGATCGATATAGTTTTTCTGGATATTTATTTTAGTAACACCAATTTTTAAAGATTTAATTTTAATAGTAAGAAGATTAAATAAATTATTAATTTGATTAGGATAGTTGCCATATCGGTCATTCATTTCATGTAAAATATCTTTTAATTGAATATTATTTTTTGCATTAGTTAGTTTTCGATAAAAAATTAATCTTGAAATATCATCGGTAATATAATCTTTAGGAATGTAGTATTCAAAATATGCGTTAAATTCGAAATCATCAAATTGTTCATCATCAGTACTATTTTTATTTAGTCTTTCAATCTCGGCCTTAAGCATGCTTTGATAGAGTTCAATTCCAATTTCCTTAACATGCCCACTTTGTTCATCGCCGAGTAAATTTCCAGCACCTCTAATTTCTAAATCTTCATTGGCAAGTTGAAAATTAGAACCTAGATTTTCATAATTAGCTAAAACTTGTAATTTCTTGAGTGCTGTTTTATTAATAAGTTTCTCATTGTCATGGAATAAATAGGCATAGGCTCTTCGATCGGATCTCCCTACGCGACCTCTTAATTGATAAAGTTGAGACAAACCAAATAAATTAGAGTTAAAGATTATTAGGGTATTAGCATTTTTTATGTCAATACCTGATTCAATTATATTTGTAGAAATTAAACATTGTATTTGTCCTTTTGTAAAAGAGATGAAAACATCTTCAATTTCTTTTTCCTTCATTTTACTATGGCCAATAGCATAAGTAATATCTAAGCTAAGTTTTTTAATTTCACTTTCCACAAATGGTATATGGCTAATTCTAGGAACCACAATAAAAACCTGACCATTTCTTAAAATCTCGTTTTTAACCGCTGTTAAAAAGGTGACTGGTTCGTATTTTTGAACATAAGTCCTAATGCTGATACGATTGGAAGGTGGTGTTCCAATAATACTAAGATCTTTAAGTCCTAATAAAGACATTTGTAATGTTCTAGGTATAGGTGTAGCTGAAAGAGAGAATAAATGGATATTGGGGTATTTATTAATTAAGTATTCTTTTTGATCAACGCCAAATTTTTGTTCCTCATCAATGACAAGTGTTCCAAGATTATTAAATTCTATTTCTTTTTTAAATAAACTATGAGTTGAGATTAAAATTTGAATATCACCTGTCTTTAAAGATGACAAAATTTCTTTTCTTTCTTTGATAGATGTAAATCTGGATAATGTAGCTACTTGTACATTCATAAAATTAAATCGCTCTTTGAAAGTATTAGTATGTTGCATAGCTAGTAATGTAGTGGGTACAATTATTACAAATTGAAATCCTGCTAAATAAGTGGCGCAAGCAATACGTAAGGCAACTTCTGTCTTTCCGAAACCCACATCTCCACAAATTAGTCTATTTGCAGGTTTGTCATTTTTTAAATCCTCAAGAGATTGATGTATTGCAAGTAATTGATCTTCAGTTTCTATAAAATTAAATAATTCATTAAATTTCTCTAAATCCGTATCAGTGAATTCAAAGGGAGTAATGCTTACAGAAGATCTTTTGGCAGCATTTTTAAGTAATTTATTAGCAATAAATTTAATTTTTTTCTTAACATTTGCTTTTCTATTGATCCAGTCATTACTACCTAGTTTGTCTAACACAAGACTACTATCTTCAAATCCGTATCGAGTAATTAAATTTAAATTTTCAATTGGAAGAAGTAATTTATCATTCCCTCTATATACCAACCGGACAAATTCACGTAATTTGTGATTTACAGATAGACTATCAATGGATATAAAACGACCGATTCCATGTTTTTGATGGACAATTGGATCTCCTAAAGAAAGTTCATTAAAGTTAATAATATTAGATTTATCGATAGAATTAATAGATTTTGTATAATTATTAATATGAATTGATTGATCAAATAAATAATTTTTTGATATTTTTGAATTTACAAAATTAATATTACTTCCAAATGTTGGTTTGATTTTTATTTTTTCATTAAATTCTTGAATGAAAGATGAGTTATTTTCACCATGGTGTATAAATACTTTTAATTTAAGATTTGATAATTCATCTAATTTAAAATTATTATGTTTTAAGACGGTATTAGTAGATTCAAACCGTATATTTTTATAAGAAATCTTTTCTATATCTTTTTTATCAAGATAAAAATTTGTAAAGGATGTTTCAATTTTTGATTGATAATAAATGGATTTTAAAAAATCAATTTTTTCATTCAAAATCAAATCTGCTCTATTAATACTATAGAAATCAAAATCTGATAGTAGTTTTATTATCGATAGTGATTCTTTATCTGAAGTTTCGATAAAAGGATTAACCAGTAAAATTTTATCTAAGTTTTTTTTAAATGTTAACTGAGTTTGAGGGTTAAATTCTTTGATTGTTTCTACCATGTCATCAAAAAAGGATATTCTAATGGGATTGGAATGATAATTATAAATATCTAAAATATCTCCTCTTAAGGAGAATTCTAATTTATTATAAACATTAGATTGATGAGTATGACCGAATTTTACTAAAGTATTTATTAGTTGTTTTATATCAACTTTTTGATTGCAATGGATTTCAACACTGTGAAGAATATCAGAATTAATGGATAATTTTTGAATTAAGTTATTGCAAGTAATAATAACCACATCTTTAGAAGTTAAAGATAAGAGCTTCTCTGATCGATCGAGAAGTATCTCTGCACTCGATGACTCCGAACTAAAGGGCATAGAGTCTTTTGCAGGAAAATAGGCAATTTTTAAATTTGGATAATTAAGCTCTAATATATTTTTGGCATCAATCGCAGATTTATCATCCTCCACTAATAAAAGTGACTTGTTAGCAAATAATAAGGGGTTATCTTTCAAAACTATTTGACTAAATCTTTAATGGATTGGTATTTAATTTCATCTTCATCAGCTACAGAGTTGAAAAAAAGATCGAAAATGTATTGGGTTTCGTGCTCAAGAAGATCTTCCAGTAAATTAATTAAATTTTGATTATTTGATGCTTTGATAAGATGAAATATTCTTTCAAATATAACATCCAATTCTTTAATCCCTAATGTTTGGCATCGATATTTAAGTTTTTTTAATTTATCTTGATTTGTATTCATGGAATTAAAAAGTTTTTTGCCTTTATATCAAAATGTAGACAAACTTAAAGGTATTGGTCCTAAAAAAGCACATTATTTAAAAAATCTTGGTATTCAATCAATCATTGATTCCTTTTACATACTCCCTACAAAATGCATAGATAGAACGCAAGATATTAACTTTAAGGATTTAGAAAAAGGACAAGTAATCACAACACTCGTTAAAGTTAAAAGACACATATTGCCCTTTAATCCAAGATTGCCTTATATCATTGAGTGTCAAAAGAATAAATTAATTATTAACATTATATATTTTTCAGTCAGAGGTAATTACCTTAGAACAAAATACCCTGAAAATAAGGAATTGATTGTTAGTGGAAAAATTTCTTTCTATAAGAGCAATATTAGTATTGCGCATCCTGATTATATTGAAGAAGTAGAAAATGAAAAAAAACTGAGATCATATGAAAATATCTATCCTCTAACCAAAGGCATTATACTAAAAGATCTAAAAAATATTTTACGGCAAGGAACCTTAATGCTAAATGATTTTAAGGAATGGTTGCCTAAAAGCATAATTGATAAATATATTTTTGATAGCTTTTATAATTCTTTAATAAAGATTCATTTTCCTGAAGATAAGAAAGATATTAATAACAAAGAAATATATCGAAAAAGATTAGCAATAGATGAATTGATATCGAATTATTTTGCAATTCGCTATTTAAAAGAAAAAACTAAAAAAAAAACTATTTCACTTAATTTAAAATTTAATTGTCAAAAAGATATAATTGAAAATCTGCCTTTTAAATTGACCAAAAATCAAAGTCAGGTAATAAAAGAAATAAACAATTTTAGTAATTCTAACTATCGGGAAACTATCCTCTTACAAGGTGATGTAGGATCAGGGAAAACTATTATTGCCCTACTCTCGGCCTTGCCTTATTTAGATAATAGGCATCAAGTAGCGTACATGGCTCCGACAGAAATATTAGCTCAACAAATATATTTGAACACATTAAACTTTTTTAAAGATACCTCCATGAAACCTGTTCTTTTAACAGGAAGCGTTAAAAATAAAATTAAAATTTATGAAAATATTAAGAGTGGAGACTATAATTTTGTTATTGGCACTCACGCTATTTTTCAAGAGCAAGTTATTTTTAATGATTTAAATTATATTATAATAGATGAACAACACAGATTTGGTGTTCAACAGAGATTAACTCTAGCTGAAAAAGGAATTAGCACTAATATTTTGCTCATGTCAGCCACTCCTATTCCTAGGTCTTTAGCTCTTGCTCAATACGGAGAGATTGAACAAGTAATACTTAAAGAGAGACCCGCCTATCAAAAACCTATTATCACAAAGGTTTCTAGCTCAGAAAAAATTAAAGATTTAGAAATTTATTTAAAAAAACAATTATCTGTTAATTCTCAAGGCTATTGGATTTGTCCTTTAGTTGAAGCAAGTGAAAATCAAATTTATAAAGATGTTGAAAGTAGATTTAAATCACTTCAAAAAATTTTTGGCAATGATGTTGGATTACTTCATGGAAAAATGAAATACGATCAAAAAGATAAAATTATAGATGATTTCAAAAAAGGAAAATTAAAGTTAATTGTTGCTACAACGGTAATTGAAGTAGGAATAGATAATAAAAATGCTGATTATATTGTTATCGAAAATTCGGAAAAATTTGGTCTATCCCAACTTCATCAATTACGAGGCAGAGTTGGTCGCGGTTCTAATCAAGGCTATTGTTTTGCCTTATATGGAAAAGAAATTAGTGAAACATCAACTAAGCGATTAGGTTTTTTTAAACAATATCTAGATGGGTTTCAACTGTCTGAAAAGGACTTAGAATTACGCGGGACAGGTGATATTTTAGGTTTAAGACAAAGCGGAGACTCTTTGTTTAAATACGTTGATGTGTTAAACGATCAAGAAATTATCATTGAAGCGCTTAATTTTGTGAAGTCTATAATTAAAAATGAAGAATATAATTCCTTAGAATTTAAGAATAAAATAAGTCCCCTACTATATTTTTTTAAACAACAAGAAGCTATAAAATTACTTTTTAGTTAATTTTTTAGACGGAATGATACTTTTTTTTATAGTTGGTGCGTTAGGCGCCACCAACCCAGCAGATATAATATATTTAATTGCCTGATCAACGGACATTGAAAGTCTGGTAATTTTAGAAACAGGAACAAACATTAAAAAACCAGTTGTCGGGTTGGGAGTGGACGGCATAAAGACATTGATCATCTTTACTTTCTTTTTAGTTGCTATCTCACCTTTTGTATCACTGGTTAAAAATCCCAACGCATACATATCTTTTTGTGGGTATTCAATTAAAACAACCTCTTTAAAAGCATTAGATTGCGTTGTAGCAAAAGTTTCTATGATTTGTTTTACTGTATTATATATAGAGTTAAGTCCGGGAATTTTAGATAGAACAGAGTCAACTATACTTTGATAAAGTCTCCCAAAAAAACTCCCAGCAACAGCTCCAATAATTGTAAAAAAAACAAAAGCAACAATTAAACCCACACCATGAATGTCATTAAAAATTCCAAATTTATGTAAAGGGATAAAGGGCTTAAAAATATTATCAGCTATACCCACTACAATCCATGCTACATAAAGCGATAAAGCCAGGGGGGCAACAATTAAAATGCCACTGATAAAGTACTTTTGAATTCTTTTCATTTTAATTTAAGTTATTTTATTTTTAATTTGTCTTCAAAAATATAATAGTTACTACCATCTATTTCGAAATTGACTTTTACCTGAATGTCTTTTTTGTTTGGATTATCTTCGAGGTATTTAATCAATTGTTGCTGTGAATTAATACCAAGGCGCTTAAGAAGTTTACGAACTTCTAATTGGGTATCTTCATTCATCATTAAATTTAATCATATGGATTTTTATTAGAAAATGAAGAAAATTCAAATTCATTAAAATTGATATATTATGGAGAAAATAGTCCTTAATTCCAGTACTGTGGTTGAAATGCCAATAACGACTATTAATCTCGCTAAAAAAGAGAGTATTTTATTCCCTTGATACGACTGTGAACTTCTCCAAACGCCTAAACAAGATGTAAAGTAATAAATTAAATTCAACACTAAATACAAGGTAAACGTATAAATAAATTTTTGAATTTGCATTCGTGAAATTAACAACAGAGGTGCGGAAATCAAAAAATTTCCCAATACATAGTAAATCCAATAGCTTTTATACAACGGGAGGTCTCCTCTGAATAATTTTATAAGATTGATTTCAAGCTTATCTATAAATGACATTAATTAACTGATAACCCTTCCCCATTTTGTTTTATTCCAAAATCTTTCATGAAAATAATAAAGTATAGACTTAGTTAAAATTTCGAAAATGGCAATAGAAGATGCCCAGTCTAACCTTCCAGTTATTAAAAAACTTAATAGAAATGTATCTAAAGTCGCGGAAACTCGCCAAGTTATTGCTTTTATGAAAGATCTAATAGGCATCGCAGCATCTGCTACCCTGCCTAGTTGTATCCTATTCCAAACTCTTTCATGTAAGTAATAAATAATCATTTTCGTTAAAACTTCAAAAATAGCTATATAAGCAGCAATTCCCCAAATAAATTTTTCAGAGTTTATATTTATAATTAATAAACTTAAGATAAATGTATCCGTGGTTGCAATACATCTCCAGGTGAGCGTTTTAGTTAATGATCTTTTACGAGTAACTTTCATTAATTTATTAAATAGTTTTTTAAATAGAGATTAGCATTAAACTTTGTTGATTGAAGTTGGAACTTAATAGGTATATTAATTTTTTCTTCGGTAAAATAATCAACTAAAATTTTCTTCATATTATTTTTTTTATCTTTTTTTTGAAGACCTTGAAAAAATTCAAAGAATATTTCTTGGGATTTTGCCTCTCCATTAAAAATTGTAGGATTATTTGGCTTATAAGTTAAATTAGGTAACATTTTAGAGTCTAATTTATATATATTTAATCCATCTAAAATCATCCGTTCTGTATTTGACTCAAAGAGAAAATATTGAACTAACTGAGTTATTGGATCAGTAAAATATTGATATTGTGCCAATAATTCATTTTGTAATTCAACTTCTTCTTTAGAAAATTCTTTGGAAAGATCCATTGAAATAACTTCACCACTTTCATTAAATACAAGACTAACATGTCGATTTTGGCTTCTACTCTTAGAAAAACTATCATATGAAAGTGGTCTTAGTTGATTACCATCAATAAAACCGTTAATTTTTGTTACGGATCGATATTTATATATTTTATCATTAATTCCGTAGCTATTAATTGTAACAGTTAGATCATAAGTTTCATCGTTTACATCAATATCCCAGATAAGATCTGCAAGATGGATTGATTTCCAGTCAATTTCATATTCAAGATATATATTTTTGGAAAACAATGAGTAAGGGTATAATAAAGAGATAATGAGTAATATGCGGATCAATAGAGTTTCTTTTAGGAATAACATCTTATCAGATTATAGCACAATTATTGACGTAAGATCCCCAGCTGAATTTAAAGAAGATCATGTACCTAATTCTATTAATTTACCAGTCCTTTCTAATAAAGAGCGTCACCAAATTGGTATTCAATACACAGAAAATTCTTTTTTAGCAAAGAAACAAGGTGCAATGATAATTAGTAGAAATATATCGAAAATAATTAATAAGATAAATTTTACCAAACAAGACAAAGTATTAATTTATTGTTGGAGAGGCGGCTTACGATCTTTAAGTTTGTATTTAGTATTAAAACAAATTGGATATGACGTTTACTTACTTGATGGTGGATATAAAAGTTTTAGAAAAGCAGTTGTTAATTTTTTAGAAAAAGATGCTCTCAAATATAAATTTAATCAAATAATTGGAATTACAGGAGTTGGTAAGACATTATTTTTAAAAGAATTAACTAAACTAAATTTTCAAGTTATCGATTTTGAAGGTCTTGCAAAACATAAAGGATCAATTTTAGGATCACTTCCCAAGGTAGAGCAGCCATCACAAAAATATTTTGAAACAATGATCTATCAAAAATTATGTGATTTTGATGTAAAAAAAAATGTATGGGTTGAGGCAGAAAGCATAAAGGTTGGAAAATTAAGTATACCCAGTTTGATATGGAAAAAAATGCCTAATGGTAAAAATATTAAACTTAATAGCTCCATCAATGAAAGGGTTCAGTACATACTTAAAGACTATAAATATTTTACTAATAATCCTGAATTAATGACAATGGCATTAAATGTTCTCCAAAGAATTATTCCCAAAGAAGAATATAAAAAAATAGAAATTAGTTTAAAAATTAAAAAATATGATGATTTTGTTCAAAATTTGATCATTTATCATTATGACAAAGCTTATAAAAAAACGAGAGCTGAGAGCAATACAAATATATATGCAGAAATAAATTTAGACAAAATAAATACTTTAAATATTCGAAAAGCTATAATTTCCCATAATTATTTTTAAAATGGTCGAAGGATTTAAAATTCTTTAAATTAATAAAACGTGAGGTTACTCCCTTACCTTTTTTTATCACCCCTACTTTAACTACTTTTATTTGATTTGATTTAAAAAATTTTAATTTATTCAACTCGATTAATTTTTGATGAGAAGTAAATAAAGGTACATATTCCTCAGCACTAGTTAAAATAAGACTATTATATTTCATATCATTATTAATTTGTTTTTTTAAAGAAATATTAATACCAGATAAATCATCGAGAATAATCTTAACTCGAGAAGCTTTTGAAAGAATTTCTAAGCTTCTTATTAGGCCATCGGAGATATCCATACATGCACTAATATTTATTTTTCTAAAAATTAAGTCATAGGAATATATTTTGGGTTCTAAAAATTGTTGTTGAGCTAATTTTTTTACTATTGAAGGTAGTTTTATATTCTTAAAAATTGATAAGTATCCTAGTTTAGAATAACCAATTTTTTCAAATGTATAGATATTTTCATTAATTTTTGCTGATGATCTTTTTAAAACAAATTTTTTATCAATTTTTTTGCTAATTAAGGTTAATGTAAAATTAATATCAGATGTTGAACTAGTTGTGTCCCCTCCTATTAACTCAATTCTAAAATTTCTTAAATAATTTTCTAATTCTTTAATAATTTTAAACGTAGTTTTATATTTTTTATGAGGAGTATTAACGTTTAGAAGTGCATACCGGGGCGAACCTCCAGAAGATAAAATATCACTATAATTTGATAAAAATAACCGATGGGCTATTTGTCGAGGAGTAAAATTCTTCAAATCAAAATGGACACCTTCGATTAAACTATCTGTTGAAATTAACTGCTTAGTATCATTTAAATAGGCACAATCATCACCGATTTTATGATGAGATTTAGAAAGGTAATCAATTATATTAGATTCAATATTCATATAGGATCAAAATAGCTCACAATGATAGCCTTAGTGTTGATTAACAATTCATCAAAAGTTGTTTCAAAAATATAAAAGGGATGGCCTGCAGAAGCATAAACTGAGGTATATTTTTTTAAATCTGGATCTAAATAAATCTGGCACGGTTTTACTAAATGCCCATACGGGGATACCCCACCAATTGAAAAGCCAGTAACTTCTTTTACTGTTAGAGCATCTGGTTTAATTAAAGAAATATTAGTCTCTTCAAAAAATTTTTTATTATTAAATTTGTTTACTCCAGATATTAAAAATAAATAACTTTTTTTTTGGCTATCTAAAAAAAGAATTGATTTAACTATACTTCCAATACTTGTATTCAAAGAATTAGCAGCATCTTGGGCTGAAGCTGCTGTTTCATCTAATTTTTTAATAGTATTACCTAAATTTAAAAATTTTAAATTTTCTTGTACTCGTTCAACAGATTCAGGGAAATAATTTAAATTCAGAAAATACCTCTTTCTAATTCATCCTCTAATTCTGATGCACTTTTACAAATTGTATTTTTTTGTTTTTGATTTAATAGCTTTAGAGTTGTTTGAATAGCTATTCGATAAGTTGCTAGTTGCTCAACTATATCTTTTTCACTACTGTTTCTCATCATTTGACTAAGTGCTTGCTGAAGAGACTGCAGTCGTTGCTCAAGGGTATTTTGGGTCATCTGGAGAATATAAAGAAAAAAATGTAAAATTTAATAAATTTAATTAATTCTTTTTCTAACTATAGGGAAAACATCTCTCTTTTTGGTTAACACCATCTGAAAAATAACATTATCGCCTTTAATAAAAGAGAGCTCACTTAAGTTGAGATAGGCCTCCCACATACGAACAAAACGATCATCGTAAATTTTTAAAATATTTTTTTCTTCTTTTTTAAAATTTTTATACCAATGAGCTAAAGTTTTTGCATAATGCAACCTCATAACTTCTAAATCTGATAAAATTAGCCCTGATTTCTCAACAGCAGGCATAATTTCTGACAAGGTCGGGATGTATCCACCTGGAAATATATATTTTCTAATAAAGGCTGGTGTCGTTTTTGGAGTATGTATGTTGCCAATTGTATGAACAAGCGCGATACCATCCTCCTCTAATAATTCGTTAATTTTATTAAAATAGACACTGTAAAATGGCTTACCCACATGTTCAAACATACCAACAGAAACAATTTTAGAGTAAGAAGTTTTTTCATCCCTGTAATCCTGTAAGGAATAATTTAAATATTTTTTGTTTTTAAAAGAATTTAATTTTTTATTACAAAATTTAATTTGTTCTTCTGATAAAGATATTCCTTTCACTGAACATTTAAAATTATTTACAAAATGTCGACTTAGCGCACCCCAACCGCACCCAATATCTAAAACTCTATCATTCGCTTTTAGGTGTAGTTTATCAGCTAATCTTTCCATTTTATTCAATTGCGCTTGATATAAAGAGTCTTTATCATTTTCAAAATATGCGCAAGAATATTGACGTGTTTTGTCTAAAAACAAATCATACAGTTCATCGGATAAATCGTAATGTCTTGCAACGTTGGACTTGGATTGTTTGCTAAAATTTAGTTGCAGAAAGGGATTAATGATTAAAGCTATTTGGTAAAAAATGGATTTAGAAATTTTCTCTAAAAAAATATTGTAATTATCTAAAAGTATTGATGAAAATTCATAAAAAGAGCAGTCGGGAAGTTCATAATCTTTGTCCATATATCCTTCAGTTAATAATAACGAAGGTGCATAAAATAATTTTTTAATAAAATTGGTATTATTAATTTTTAAAGTTATGGCTTCTGTAAAATTGTCTATTAAATACTCTTGATCCTGATATCTAATTATAACTGATTTATTTTTGATTATTTTTGTAAGTATGAATTTTAGTAAGCTAAAAAACATAATTTTTATTTAATCAATTTTCACCATTACATGCCTAATATTAGTGTAATCCTCAAGTGCGTATGGAGATAAGTCCTTACCATAACCTGAAGATTTAACACCTCCATGTGGCATTTCCGAGGTCAACAT
>CAYRCI010000016.1:0-29341 GCA_964422765.1 uncultured Alphaproteobacteria bacterium | reverse complement strand
TGCCTTTGATAGACTTGCAAAAGGTGAAGTATCCGGAAGATTAGTAATTGATATGTCTTCTTTAAATTTAACATAAAATAAAACTATAAATTTTAAATTAGTCTGTGCTTATTTGATTTGGTAAATTAATTAGATTTATGTTTAGGGACATCGACAAGTGTCATAATTTTGAAGATTTTCGCAATCTTGCCAAAAAAAGATTACCCAGTCCCATCTTTCATTACATTGACGGTGCTGCAGATGATGAAGTTACATATCGTAGAAACACAGAAGCTTATAATCAATGTGATCTTGTACCGAATGTCTTAACAGGTGCAAAAGATATTGATATGTCTACCACTGTCATGGGACAAAAACTTAATATGCCCATTTACTGTGCTCCTACAGCTCTTCAACGACTATTTCATCATGAGGGAGAAATTGGTGTAGGTAAAGCTGCAGAAAAATTTGGCACGATGTTTGGTGTATCATCACTAGGAACCGCCAGTATTGAAGAAATATCCAAGCTAGTTTCCACACCTAAACTTTTTCAATTATATGTTCACAAAGATGAGGGATTAAATAACTATCTTATTGAACAATGCCAAGAGCATAACTTCGAGACAATGGCGGTAACAGTTGACTCTGCGGTGGGCGGAAATAGAGAAAGAGATTTTTATACAGGCTTTACAATCCCATTAAATTTATCGCTTAAAAGTATATTCAGTTTTGCCACTCACCCTGCATGGGCTTTTAATTATTTCACTAAACCCAAATGGGAACTAAGTAATTTAAATAAACATGTCTCAGAGGGTACTAACATGATGACGAGTGTTGGAGATTATTTTACCAAAATGCTAGATAATGCGTTGGATTGGAAAAAAGTAGAGGCGATCAATAAAAAATGGGGGAAGCAGTTTGCGATTAAAGGAATTATGTCTGTCGAAGATGCTAAAAAAGCTGTGGATGTGGGTGCCACAGCAATCATGATTTCTAATCATGGGGGAAGACAATTAGACGGCTCCCGCTCTCCTTTTGATCAATTAGAGGAAATAGTTAATGCTGTCGGAGACAAGATTGACGTGATTTGTGAAGGTGGAATTAAAAGAGGTACTCATATTTTAAAAGCGCTTTCTCTGGGTGCTAAAGCCTGTTCTGGTGGAAGAATGTATCTTTATGCTTTAGCTGCAGGCGGGCAAAAAGGTGTTGAATTAGCGTTAAGTAACTTAAAAAAAGAAGTAGAACGAGATATGATTTTAATGGGCGTATCTAGTATAAAGGAATTATCAAAAAAAAACTTAAGATTTAGAAATTAAAAAATGAAAAGCTCAGTCCCCTCCGTTATTTGTGGAAGTTTGCCCAAGCCTCAATGGCTTGCAGAACCTGAAAAAATATGGTCGCCTTGGCTAGTGCCAGAGTCATCACTTAGAGTTGCCCAAATTGATGCCATGCGTTTATCCGTCGAAGATCAAGAGCGAGCAGGATTAAGTATTATTGGAGACGGTGAACAAACGAGACAGCACTTTGTTACGACATTTATTGAGCAACTATCAGGTGTAGATTTTAAGAATAAAAAAACAATGCGTATTCGCGATCGCTATGATGCTGCGGTACCCGTTGTAATGAGTGCCATTGAGAGGACTCATTCAATTTTTGTTGAAGATGCCAAAATACTTCGAACATTAACCAAAAAACCCATTAAATATACACTACCTGGTCCGATGACTTTGGTGGATACGCTTTATGATGATCATTATGGAAGTCGAGAAAAATTAGCTTGGCGTTTTGCTGAGATTTTAAATCAAGAAGCACTCGAACTGCAAGCGGCTGGTGTAAACATCATCCAATTTGACGAACCCGCCTTTAATGTATTTTTTGATGAAGTCAGAGATTGGGGTATTGCTACACTGGAAAGAGCCACAAAAGATTTAACTTGTACAACGGGTGTACATATTTGCTATGGGTATGGTATTGAAGCCAATATTAAATGGAAAGAAACATTAGGAAATGAATGGCGTCAATATGAGAATATATTTCCGCTTTTATCAGAAAGTAAAATCAATCAAGTAAGTCTTGAATGTCAAAACTCCAAAGTACCCATTGAACTTATTGGACTATTAAAAAATAAAGATGTATTAGTAGGTGCAATTGATGTTGCTAGCAATGCCATCGAAACCCCGGAACAAGTAGCTAATATCCTACGTCAGGCATCTGAATATGTGCCAGTAAAACATATTCATGCTTGCACAAATTGCGGAATGGTACCTTTATCAAGAGATGTAGCGTTAGCTAAAATTAAGTCTCTATCTCAAGGAACAAAAAAGTTTAATGAAGAAGGATAAACCCTTAAAATAATTTTCACACTTTCTTCTAAAGCCTTGGTTAAAATTAAATTTTTTTTACTACAGTTAACCCTAAGGCTACACAAGGACCAATACCAAAAGCAAAAATTAAAGTCCCTACTCCAACTGTTCCGCCTAAATACCATCCGATCATTACAACTGTAATTTCAATTGATGCTCGAATAAGAGCAATTGGTAAATGGGATATTCGATTTAAACCTGTCATGAGACCATCTCTCGGACCTGGGCCTAAGTTGGCAATTAAATAAAAGCCACTGCCTAGTCCTACAAGAAATACTCCTACGATAGAAAAAGAATATCTTAAGAAATAGTTTGAAGGAGGATCTATTAAATAAGCCGTTAAATCTATAACTGCTGCGATAATAAAAATATTCATTATGGTTCCAATACCAGGTTTTTGCCTTAAAAATATCCAAAGCAATAAAACAGTGACACTTATTAAAAAGGTAGCACCACCAACCGTTAGACCTGTGATTTTGGTCAGGCCCTCAGCAAAAACAAGCCAAGGAGAGTTACCATTTGATGAAACAAGAATTAAACCTTCACCAAAACCAAAAATAAATAGCCCAATAAATAAATAAAATAATGTAATACCTTTTGGTTTTAAATTCAAAGAATGTGGTGAACTCCAAGATTTCACAGGAATTTCTTTAATTTGAATAAACTTAAAAGGAGCGAGCATCTAATATAAGGAAATTATTTCAACACACTTTGTTTAAAGAGTGGTGAGCCCGACAGGATTCGAACCTGTGACACCCTGATTAAAAGTCAGGTGCTCTACCGGCTGAGCTACGGGCCCGTGTAGAATATGTGTGAACATTTCAAATTTTTGCAAAGAAATCAAGGACTGGTTTGGGTACACTTTTGGATATATCGCCGCCCAGTTGATGGATCTCTTTAATGAATCTAGATGAAATGAAATGATATTTCTCTGAAGACATGAGGAATATTGTTTCGATATCTTTATCAATTGATCTATTCATTCCAGTCATTAAAAATTCATATTCAAAATCAGAAACTGCTCGTAAACCTCTAATAATGACAGAGGCATTTTTTTCTCGCACATAATGCACTAATAAATTATCAAATTTTTCTATGATAATTTTATTTTTTAATTCAGTTGGTAATTCACTGACCGTTTGTTGCACTAACATAAGACGATCATCAATAGAGATCATATGTTTTTTGGATTTATTATTTGATACAGCGACTACTAACTGATCTACGACATGTAAACTTCTTTGAATAATATCCAAGTGACCTAAGGTAATCGGATCAAAGGATCCGGGGTAAATACCTATTTTGGTAGACATGATTAATCTTCTAAACGAGCAACAGATACGATTTTTTCTTTATCAGTAAGTTTAAATACTGAGACACCTTGAGAAACACGACCTACCACTCGAATATTATCTCCCACATTACAGCGTAAGAGTTTACCAGTATCTGATATTAAAGCTATATTATCATCCAGGTTAACTTTTAAGGATTGAATAACACGGCCATTTTTAGGAGTGATCGTGATATTAGTTACGCCCGATCCGCCACGATTAGTTACTCTATACTCATAAGCAGAGCTTAATTTGCCATATCCATTTTCTGTAATAGATAATAAATACTCCTCGCGTTGTGCTAACTCTTTAAATTTAGGATTGATTTTATTTAAATCTTTTTTGGCATCACTTCGAGCTTTTAGATACGACTCTCTGACATCAATAGAAATTTTATTATGCAAAAGACTACAAATCGAAACAACTTTATCATCTTTGGCAAGTTTAATGCCTCTCACACCTGCTGAACCTAAACCAGAAAATTCTCTTAAATCTTTTGTAGCGAAACGAAGAGACTTTCCATTAGTGGTTGCCATTTGGACATCATCTACTTCTTGAACTGAAATGACGCCAATTAATCGATCACCTGTTTTAAGCTTAATTGCCGTTTTACCTGAACGGGAAAGTTTTCTTGTTCCACTCATCGCCACATCAATTAACTTATTTTTTCTAATATTACCTAAACTAGTTGCAAAAACTAAATTATAGTTTTCAAAATCATCCATCTCTTTTGGTAAAGTTAAAATAGAGGATATCTTTTCATTTTTAGTAATGGGTATTAAATTAATAATTGCTTTACCGCGAGTTGTCGGTGTACCAGGAGGAAGTTCATAAGCTTTCATTGAGTAAACTTTACCCACAGAGGTAAAAAATAAAATTGTATCTCTAGTGGTAGCTGCAAATACCTGTTCTAAAAAATCTTCATCTCGAGTGGTCATGGCCATCTTACCCTTACCCCCTCGTTTTTGAACCTTATAAGCGGATTTTAAAACTCTTTTAATGTAACCTTGATGAGAAACAGTGATAACAATATCTTCTTCCACTATAAGATCTTCAGTATCTATTTCCTCCATATCATGTTTTTGAATTTCAGTTTTTCGCGGAGTAGCAAAATTTTCTTTTACTTCAATCAATTCATTTTTTAATACTTTTAATAATTGTTTTTCAGAATTTAAAATTTTTAAGTACTCATTAATATCTTCTACTAAAGATTTTAAATTATTAAATAAGTCGTCTCTTTCCAATGCGGTTAGTTTTTGTAATCTTAATTCTAATATTGCTTTTGCTTGTTCTTCATCGAGTTGTATTTTAGATGTTGAAGATTTAAAACTGGGGTTAATTAATTTAATGTAATCAATAATATTGGATTTTGCAGTCCATTTTGTAGACAATAGCTTTTCTTTAGCCTCTGCAGGCGTTTTTGATTTTTTAATTAGCTCAATAACAGCGTCAATGTTGTTTACTGCAATTGCTAAACCAATTAATAAATTAGCTTTCTCTCTAGCCTTATTTAATTTATAAACTGTTCGCTTTGTAATTACGTCTTTTCGAAAATCAATAAAGTGATTTAAACCATCTTTTAAAGTAACGGTTAGAGGCTTTGTTTCTTTTAAGGCTAGCATATTACTGCTGAAACTTGTTTTAAGAGGGGTATATTGAAACAATTGGTTCTTAATAATTTCCGTGACTGCTGCAGACTTTAATTCGATTACAATTCGAACACCCTCTTTGTTGGACTCATCTCTAATATCATTGATGCCCTCAATAGTTTTATTATTAACTACCTCTGCAATTCTTTCTAATAATTTTGATTTATTTTGAAGATAGGGAATTTCAGTTATCACAATAGCATTTCTATTTTTAATTTTTTCTTCATGTAATTTGGATAAAACCGTAACACTTCCCCTACCCGTTTCGTACATTGAATTAAGGCCCGCTGTACCCGATATGATTCCACCTGTTGGAAAATCTGGACCTTTAACTATTTTATGAAGTTGTTTTGATGTTGTTTCTGGTTCATCAACCAATAAAAGTGTAGCGTCAATAATTTCCCCTAAGTTATGAGGGGGAATATTAGTTGCCATACCGACCGCAATACCACTAGCCCCATTCACAAAAATATTAGGAAAACGAGATGGTAATACTTTGGGTTCGTTTAAAGTTTCATCATAGTTGGGACGATGTTGAACGGTATCAAACTCTAACTCTTCTAACATATAAGCAGAAATTTTATCTAAGCGAGCTTCAGTATAACGCATCGCCGCTGCAGGATCGCCGTCCATAGAACCATAGTTACCCTGACCATCAATTAAAGGTAATCGCATGGTAAAATCTTGTGCCATACGCACCATCGATTCATAAATCGCTGAGTCACCATGGGGGTGATATTTACCCATGACATCTCCGACAATTCTTGCTGATTTTTTGTAGGGTTTATTATGATGATAAGAGGATTCATACATCGAGTATAAAATTCTTCGATGAACAGGTTTCAAACCATCGCGAATATCTGGAAGAGCTCTTGATACGATCACGCTCATCGCGTAATCAAGGTAACTTTTTTCTAACTCATCCGTAATGTCAATGTTGGGATAAATTTTATCCTCTAATACATCAAGCTGCTGGGATTTAGATTTTTTTTTCTTTGCCAAGGATTATTTAAAAAGGAATATCATCATCAAGCTGTTCGGCAGTTGAGTTATTTGAACCACCTAGAGCTTCATCTGCAGCCGATTCAATTTGATTATCATCATCGCTATTTGAAGAAATTGAAGATTGAGAGCGAGTGTCCAACATAGTTAAAACACCCGAATAATTAGGAATAACAACTTCTGTTGTATATTTATCAACACCGTTATTATCTGTCCATTTACGAGTTTGCAATTGTCCTTCGATATAGACTTTAGATCCTTTACGAAGGTACTTTTCACAAACATCTGCGAGCTTATCATTAAAGACAACAACACGGTGCCATTCGGTTTTATCCTCTAACTGTTGAGTGTCCTTATTGCGATATTTAGTGGAAGTAGCAATGGAAAAGCTTGCCAACCGAGATCCACCTGTAGTAGCACGGATATCGGGGTCCTTACCTAAATTACCAAGAAGTATTACTTTATTTACTGATCCAGCCATGTATTTATTAATTAAAAGATATTATTAATATATATTAAAACACCTTTTATTGATACCTATTTAATGGAAAAACATTCACCGCTTACTCACATCATTGTACAAAATGCTCATGAGCATAACTTAAAGAATATAAACATTAATATTCCTAAAAATAAATTAACTGTCATTACTGGTGTTAGTGGTTCGGGTAAATCCACTTTAGCTTTTGATACAATCTATGCAGAGGGACAACGAAAATACATCGAATCACTTAGTTCATATGCAAGACAATTCTTGGACATGATGGATAAACCTAAAGTAGATAAAATAGAAGGTCTATCCCCTGCCATTTCCATTGATCAAAAAACAACAAGTAAAAATCCTAGATCCACCGTGGGTACTGTTACGGAGATTTATGATTATTTAAGAGTACTCTATGCGCGATTAGGAACGCCCTACTCGCCCACCACAGGAAAGCCCATCAAAGGTTTAACTAGTTCTGAAATAATTGATGAAGTTCAAAAAAAATTTAGTGGAAAAAAAATCATGCTCATGTCTCCCTTAATTAAGGGGAGAAAAGGAGAATATAAAAAGATTTTTGAAGAATATTTTAAAAAAGGTTATGAGCGTTTTTTAGTTAATAATAAAATTTATGAAAAAGAAGAAATTCCTGAGTTAAGTAAAAATTTTAAACACAGTATTAGTGTCATTATAGATAGAATTATTCCTAGTACTGAAAATAGAGATAGATTAGCAAATAGTGTTGAGATTAGTTTAAAAGACAGCGAAGGAAGTATTGAAGTTTATGATATGGAAAATAATGAAATTACTAATTTATCAAATAAATTCATGTGTCCTGTTAGTGGTTTTAGCATAGATGAAATAGAACCTAGGTTGTTTAGTTTTAATAATCCTTACGGTGCATGTAAAAAATGTGACGGACTTGGTGAAATTGATGCCTTTGATGAAGATATTTTAGTGCCTGATAAAAATCTTTCTTTTAGTAAAGGTGCTATTAATTTCTGGTCAGATCGATCTAAAGCTAAAATTTTTCCAAAATTAAAAAAATATTTTGATAAATATAAAATTACTGAAACAATTTGGTCAAAAATTCCTCAAAAAAATCAAAATGAAATTTTATATGGAGGAAAAGATTTTGAAGGCCTGATTACAATCATGGATGATATTTATGATGGCTCTTCAAGTTGGTGGCGACAATGGGAATTAGAAAAATTTCGAAGCTCTAAAACTTGTAAAGAATGTAACGGTGATCGCTTAAATGAGACGGCTTTGTGTGTCAAAATTAATAATACAAATATTTCACAACTTACATCCTTGAGTATTGATCAGGCTTTAGAGTGGGTAAATAATTTAGAAAATAACCTTGATGAAGAAAGAATTAAGATAGTACTTCCTTTAAAGAAGGAGATTTTTTCAAGATTAAATTTTTTAAATGAAGTTGGGTTAAATTATTTAAGCCTTGCTAGAAAAAGTTCAACCCTATCAGGGGGTGAGTCTCAACGAATTCGACTTGCCAGTCAAATTGGATCTGGATTAACGGGAGTCACCTATGTATTGGATGAACCCTCTATTGGACTTCACCAACGAGATAATCAAAAATTAATCAATACGCTTAAAAATCTTAAAGATTTAGGTAATACCATCATCGTAGTAGAACACGATGAAGATATTATTCGAGAGGCTGATTACATTATTGATATTGGTAAATATGCAGGCATTAAAGGAGGCTCTATTACAGCAAGCGGCAGCATCCATGAAGTTTTAAATAATAACGAAAGTTTAACCAGTAGTTATTTAAAAGGAATAATCACTCGATATCCAGAAAGTGTAAATAAAAATAAATCAACAGGTACTATTGAAATTAAAAATGCTCACGGCAATAACCTAAAAAATGTTTCGGTTAAATTTCCTTTAAATAAATTCATTTGTATTACTGGTGTTTCAGGAAGTGGAAAATCAACCTTGATCAACGAAACTTTATATGGCGCTGCTAATAATAGAATTTATGAAAAGATTATTAAAACACTTCCCTATGAAGACATCAAAGGAATTGAAAACATCGATAAGGTCATCAATATTGATCAATCTCCTATTGGTAGAACGCCTCGCTCCAATCCTGCAACGTATGTTGGATTGTTTACGCCTATTCGAGAGTGGTTTGCCAATTTGCCCGAAGCAAAAGTAAAAGGATTCAAGCCTGGAAGATTTTCTTTTAATGTAAAAGGTGGTAGATGCGAAAGCTGTGAAGGAGATGGTTTAAAGAAAATCGAAATGCATTTTTTAGCACCAGTCTATGTTAAATGCGAAGTGTGTAATGGAAAAAGATACAACAAAGAAACGTTAAGTGTTCAATACAATTCTAAAAATATCAATGATATACTTTCTATGACTGTTGATAATGCGTGTGAATTTTTTGCATCAAACCCTCAAGTGTTCTCAAAATTAAAAACACTTCAAGAGGTAGGTCTAGGCTATATATCCATTGGGCAGTCCGCTACTACCCTATCCGGCGGAGAGGCACAACGAATTAAACTTTCAAAAGAACTATCTAAAAGACAAACAGGAAAAACTTTATACATTCTCGATGAGCCTACTACTGGGTTGCACTTTGATGATATTAAAAAATTATTAGAAATTTTACATCGATTAGTTTCTTACGGTAACACGGTTATAGTAATTGAACATAACTTAGATGTAATTAACACTAGTGATTGGATTATAGATCTTGGCCCCGAGGGCGGTGCCGAAGGTGGAAATATATTATTTGAAGGAAAACCTGATCAGTTAGTTAAACAGACTAATAATCAAACAGGTGTCTTTTTAAAAAAATATCAAGAGTCTCTAGCTTTAAGCACTGCTTCGTAATTTAGATCTCCCACTAAACCAAGCGCAATAAAAATAGAAGAATAGGTTCCAATAATAACCCCAAATATAAAGACTATAGGCATTTCAGTTAAGTTTATGGGAGCGAGTACGACTAAACAAAGTAAAGCTAATATTGTGGTAAAACTGGTTAAAATTGTTCTTCTCAGGTTTAATTTTACAGAGTAATTAACATTATTTTCAAAAGTATCTTTATTGTTTTCTGCAGATGTAATGGATCTTACACGATCAAAAAGAACGATCGTATCGTTAATACTATACCCAGCAATTAGTAATAAAGCAGCAATCATTGTTAAGTTAAATTCAATATTAAACAAAGACATGAAACCCATAGATATATAAACATCATGCAATAAAGCTACTATACCCGATATGGCAAACTGCCAATCAAATCGTATCCAAACATAAAAGGCGATTACAATTAAGGATGATGCAAGTGCATAGAGTGAATTTTTAATTAATTCATCACTAAAAGTCGGTTCAATGTATTCTGAAATTAAAATTTCTATGGAGGGGTTTTGCTTTATTAAAGAAATAAATTCTTCAATAAAATTAGCATTATCTTTTCCAGATTCAATTCTGATACTAAAAATATCACTTCCAATTTCTTTTTTAATTATAAATTCACGGTTGAGATCTAAATCTCGAATAAAGGATGAAAGTTCAGCATTACTTAGAGTAGTTTCGACTTCAATATTTAATCCTCCTTTAAAGTCTATGCCTAGGTTTAATCCTTTAAAAAAAATTATTGAAGTTGTTAAAATGATTAAAAATAGAGAGATTAGATAAGATTTTTTTCTAAATGAATAAAAAGCAATCATCTGTTTAGTCCTATATATTTAGAGGGTGTTATCTCTAAAAAAAGCTTTAATAAGACATAGGTAACAATTAAAGAGGATAAAATACCGATAATTAATGAAATAGAAAAACCTCTAATAGGCCCAAACCCGAAAGCAAATAAAAATACTGCCGCGAAAAGAGTAGTAAGGTTAGAGTCTAAGATGGTGATATATGCAGCATTAAAGCCATCATTTTTTGGGTTATCAATCTTAGATTGAAAATTTTCTCGAATTCTCTCAAAGACTAGTACATTTGCATCAACGCACATTCCAATTGTTAAAACAATTCCTATGACACCAGGTAAAGTTAAGGTTGTATTGAGTAGAGACATCAATGCAAAGAGCAATGCCAAACAGGTGACAATAGTCAGTGCCGTAAACAATCCAGACACGCGATAATAGGCAATCATAAATAAGGTAATAACGATTAAGGCTATAAGGGAAGCATAGACGCCTTTTTTAACTCCCGCCTGACCTAGTGTAGGTCCAACTTGCTTTTCTTGAATAATAGAAATTTGTGTAGGCAGTGATCCAGATTTCAAAATAATAGCTAAATTATTTGCAGTTTCATTCGTAAAATTTCCAGAAATTTGGCCACTTCCGCCAGTAATAGCTTCGCGGATAACCGGTGCGGTTATAAGAGCGCCGTCTAAAACAATAGCAAAACGTTTACCAACATTTTCAGAAGTCATTTTTGCAAATAATTCTGAACCCTCTTTGTTAAATGAAAATGAAACCACGGGTTCATTTTGACTGAATTGAAGGGATGCATCTTGAATATAATCTCCGGTTAAATTAGCAATTTCTTGAACCCTTACTTCTTCCCCTGTTGATTCATTTGTAAATAAAGTTGTATTAGCAAAAGTCTTTTTTTCTAAGTGTAAGGTCAATTTTGCTGTCTTAGAAATGACATCTTTTACATTGGAGTCTAGATTACCGGGTATTTCTAATAAAATTTTATTTAAACCTACTTTTTGAATTGATAATTCTTTATTACCCAAATAATCAACACGAGATCGAACAATTTCAACAGCATTTAAAGTCATATCCGACAAAGACTGATTAAAGCTTTGCTCTGAGATAGAATAAATATATTCATCACTGGTGTTATCCAAAAGCTCTATTCCCAAACTTTGAATGGTTATATTATCCAAAGCATCTAAATTCTGATTAGTGGGAATAACAATATTTCCATTATTAATGGAAGAATTTATATTATAGGCACTCTCTAGAATTTGGGATGTTTTTGTTAATAGATTTTCTTTATATTCACCTTGGTTGAGTTCTAATAAATAGGAATACCCGCCTTGAATATCTAAACCAAAATTTATTTTTTGACTAACTTGATTTTCAGAAAAGTTTGGTTTTATAGCATAAAAACAAAAGGAGAGCATAAATAAACTCACCCACACTCTCCATCGCTTTAATACACTCATAAATTAATTAAAATTAAAGAAATTATTTTGCTGCGATATCAGCAACCATTCCTTTAGCGACTTTAACGATAACATTATCTGCAATTTCAATAGATAAACTTCCGTCATCGTTTACATAGTGAATATTACCGATAATACCACCCTGTGTTACAACACGATCACCTTTTTTTAAATTCGCAACCATGTTTTTATGTTCTTTCAGTTTTTTTTGTTGGGGTCTGATAAGTAAAAAATAAAAAACTACAAAGATAAGTAATAAAGGTAAAATACCTGCAATTTGTTCCATAATTAAAATCCTTTAAAATATTAAATAAAGAACTAAAATCTCACAATCATCAATGAAGTCAATAAAAAATTGAATAATAAACATCTACTCTGTTGGAACCATTCTCAAAAATCTCTCGATGAAATACCTTATGGGGATGTTTTAGATTTAAAATTACTCTATGGGGTGACAGAGCAGATTGCTAAAATTAAAAAAAATACAGAAAATTTCTTAAAAGGACTTTCCTATAATCACGCTCTATTGTGGGGTGTGAGAGGAAGTGGAAAAAGCACAATTATCAGAGGAGTTCTTAAAGAGTTTTCAGATCAATTTGATAATTTTATAACTCTTGAAATTAATAGTGAGGATCTATCTGATCTTCCTCAAATTTTTTTAAATAACCACTTTGATAAAAAAATAATAATTTTCATTGATGATTTATCATTTGAACAAAATGACCGCAGATACGTTCAATTTAAATCTTTTCTTGAGGGCTCTTTTTATAGCAGCAAAAATAAATTTTTAATTTATGTATCTAGCAATAGAAGGCATTTAATGAAAAGAGATATGATTGACAATGAACGATCCTCAGCGATTTCTCAAGATGAGGGAATTGAAGAAAAAGTATCACTTTCAGATCGATTTGGATTATGGGTTAGTTTTCATAACTTAACCAAGGATGATTTTATTCAAATTATTAAAAACTATTGCAGTTATTACAAAATTTCATATTCATCTAAAATTGAGGATTTAGCTTTGAAATGGATTTTTGCAAGAGGAAATCGAACGGGCAGATCAGCGTATCAGTTCTTTAAAGAGTATTGTTCAGAAAATAAAATTAAGATTTAGAAATAATTTTTTGATTTCCCATATACGGGATCAAAACATCTGGAATGTTAATAGTACCATCCTCATTTTGATAATTTTCTAAAATAGCAATAAGTGTTCGGCCAACAGCGAGTCCTGAACCATTTAATGTATGAACAAATTTATTTCCCTCAGAGGTTTTATATCGTGCATTCATTCGACGTGCTTGGAATGCTCTACAATTGCTGCAAGAGGAAATTTCGCGGTACTTCCCTTCCCCAGGTAACCAAACTTCTATATCGTAAGTTTTTTCAGCAGAAAAACCCATATCACCTGAAGATAGAAGCATTACTTGATAAGATATTTTTAAATCATCTAAAATAGAGGTGGCACAACTAAGCATACGTTCTAATTCGTCCTCAGAGTCCTCTTCTTTCGTGATACTTACTAATTCAACTTTAGAAAATTGGTGTTGTCGTATCATTCCTCTAGTATCTCTACCTGCGGCTCCTGCTTCCGATCGGTAGCATGGAGTCCAAGCTGTCAGTCTCATAGGCAAGTTTTCCTCCGCGACTATTACATCTAAGACTAAATTAGTTAAAGGAACTTCCGCTGTTGGAATTAACCAATGATTAGTATTGGTTTTAAATAAATCTTCAGAAAATTTAGGTAATTGGCCTGTGCCATAAGCTGCATCGTCTCGAACTAAATTAGGAGGAATAACTTCGGTATAACCAAATTGCTCTGTATGTTTATCTAACATAAAATTAGCAATCGCTCTTTCTAGTCTTGCTAGTTGATTCTTTAAGTAGACAAATCTTGTACCTGAAACTTTTCCAGCTTGTTCAAAATCTAACATACCTAACTGTTCTCCTAATTCGTAATGAGTTTTAGGTTTAAATTTAAAACTGGGTATATCTCCAAATGTTTTGATAATTTTATTAGCAGTCTCATCTTTTCCAATAGGAACATCATTATGAGGAAGATTGGGTAAAGTAGATAATATGTTTTTTAAGTCTTGTTCAACTTGAGCAATGGTATTTTCTAAATCATCAATTTTTTCTTTAATATCTTGAACTTCTTTTTGTAATTCGGCTTTTTCAGAGTCATTTAATTTTGCAAAAGAGGAAGAAAGATTTTTTCTTTGCGCTCTTAAATCTTGTGATTGGGTGAGAAGATTTCTTTTTTTTAGATCTAGGTCAAGAATTTGTTTGGAAATGGGATTTAAAAATCTCTTTTCAAGAATGGAGTCAAACTGTGAGGGATTTTCTCTAATAAAGTTAATATCGTGCATTTTTTATTCGTCAATATCCTTATCATTTTCTTCTTCATTTTTCTTTTGTTTTTTTGACATAAAACGAGAAATTAAGATTGATACTTCATATAAAATTATCACCGGCAAAGCTAATGATATCTGGGAAAATGGGTCAGGCGGTGTGATGATTGCAGCAAAAATAAAAGATAAAACTATTGCATATTTCCTAAATGAAATTAATTGATTAATTGTTAAAACTCCAAATCTAATTAGCAACAAAAGGATTACAGGGAGTTGAAAGGCTAACCCAAAAGCAAAAATAAATGTCATCATTAATGATAGATACTCATTCATCTTTGCCTGTAGCGTTATATTTATGCCTTCTGATTGAGCAGTTTGAAAACTTAAAAAAAACTTCCAAGCAATAGGAGAAATTACATAGTAGACGACCGCCGCCCCCAATAAAAAAAGAACAGGAATAGCAATTAACGTAGGTAATGAAATCTGCTTTTCTTTTTTTAATAGACCTGGAGCGACAAATGACCAAATCTGTATAGATAAAAAAGGAAACGAGATAAATGCAGCCGTAAAAAATGCAACTTTTACATTGGTTAAAAAAGCTTCTTGGAGAGCAGTATAAATTAAACCGTTACCCTCAGGTAATATTGAAGTTAATGGTTCAGCGATGAATTCAAAAATAGATTGTGAATAATAAAAGCATACAATAAAAGTTATTAAAAAAAAAATTATTGAATAAAGTAGTTTTTTTCTTAATTCTTTTAGGTGATCAAAAAAATTCATTGCATCAGGATTGGCTTCAGACATTTTTATTTTCCTGATCTAATATTTCTTTGTTACTTTTATCTATAAATTCATCAAGATCTTTACCCTCTTTAACCACAGCCTCTTTGGTATCTAAAATTTCTTTTTTGATGTCTTTAACTTCTTGTAAGTGAGTAATTTCATCAACAGTGGATGTAAATTCTTTTGATAATTTTTTCAGATTTGAAGTTATTGATTTTACAAACCTAATAACAGTTGGAATTTCTTTGGGGCCAACAACAATGACAGTTATTATTAGGATGATGGATATCTCCATCCAACCTAAAGAAAACATTACTGGTCCTTATTTGAATTTTCTGAATTAGAGGAAGAGGAGCCATCATCGTCAGACATGCCCTTTTTAAAGGATTTAATTCCTTTAGCCATATCCGACATCAACGAAGGTATTTTACCTTTTCCAAACAATAATAGCACAATCACTAATACTATTATCCAGTGCCAAATGCTAAATGCTCCCATGAGGTAAATTTTATATCAGATCTAGTGAAATTATCTAGGAAAAATAAAAATATGTTTAGGATCTAAGGTAATTGAAACAGAGCTTGCTGCTGGAGGTAAAAAATCACCTACAACCTTACTATGAATATGGTGTTTTCTATTCTTATTGTCCATTACACTCATATGCACAATCGCACTATTTCCTAAAAACTTTGAATCAACAACCACACCAGTATTAGGATTTAAAAGAGGTGATTTCTCTAAATTTAATTTAATCGCCTCCGGTCTGATTACGACATTTACATTTTGATTTTCAGGCAATCCATTCGAGTCAATAATTCCCAATGGTGTTTCACAACAAGCATTTACTACCTTAGTTTGAAAAATATTGGTTTCACCAAAAAGAGAAGAAACGTATAAATTTTTAGGTTTAAAATAAATTTCATGGGGATTGCCAATTTGAACAATTGATCCTTTATCCATCACTAATATTGTATCACTGAGAAACATCGCCTCTTCTGCATTGTGTGTAACAATTATCGCTGATGAATCTAAACTATTAATTAAATGTAAAGTATCATCTATAATTTCACTTTTTAAATTTGCATCTAAATCTGAAAATGGCTCATCTAAAAGTAATAATTTGGGTTGAACCGCAATTGATCTTGCTAGAGCAACTCTTTGTTGTTCTCCCCCGCTTAATGAGTGTGGATACTTGTTTAAAAAATTTTTTACTTTTGCCAATTGCACAACTTGATCTACCAATTGTTTTTTGTTTTTATGAGAACCAGCGGCAAAACTTATATTTTCTAAAACAGTCATATGAGGGAAAAGTGCAAAGTCTTGAAATACATATGATAAAGGTCTTTTTTCTGGTGGGGTATTAAAGGATTTATTAGCAACTAATGTGTTTTCTAAATATATCTCGCCTTGTTGTATCTCCTCTAAACCTGCAATAACGCGAATAAGGGTGGTCTTCCCGCAACCCGAGGGCCCTAATATAGAAACAATGGAATTTTTTTTGATTGAAAAATTTAAATCTTTTAGTGCTTCAACACTACCGTAAGAATGATAAAGGTTTTTGACATTAATTATCATTGTTCTCGGTTAATTGACTCCTTGTAAAATCATCAAGGTTATCATTTTGATCATTGTCATCTACAAAAGCTTCATCTTGGTTTAAATCATCTGAAACTTCTTGGATATTCATTGAAGCAAAATTATCATTTAATATTCCAGAATTTTTCATCTCTTCAATTCCAGGTAAATTATCTAATGTACCTAATCCAAAATGAAGTAAAAAATCATCGGTTGTTCCCCAAAGTATTGGTCGTCCTGGTACTTCTTTTCTACCTCCGGGTGCAATCCAACCTAATTCCATTAGTTGATCAAAAATACCTTGGCCAATTACAACTCCACGAATACTTTCAATTTCTGCTTTTGTAATAGGTTGGTGATAAACAACAATCGCTAGTGTCTCGATGGCTTGTTTTGATAGACGTTTTTGAACCTCTCTTTTTTCATGAAAAATTTCACTAACTTCTGTGTTTGTTAAAAAAATCCAACCGTTTGATATTTTTTTTAAATTAATTCCACGATTTTGGTATGAATGTTCTAAATTAGTAAGCACTTCAGAAATATCCTCATGCAAATCTAATCTCTTTTTTATTTCATTTTCAGATACGGGTTTGCTAGATGCAAATATCAGTGCTTCAATTTTCTGTGATGTTTCGCTCATGTTTTTTAAAATATATATCAGAAAAGGGTTGTGACTGCTTTATATCAATTTTTTTATTTTTATCTTTATCTTTTTTGGCCATATGTAAACTTGCATTAAAAGTGCTGGAAAAAAAAGATTTATTCAAAATCTCTGATTGTAAATCATTTGGTAATAAACTTTTTAAAGTAAACCAGTCAGTAGTATTTAAGATCCTCTTACTAATAATATTTTGACCATCTTTTATTGTAAATAATTTAGAGGAGGTAAATTTTAGCGTGTATTGCTGATTTCTTTTATAAATGTTTGCATAAGCTTTTAATAAATCGATGAGTTTGTCTTTGATAAGAAAATTTTTTTCTATTTTTAATTTGTTTTTGTTGGTATTTGCAAAAAATTCTTGTTTAAATTGAGGCAGTTCAAATAGTTTTTTACTATTTTTATTAATTAAATCTAAAATAGTTAATCGATTAGTTAAAAATCGTGTAACTTTTTTTACATCTTCTTCCTTATCTTTATTTACTAAATATTTAGATTTTAAAAAAACCATAATAGAGGCCATAAGCAAGTACTCAGATGCAATTTCAATACTTACAACCTTAAGATCTTCTATAAAGTCTATGTACTGATTACAAAGTTTCAAAATAGGTAGATTTTTTAAATCATACTTATTTTTATGAACAAGTTCTAACAGAACATCTAATGGTCCATTATAATCTTGAATTTCTATATTTAGATTAGATTCCATAAATTTTTAACAATTCATTATACAGTTGAACATAATGATTGATATTTATAGATTCTAATAATTTTGATGACGGTTTGTGATTAAAAGTTTTTTTAGCAATAATATCAGAATAATTTTTCGTTTTTTTAAAATTTTTAATAATTTCTATGTATCGATTCCAATCAGAACTACAATCTAATAAAATATCTAAACCAACCTCGTTTGCTAATTTGGCAGAGTCATTGATATCATAAGTATTGGCCTTCATCATTAAATCATCACTCATTAATAAGCCCCTAAAGCCAATTTTTTTTCTAATTATTTTTTTTATTATAGTTGAAGAAAAGGTAGCAATATAATTTGGATCCCAAGAGTTGTATTGAATATGGGCGGTCATTGCTAAATTTATGTTTTTGAACTTACTAAACAGTACTAAATGCCTCTCTAAATCTTTTAACGATAATTTGGAAATGGGAAGTGATAAATGTGAATCCTTAGCAGTAACTCCATGGCCAGGAATATGTTTAATAACAGGAAATAATGAAAACTGTTTATTAACATCAATCATAATTTTATTAAGAGTATAGGCTGTATCAAAATCCGGGCCGAAGGTTCTTTTTTTTATAAATTCAGCGGTATTCTTTAAGGGAAAATCTAAAACAGGAACTGTATTACTATCAAAGCCCATTCTCACAAGATAGTAAGAAGTAATAAAACTTTTTAAATAAACTAATTGTTTGGCTAGAGAAGGATGTTTTTGGTAAATTTTGTAATAATCGTAATTATCTTTAAATTTTAAATCATCAAAGTTTTTAAAACGATTAACAATACCCCCCTCTTGGTCTACGAATATTAATGTATATTTGCTTATTTTTTTAATCGATTTATTTAAAGAAATAACTTGATTAAAATTATTAATATTTCTAGCAAACAAAATAACACCAAAAGGTTTATACTTTGAGATATTTAAAGCTTCCTTTGAAGATAATTTATTAGATTTTAGAGAAACGATTAAAGGAGTTTTCATTTTATAAAATCAAATTTATCTGGTTCAATTACTAAAAACTTATTAAAAAAAATATATTGAAAAAAACTATCATAGGCAAAATAAACTAAGAAAATAAAAAGTACAAAAATACTTACAAAGAAGATCAATAAAAATTTATTCACATTTTTAATTTAGGTTTGATACCTAAGATGCTTAATCCTTTTTTAACTACATCCTGATAATTAGTAACAAGGGCATAAAGATGCTCATTTATATTACCATCATCATCTAGGAAACGAACTGTAGGATTATTTTTTGCTGATGACCACAATGTGTGAAAAAAAGATGCTAAACTCTCTAAGTAATGAGCAATTATATGAACTTCGGATTTTTTATAGGCATAAAAAACAACTGAGTCCCATTCTAGTAATTTTTTGTATAAATTTTTCACATCTGCCGTAATGGTAATATTATTAATAATTTTATTACTAGCCTTATTTAATACGGATTGTGCTCTCGCATAAGAATATTGAATATAATAAATAGGATTTTCTTTATTTTCCTTTTTGATCAAATCAATATCTAAATCCATATGTGTATCATTTTTACGATAACACATAAAATATCTAAAATTATCAACCCCAATTTCATCAATTAAATCTTTAAGTTCAAATATATTACCTTCCCTTTTTGATAGTTTTTGAATTTGATTATTTCTTTTTAAATTGACGATTTGACAAAAAACTACAGAAAAATCAATTTCGGGGTAAAGAGATGTTAAAGCAGATGAAAGTCGCTTTAAATAACCCAAATGATCTGCGCCCCAAATATTAATTAATTTTGAAAACCCTCTTTTGTATTTATCGACATGATATGCTATATCGTTAGCAAAATAAGTTGGGGTACCATCATTTTTTGTTATTGCCCTATCCTCATCATCGCCAAAAACTGTTGAATTAAAAATAGTAATTTCATTTTCTTTTTTTGTATTTTTATAATCTTTTGGCATATTCAGTTGCCCAACTCTTATTAAATTTTTATTTGCTAAACTATCAATAATTTCTGAAAGATAGTTTTTACTCATAATTTCAGTTTCATAAGATATTGTTGAAAAATCAATTCCAACATTTTTAAGAGTTGAAATTGACTGATTAACTAAATTTTCTATAGCAAAATTAACAATTTCTAATTCATCTTCAACTGAAAGAGATGATTGAGAGAACTTATCTTTAAATTTAGCATAACAAGTTTGAGCGATATCTTGTATGTAATCTCCTTTATAAAACTGCTTATAGGAAAGGTTTAAATTATTCTCTAAAGAAATTGAGTAAATAATGGATGATAAGAATTCATTAATTTGATTTCCTGTATTATTGACATAGTACTCTCGCGTAACCTTATGGCCAAAATATTCAAATAAGTTTGATAAAACGTCACCAATAATTGCCCCTCTTCCATGCGCAAGGTGTAAAGGACCCGTAGGATTTGCTGATACAAACTCAACATTAATTGAGGCTGAATTAGCTTCCAAATCATGACTATGTTTTTTTAAATTTATAAACTCATCATCTTTTAAGAAAAGATTGATGAAGCCCGGTCCTGCAATATCGATTTTTTCAATTTCATTAAGATTTAATTGCGATGCGATCTCTTTCGCAAAATCTTTTGGATTTCTTTTTAAAATTTTAGCAAATTTTAATGCAATATTCGTTGTAAAATCCCCCTTGTCATCAAAAAGAAGTTCGACATCAATATCATTAATATTTAGATGCTCGAGATTTGGGAGAGAGGAGACAATCTCTAGAAGTTTTTTTTTAATTTTTAGGAGCATAAGAATTATAAAATTTGATAGCAAACTGATCTGTCATGCCACAAATATAATCAATTATAGTTTGTTTTTTTGATTCCTCACCATCTATTTTTATTTGCCAACTTTCAGGGAGTCCTTGTAGGTCGTGATTAAGATAATTGATAATAAATAGCAAAATATTTTCTGCCTTTATTCTTCCTTCTTGGACTAATTTGGATGTATAAAAATTATCAAAAAGATATTTTTTTAAATCAAACACTTTCTCTTTTGCTTGAATACTAAAGCTAGCTAAAAAAGTAGGATAATTAATAATATCATTATAGTTATTAATTTTATTATTCTTAATGTTTTTAATAGTTTCATTAATGACATCTAAAACTAAATAATTAATTATAGACCTCGAAATATAGTTTCTAGATATTTTAGTTTCCAAATTTTTTAAAAAATTAAAATCTAAAAAATTAAGAGCGTTGTTTTGCAAACTAGACAAGTCGTTGATATTGATAATACCCGCACGAATTCCATCATCAAAGTCATGAGCAATGTATGCAATATCATCTGAGAGTGTTGCTATTTGTGCTTCTAATGAGGGATTTTGATTTAAATTAAATGTAAAATTAGCAGATAGGTTATAATTGTGCTCAGTATGATGGATTGTACCATTATGTTTGATAAGACCATCGATTGTCTCCCAACTAAGATTGAGGCCATCAAAATTAAAATATTTTTTTTCTAAAAGAGTTACTTGTCTGAAGGACTGATAATTATGATCAAATTTTAAATCTAATTCTTGAGCGATAATTTCCTCGCCCACATGCCCAAATGGGCTATGACCTAGGTCGTGGCAAAGAGCGATACATTCTGCCAAATCTTCATTTATTTCTAATCGACGGCTTATAGATCTCGCAATTTGTGAAACTTCTAAAGTATGGGTTAATCGATTACGATAGTAATCTCCTTTTTCAAACATAAAAACTTGCGTTTTATCTTTTAATTTACGAAAGGCAGTAGAGTGATAAATCCTATCTCTATCTCTTTCATAGGGTGATCGATGGTCCGATTGTTCTAGATAAAGTCTTCCTATGGATTTCTGAGGTAAAGCTGATAAGTTATTCATTATATGAGCAGTATTAATATAACAGATAGAGCCATAAGTAAAATTCAAGAAGTATTACTTAATCAAAATAAAAAATATTTTAGAATTCGAGTAAAAGGTGGTGGTTGCTCAGGTTTTCAATATGTCTTTCAAAGTGAAAGCGAAGTCAACAATCAAAAAGATCAAATTTTTGAATTTGGTAATTTAAAAGTTATAATAGATAAAAACTCACTTCCGTTTATTGAAACAGCAGAATTAGATTACAAAGACGAGATGATAGGATCTAGTTTTAGCATTTCTAATCCAAATGCTAAAAGCTCTTGTGGATGTGGGAGTTCATTTAATATTTAAATAGTGAAAATTATAAGTTGGAATGTTAATTCCTTAAGAGCAAGGGAGCCTTTAGTCGAACTACTAATTAAAAAGGAAAATCCTGACATTCTATGTATCCAAGAATTAAAAATTGAAGACAAAGATTATGTAACTAATTTTTTTTCAAATTTTAATTATCAGACAATATCAGAAACACAAAAAAGTTATAATGGGGTATCTATTTCACTATCCCCCACTTTAATAGGCGAGACCATTAACCTCGATAATTTAAATAATAGCCAAGCAAGAAATAATACAATTATTTTAAAAGATAGAAACATAGCTTTAGTTAATTGTTATTTTCCAAATGGCAATCCTATCGATACTGAAAAATTTACTAATAAACTAGATTGGATGAACAAACTCCATACTCATTTAATAGAAATGAAAAAAAAATATTCTATTATTCTAACGGGTGATTTTAATGTCATACCTCAAGACGATGATGCCCATGATATTAAAAAATATAAAAAAGATGCCCTAGCTCAACCTCAATCAAGAAAAGAATTCTATAAGTATTTAAATCTAGATTTAATTGACGTATTCGAATTACAACCCAAAAGCGAGAGTTATACTTTTTTTGATTACAAAACCTATAAGTTTGGAAAACAGGAAGGAATTAGAATTGATTTTTTCTTAATTTCTCCTTTTTTATACAGCAAGGTGATGAAAGTTAATGTTTTAAAAAACTATAGAGAAATGGAACGACCTTCTGACCATTGTCCTATATCACTAATACTAGATATCTGAATAAACTCTTTTTTCTTTTTTACCACCTGGGTGCGTAACGGCGCCTAAGTGAGCGGGACCTACTGTTTGAGCATATTTCCATAATGTTCCCGAAGTAAAATCTGTTTCTTTAGGTTTCCAATTTTTCTTTCTGATAGCTAACTCATCTTCAGAAACGTTTAAATTGAGAATATTTTGTGCAGCATCAATTTCAATTTCATCACCATCTTTAATTAGGGCAATTGGACCCCCTTCAAATGCCTCTGGTCCTACATGGCCAATACAAAAACCTCTTGTTCCTCCCGAAAATCTTCCATCGGTAATGAGTGCTACTTCCTCACCCATTCCCTGTCCATAAATGGCACTCGTAGTTGAAAGCATTTCACGCATACCTGGACCACCTTTAGGACCTTCGTATCGAATGACAACAACGTGTCCTGGCTTAATTTTTCCTTCTAATACAGCAGAAAGTGCATCTTCTTCTCTGTCAAAACAAATTGCATTACCTTTGAATTGTAATTTCTTTAGCCCTGCTATTTTGACGATGGCACCATCTGGTGCAAGAGTACCCTTTAAACCAACGACACCCCCTGATTTACTAATAGGATTAGATATTGGATAAATAACATCTTGGCCTTTTGGAAGTTCTACATCTTTAACATTTTCTGCAAGTGTTTTTCCCGTCACAGTAATACAAGAACCATCAATTAACCCCCCATCAATTAAGGTTTTAATTAGAACGGGCACTCCTCCTACTTCAAATAAATCTTTAGCAACATATTTCCCCCCTGGTGCTAAGTTACCAATATAGGGAGTGGATTGAAAAATTTTTGTTACATCTTCCAAAGTAAAATCGATTCCTGCTTCATGTGCGATTGCTGGTAGGTGTAAACCTGCATTGGTAGATCCACCTGATGCAGAAACAACTATGGCTGCATTAATTAATGCTTGCTTAGTAACTATGTCTCTAGGTTTTAAATTTTTTTCAATAAGATCCATAACAACCCTACCACTTTCATAAGCGTATATGTCACGACTTTCATACGGTGCCGGTGTCATTGCAGAGCCGGGTAAAGCTAATCCAATTGTTTCGGATACACAGGCCATTGTATTCGCTGTAAATTGGCCGCCACACGATCCGGCAGAAGGGCAAGCAACACATTCTAAATCATGTAGCTCTTGATCAGTCATTGCTCCGCTAGAATGTTTACCGACTGCTTCAAAAACATCTACAACAGTTACATCTTTGCCTTTATATACTCCGGGAAGGATAGATCCTCCATACATAAATACTGAAGGAATATTTAATCGGACCATGGCCATCATCATACCGGGAAGAGATTTATCACATCCTGCTAAACCCACTAAAGCATCATAGCAATGACCACGAATGGTTAATTCTACAGAATCTGCAATTATTTCACGGCTGATTAACGAAGATTTCATTCCCTCATGCCCCATAGCAATACCATCCGTTACAGTGATAGTAGTGAATTCTCGAGGAGTTCCCTTTGCATCTTTAACACCTCTTTTTGCAGATTGTGCTTGCCTGGAAAGAGAAATGTTGCAAGGAGCTGCTTCATTCCAGGTGGTTGCCACACCCACAAAAGGCTGTTTAATTTCTTCTTCAGTCATACCCATCGCATAGTAGTAGGAACGATGAGGAGCACTTTTTGGACCTACTGAAACGTGCCTACTGGGTAATTTATTTTTATCAACCATATTTAGATACTAATTAATATACTATCAATTTTAGATAATTCCAAATTAATAGCCTTTTGCCGAGATAGGTTTTGATCTATTAATTCTTTAGGTGCACGAGCAGTAAAATTTTCATTAGCTAAATTTTTATCTATTACTAATTTCTCTTTTTCTAAAAGTAACTTTGAATCAGTTAGTTTCTGCTTAATTTTTTTAATATCAATTTGATTTGCCTCTAAGATAAAATCAAAGCTTTTAAAAGGAAGAGTTACTCCATTGGGTAACGGATTATGTGATAATGTCTTTCGAGTCAAAAATTCTAAAGTACCTTGGTTATCAATAAATAATTTTTGTAAAGAATGATTATTAGAAAATAAAAAAACTTTGTCTTCTTTTTTAATTTCAAAAAGTTTTTCAATTGAACGATACTCATCAATAAAGTCTATAAAATTTTGAGCATTTTCAATATCACCGCCATTCAATGAAATATCTTGATAGTCCCACTGATGAAGCATCAAAATGGTTGAATTATTTTTTCCCCATAGTTTTTCTGTAATAAAAGGGATGATGGGATGTAAGAGTTGCAAAAGTGAATTGAAAACTAAATTAAAAGTTTCTTTTGTTTCTTGTTGAAAATTTTTATTATCCAGTAAGTTTTTTGATAACTCGATATACCAGTCGCAAAATGTATGCCAAGTAAAGTGGTATAATTGATTAGCTACTTCATGAAAGTAATAGTTAGTGTAGTTCTGATGAACCAGTTTATATAAGTTTTGAAGCTCATTAATTATCCACTGATTAAAAATATGCTTGGGTTGAGGCATTGCATAGTTATCAAAAGGATAAATATTTTTAAATTCTGCATACTTATATGCATTTGTAATTTTTGTCACAAAGTTTCTATAACCTGCAATTCTTTGTTCGCTTAATCTTACGTCTCTTCCAGGTGTATTTAATGAAGTTAGAGTAAATCTTAATGTGTCTGCTCCATATTTATCAATGATTTCCAATGGATCAATTACATTGCCTTTCGATTTAGACATTTTTTGCCCCTTTTCATCTCGTACTAAGGCGTGCACATACACAGTATGAAAAGGAGTTTGGTTCATAAATTTATTTCCCATCATCATCATTCTTGCTACCCAAAAGAAAATAATATCAAAGCCTGTCACAAGCACAGAATTAGGATAGAAATTTTCTAAAGTTTTTTCTTTTTCAGGCCAGCCTAAAGTTGAAAAAGGCCACAATGCAGATGAGAACCAAGTATCCAAAACATCTTTATCTCTTTTTAAAATAATTTTATCTGCTTTATAATAATCGATAGCTAAAGCTCGTGCTTCTTCTTCTGTTTCAGCACAGAACTCTTTTCCGTCCGGTCCATACCAAACAGGTATTTGATGCCCCCACCAAATTTGTCGAGAGATACACCAAGGTCTAATATTCTCCATCCATTGAAAATATGTTTTCTCCCAGTTGGAGGGAAAAAATTCCGTTTGTTTATCTCTAACTACTTGCATGGCTTGTTTGGCTAATTCTTCAGCATTACAAAACCATTGATGCGTTAAATAAGGTTCGACGACTGTATTAGAACGATCACCATAGGGAATAGTCGTTTTATAATCTTCGATTTTTTCAATTAAATTTTGTTCTTTTAAGATTTGAACAATTTTTTTTCTAGCCTCGAAACGATCTAAACCTTGAAACTCTTTTGGGCATTTATCATTTAAAGTGCCATCTTCATTAAATATATTCAGTAATTCCAACTGATGTCTTTTTCCTACTTCAAAATCATTAAAATCATGGGCTGGTGTAATCTTAACTGCTCCACTTCCCTTTTCAGGGTCAGAATATTCATCAAAAATTAAAGGGATGGATCGATCAGTCAAAGGAACAGTAAATGTTAAATTTAAATTTTTAAATCTTTCATCTTCTGGATTTACAGCAACAGCCATATCACCAAAGATGGTTTCTGGTCGAATAGTTGCAACGGTTATAAAAGTACCATCTGATGCTGGATATTTAATATAATATAGCTGAGTTGAAATATCCGTTTGAACCACTTCTAAATCAGAAATAGCAGTTCTAAATTTTGTATCCCAATTTACTAAAGCCTGGTCTTTATAAATAAGACCTTCTCTATAAAGAGAAACAAATACCTTACGTACGGCAGAGGACAATCCCTCATCCATCGTAAAGCGTTCACGAGACCAGTCACAAGAACTGCCTAATCTTTTTAGTTGATTAATAATTGTAGAACCAGAGTACTCTTTCCACTCCCATACTTTTTCAATAAACTCTTCTCTTGTTAAGTCTTTGCGATAAATATTTTTTTCACTTAAATTTCTTTCTACAACCATTTGTGTAGCAATACCGGCATGGTCGGTTCCTGGTTGCCATAAAGTATTGTAACCATTCATTCGATGATAGCGAACTAAGATATCTTGAATGGTATTGTTTAAGGCATGGCCCATATGCAACGAACCCGTCACATTAGGTGGGGGAATACAAATGGAAAAGTTTTTTTTAAAATTATAAGAAGGTTGAAAACAATTTTTATCTAACCAGAGATTATATATTTCATCTTCGTATAGACGTTTATTCTGGAACTCGTCCATTAAATTAGAAAACGAACGGTTCTTTAGTTATATATTTATAAATATAGGCTGAGGATGCCTCATCAACAATAAAACGGGTTGTATTATTATCAACTTTTACGTATTTCATAATTTTATGTTTATACTCAGCATTATCTACAATACATACCAACACCATACCATTTGGCGCTTTTTCTAGGATATCAAGGGGTTCTTTGTCAATGGATCCGTTAATTAAAATACGTTCATATTTTTTTAATTCTATTTTTTTATTAAAGAAAAAATCTTCAATACTATATTTGAGTAAATTTGCTTTAAACAAATTATTTTTTAAACTCTCTTGAAATGAGGTGATCATTTCTTTCGAGTTTTCGATGCAATCTATTTTTTGGGTAAATTTAGATAAAATAGATGTAGTTGTTCCAAAACCAGATCCAATTTCTAATAATTTTTTATTTTCAATTCCACCAAGAGCTTGCACTAAATGAAAAGAAGTCAAGGGAGGTAAAATAAAACGACCATCCTCAAGTGCAATTATACGATCAGAATAAGCAAGATGTTGCTGGTTTTTTGGATAAAGAGTTTCTCTAGGAAAACTTTCAATCTGATCAATTAAAGATGGATTGCTAATTCTGTTTGCTCTTAATTGGTTAAGAACCATGTTAGATCTAGCTTGTTCAAAATTCATGAATAGAAGGATTTATAACAAAAATCGACTTTTTTAAAAGGCTATTATCGCCTCAGATCTAGCCTTAATATCTTAATGTATAAAGAATTGTGAGATTCAAACTATATTTACTACTAGTCTTTTTTCCTTTATCCCTCATGGCGCATCAGCCTGTCTTTCAAGATCAAAACCCCAGCTCACCAGAAGAATCATACCTAATTGAAAAACCGGAAGTATCGAAGGCAATTTACGCTACCCTTTCAGGAAAACCGCATTATTACCGAATTGAGTCAGAAATTGATTTTAAATTTTATGCTGGCATCACTGTTCCTAAAATCGATAACTGCAATCAATTTACAAAATTTTCGTACTCAATTTATCAAATAACTAACCAACAAGAAAAAATGATAGCAGAAATGGATGGAGAAAATTTTGAATGGTGGGAGTGGTACGAACCCTATGGAAAAAAATGGTATTGGATCGGGCCTGAATATGGAGCGGATTTTTTAAGCACAACTACATTTAGTGCGGGGACTTATTTAATTAAAATTTTTAATAATAAAAATAGAGGAAACTATGTACTCGCTACTGGCGACATAGAGAAATTTGGACCATTAGTAATTGCGAAGTTGCCTTTTATAATGCCTAAAGTAAATACCTTTTGGAATCAAGAAAACTGCTAAGTAAAAAAATTTTCCACAAATTTTTTTTTTTATATTAGAAAATTTTATTTGATTATGATAAATTAGATTCACCTAAAGGATAGGTAATAAGGCGGAGGTTACAAAGATGAAACCACCAAAGTACGTAAGTTAAATTATTAACTTAAAAAAACTTCGTCTCTTTTAAATGAGAGACTATCTGGCAAGAGCCAGAATGTGTATAACAAGAATGGACTTACCATATGTCCATTAGGTCTTGGTAAGCCATTCTTACTTATTTTTTTGAATTTTATTTCTTATATATTTATGAAAGTCTTTGATTAAATACTCTTCAGGCATTAATACCCCTTCTTCTTTTTCATTAAAATTTTTAACTCCCTTTTGATTTAGCTCAGAGATAGATGCATCTTGATTCATTACTAAGATTGCAAAATCAATAACATTTTTAGTGTTATATTTCTTATCTTGCAGAGTTGATGGCTCAAAAAGCCATTCGGCCGTTAACTCAACCTGTTCCTCGCCAAGTGGAATAAGCCGAACAACTCTTATATGGTCGCCATAAATACCCAAAAACATGGTTGGCCAGGTTGAAATATAAATTTGACCTCTTGAAAGTAAATCATTTTTAATTTCTTTTATAGGGCGGCCTTGCGCGCTTCCATCATAGGACCAAGTTTCAGAACCCTTTTTAAGACCTCCTTGATACT
>CAYRCI010000015.1:27087-32123 GCA_964422765.1 uncultured Alphaproteobacteria bacterium | reverse complement strand
TCATCCCTCACGCGGCGTCGCTGGGTCAGGCTTGCGCCCATTGCCCAATATTCCCTACTGCTGCCTCCCGTAGGAGTCTGGGCCGTGTCTCAGTCCCAGTGTGGCTGATCATCCTCTCAAACCAGCTAAAGATCGGAGCCTTGGTGAGCCATTACCTCACCAACAAGCTAATCTTGCGCGGGCCAATCTTATAGCGATAAATCTTTCCCATTACTGGAATATACGGTATTAGCTACAGTTTCCCGCAGTTATTCCGTACTATAAGGTATGTTCCCACGTGTTACTCACCCGTGCGCCACTAAGGACACCTAGCAAGCTAGGGCCTTCGTTCGACTTGCATGTATAAAGCATGCAGCAAGCGTTCGTTCTGAGCCATAATCAAACTCTTAAGTTGAATTACCTACTCATAAAAAACAAAGTTTTAAATTGACGTAGGTTAGACGCCAAAAAATCGAAACTTAATTTAATCTAAACTAAGTTTTTACTCGAGTTTTGACGTGATATACCCACCGTCTATTCATTTCATATATACTTATAATAAAGAGCAAGAATCATTAATGCACAATAGAGGCACAATGAATCGAATTTAGAGGAGTATATCTACACTTTCTTGGAGTTTTGTCAAATGCAATTAAGAAAAAAAAATAAAAAAAAAGCCCATAAAATAATAATTTTCTGTGGATGATTGGTTGCGGGGGTAGGATTTGAACCTACGACCTTCAGGTTATGAGCCTGACGAGCTACCAAGCTGCTCTACCCCGCGATCAGAATGCGAACGATATGTTAAAAAAGTATGAATTTCAATAAAATTGTTGGTAGCGGAGGAGGGATTCGAACCCCCGACACATGGATTATGATTCCACCGCTCTAACCAACTGAGCTACTCCGCCAAATGAAATAATGTTTTATATTAAAATAAACATTTCTTAAATAATTTTGTTCAATTCGCTTTTGATAAAATTTTTGGCTAACTGAACCTCTTTTTTACTTTTTAAAGAAGTGATCACTACCTCTACGCCCCTCGGTTTACCATCAAAAATTGGATAACTTCCAATTTTTGTATTTGAAAAATTCTCCTCTGCTCTCTTTAAAATATTTGCAATCTTACTTTCAAATAGCTTGGTAACTATAGAGGAAGAATAAAATTTCTTTTTGTTTTTAATCATTTTTAAGAATTCATCCATCATTGCAATCACTATTGATGGAATACCAGCGAATACAAAAATATTTTCTATTTTAAATCCAGGTGCTCCGCTAATCTTATTAAGAATTAACTTAGAACCCTTCGGCATATATGCCATTTTTTTTCTGGCATCTGTAAGCTCTGAATTGATTTTATTATAATATTTTAATAGTTCCTTTAACGCCCCTTTATGAAGTTTATATTCAAGATTAAGTGCGGCACTAATTGATTCAGAGGTAATATCATCATGAGTGGGGCCTATGCCGCCAGTAGTAAAAATAAAATCATAAATATGTTTTAGATACCTAATATTTTTAATTATTATTTTTTTATTATCGGGTATTACACATACAAATTCTAAAGAAATCCCATTTACAAAAAGTTTTTTAGCAATGTAATTTATATTTTTATCCTGAGTCCTACCTGATAGTATTTCGTTACCTATAACGACTATAGCTGCAGTTTTAATTTTGGATGCCATAAATGAAGTATACTGATCAAATTCTAGAGGGTTTTCTTATAAAACGCTACAAACGTTTTTTTGCTGATATTAAAATTGCCAATGAAATTATAACTGCTTATTGCCCAAATACAGGTTCATTATTAGGACTAAATAAACCAATGAATAAAGTTCTTGTAGCAAAGGTAGAAAACCCTAAAGCTAAATTAAAGTATCGTTTAGAAGCAATCCAAAACAACAATACATTTGTTGGTGTAAATACCTCACTACCTAATAATATTATTTTTGAATCAATATTATCAAAAAAAATTCTCCCTCATATTAATGGCGCTATAAAAAAAGAGGTTAAATATGGTAAAAATTCTAGAATTGATATTTTAATAGAAAATAAAAAAAACAATATTTACATTGAAGTAAAATCCGTAACACTATCCCGAACAAAAAATATTGCAGAATTTCCTGATGCAGTTACCTCAAGAGGTTCAAAACACCTAAAGGAGTTATCAGAAATGTCAAAAAAAGGTTATCAATGCATTATGATATATTTAATTCAAAGGAGTGATGTAAATCAATTTAAAATAGCAAAAGACATTGATGAAGAATATTATAAGAATGCTTTAATTGCTAAAAAATGTGGAGTTCAGTTTTTAGCATATAATTGTAAAATAAATAAACAGGGAATCTCTCTTTTTAAAAAAATTAATATTTATGAAGATTAAATCATATAAATCTAATCAAATTAATTCTCTAAGAGAGGCAAGTAAAATTACAGCTACTGTGCTTGATGAATTAAATAATTTTATAGAAGTAGGAATTAGTACTTCTGATATAGATAATTTTTGTTTAGATAGGCTTAAAACATTGGGTGGTACTCCTGCTCCACTTTTCTATAGAGGTTTCCCTAAAAGTACTTGTACTTCAATCAACCATGTAATTTGTCATGGGATACCAAATGAAAATCGAATTTTAAAATCTGGTGATATTTTAAATGTTGATGTAACTACAATAATAGACAGTTGGCACGGTGACTCCTCAAGGATGTATAAAATTGGCGCCCCACCAGTAAAAGCTAATAACCTTTGTGAAGTAACGCACAGATGTTTAATAGAAAGCATTAGAGAAATTAAAATTGGAGAACCTCTTAGTAAAATTGGAAAAAAAATTCAGGATATTGCTGAAAGTAACGGTTTTAGTGTTGTTAGAGATTTTTGTGGCCATGGTGTTGGTCTTAATTTTCATGAGAATCCTAGTATACTTCACTACTATGATAGTGAGTATGACAAGATAAAATTTATAGATGGAATGATTTTTACTGTTGAGCCAATGATCAATGCAGGAAAGTTCTACTCTAAGGTTTTAAACGATGGTTGGACTGCTGTGACAAAAGACAAAACGCTCAGTGCGCAATATGAACATACTATATATATTGATGGTGATAATATTGAGATTCTAACAAATTCACCAAAAGGAGTTTTTTACAGTTGATACCAAGATATTCTAGAAAAGTTATCAAAGATATTTGGGAAGATAATAACAAATTCCAAATCTGGCTCGATTTAGAAATTCTAGCCTGTGAGGCTATGGAAAAGTACGGCGATATCCCGAAAGGTACGACCGCTAAAATCAAAAAAAAAGCTAAATTTAATGTCAAAGAAATAGATAAGATTGAATTAAAAACAAAGCATGATGTCATTGCCTTTCTTACAAATGTTGCAAAGTATGTTGGTCCAGAGTCTCGTTTTATCCATAAAGGATTAACTTCTAGCGATATACTTGATACTGCTTTCTCCATCCAACTTTCCCAATCAAGTTTAATTATTCTAGGCGGTTTAGAGGAATTATCTAAATCAATAATCAAAATTGCAAAAAAACACAAATATACTCTTTGCATTGGAAGAAGCCACGGTATCCACGCTGAGGCAACCACATTCGGTCTAAAAATATTAGGCTACTTTGAAGAGAATAAAAGAAATATTAAAAGGCTCAAAGATGCAATAACACAAATACAAACTATTCAAATGTCTGGTCCTATTGGAACTTATTCAAATATTGATCCCAGAATAGAAAAGTACGTTGCTAAAAAATTAAATTTTTTAGTTGAGCCAGTTTCAACACAAATTATTCCTCGGGATCGTCATGCGCATTTGTTTTTGGCCTTTGCTTCTATTGCTAGCTCACTTGAGAGACTTGTTACAGAAATAAGACACTTACAACGCTCTGAGGTTTTAGAAGTAGAAGAAGGTTTTGGAAAAGGTCAGAAAGGAAGTTCTGCCATGCCTCATAAAAAAAACCCAATATTATCTGAAAATGTAACAGGACTAGCTAGGGTGGTTAGATCCTTGGTTATTCCAGCTCTAGAAAATATTACTTCATGGCATGAAAGAGATATTAGCCATTCAAGCGTAGAAAGAATTAATGCTCCCAATGCAACTATCACTCTGGATTTTGCTATTCAAAGAATGGTAAATATTTTGAATAATTTAGTTGTTCATAAGTCTAATATGTTAAAAAATTTAAATTTATTAAAAGGACTGCCCTACTCACAAAATGTCTTAATATTTCTTGTTGAAAATAAGATCTCAAGAGAGGATGCTTATAAATTAGTCCAGGATTGTGCATTGGAAACTTGGAATGGTGACCTCACTTTTAAAGAGAATTTATTAAAGCATAAACTTTTAAAAAAATTCAATTTATCAAAAAAAATTGACAGTATATTTTCAAACACAAATTTATTTAAAAATGTAGATTTAATTTTCAAAAGGACCGGTAATTAAAAAATGAAAAAACTATACGAAGGTAAAGCAAAAATAATTTATGCAAAAACAGCACATCAAATAGTAGCTACTTATAAAGATGATGCAACAGCTTTTAATAACTTAAAGAAAGGGCAGATTAAAAATAAAGGTCGTATAAATAATACTATTTCCTCATATCTATTTGAATTGTTGAATCATTGTGATGTGCCAACTCATTTTATTAAAAAGATAGATAAAAATTCTCAATTATTACAAAAAGTTGATATCATTCCTATTGAGGTCTTAGTTAGAAATTTTTTTGCAGGCTCTTTATCAAAGAAATTTGGGATTAAAGAAGGAACGAAATTGCCAGATACCTTAATTGAATACTGTCTTAAATCTGACAAGCTTGGAGATCCGCATATTAGCACGGAGCATATTCTAAATCTTGGATTATGTGACATAGAGAACTTAGAGTTAATTGAGGAATACTCTTTAAGAGTGAATGATATTATTCGAGGTGTTTTTTATACTATTGGTATCAATCTGATCGATTTCAAACTTGAATTCGGTATTTGTAAAAAAACTAAAGAACTTGTATTAGCAGATGAAATATCACCCGACACTTGTCGCCTTTGGGATATTAAATCTAATAAAA
>CAYRCI010000015.1:0-26987 GCA_964422765.1 uncultured Alphaproteobacteria bacterium | reverse complement strand
GCAGATGAAATATCACCCGACACTTGTCGCCTTTGGGATATTAAATCTAATAAAAAACTTGATAAAGATAGATTTAGAAGAGATTTAGGTAACATTGAGGAAGCCTATGTGGAAGTATTAACTAGATTAGGATTAAAAATTTAATGAGATTAAAAATACTGATTAGGTTAAAAAGTCAAATTTTAGAACCTCAAGGCAAAACCATTGAACAATCACTGGCCAACCTCGGATTCAAAGATTTAACCAATATCCGCCAAGGAAAACTAATAGAGCTCGATGTGCCAGATAATCTTAAGTCGGAAGAAAAAAATAAATTAATTGAAAGTGCCTGTAAAAAGCTTTTAGTAAATGAAATCATTGAAGAGTACGAAGTACTTGGATGACGTTTAAATCAGCAGTCATAACTTTTCCTGGCTCCAACTGCGATCGTGATGCGGTTACTTATTTAGAGGACCTTACAGCAGGTCCAGTATATAAAATTTGGCATGAGGAGTCTACGCTTCCAAATGTTGATTTAGTAATTCTCCCGGGTGGTTTTAGTTTTGGAGACTATCTCCGATCTGGGGCAATGGCATCTAAAAGCCAAATTATTAAAGATGTTGTTAAACATGCTGAAAGCGGAAAATACCTGATGGGGATATGTAATGGTTTTCAAATTTTAACAGAAATAGGTTTGCTTCATGGTGCATTATTACAAAATAATGGTTTAAAATTTCTTGGTAAAAATTGTTTTATAAAAAAAGGAAATAGAAATAACTTTAATAAATCTATTGATGATGACAAAATTCTAGAAATTCCAGTCGCACATAATGAGGGTAATTTTTATTGCGATGAAGATACTTTAAAAGATCTACTAGATAATGAATTAATCGCTTTTGAATATTGTGATGGTCAATATTCCCTAGATGAAGCAAATATCAACGGTTCCCTGAAAAATATTGCAGGCATTACAAATAAAAAAAAGAATATCTTAGGTTTGATGCCCCATCCTGAGAGAGCCTATCAAAAATACCATTCTTCTGAAGATGGGAAACTTATTATTGAGTCAATCTTATCATGAATGATGATTTAATATTGCAGCATGGTTTAACTCTGGATGAGTTTTCGATTATTAAAAATTATCTAAAAAGAGATTTAACAATTGAAGAACTAGGTATTTTTTCTGCAATGTGGAATGAACATTGTTGCTATAAAACTTCAAAAAAGTGGTTAAAAAAACTCCCTACCAATAATGAAATTGTTATTCAGGGGCCAGGTGAAAATGCAGGGATTATTGATTTAGAAGATCAAGACGGTATTGCATTTAAAATTGAAAGCCACAACCACCCTAGCTACATCGAACCCTTCAACGGTTCAGCTACGGGTGTAGGTGGAATCTTAAGAGATATTTTCACCATGGGGGCCAGACCTATTGCAACTTTAGACTCCATTCGATTTGGAGCTATCACCACTGACAAGACAAGATTTTTACTAAATGGCGTTGTTCATGGAATAGGTCACTATGGCAATTGCATAGGCATACCCAACATCGGCGGAGAGTGTGAATTTGAACATTCTTATGATTTCAATAATTTGGTAAATGCAATGGCAATAGGTCATGTTAAAAAAGATGCTATTTTTTATTCAAAGCCAAAAACTCTCGGCGGCCTGATTGTCTACATCGGCTCAAAAACAGGCAAAGATGGTATACACGGTGCAAGTATGGCGTCTGATGTTTTTTCCAAAGATGACGAAGACGATAAAAGACCCTCAGTACAAGTTGGTGATCCTTTTATGGAAAAGCTTTTAATGGAAGGTTGTTTGGAACTAATGGCCAGTGGGTTTATTGAGTCAATGCAAGATATGGGTGCAGCAGGTATTACATCATCTAGTGTAGAAATGGCATCCAAGGGAAATGTAGGCGTACGTATTGATCTTGATAAAGTCCCTTTAAGGCAGCCCTTATCAGCTTACGAAATTTTACTCTCAGAAAGCCAAGAGCGTATGCTTGCCGTAATCGACAAGAGTAATGACGATAAAGTAAGAAAAATTTTACAAAAATGGCAAATTGACTATGAAGTCATTGGCGAAATTACCAACACCAAAAGAGTCGTTTTTACCTCTGCAGGCAAAGAAGTTGTTAATCTTCCAGTTAATATAATCGTAGAGGACGCTCCAGAATATGATCGTGAATTTTTTATACCAAGAAAAAGAAAAGTAAAAGAATTTGATACTAAAAGCTTAAATTTAGACTTATTAATTGAAAATCTAGTAAATAATCTTAATTATATCGATAAATCCTGGGTATATAATCAATACGACTCTACTGTGATGGGTGATACTATTAAAGACCCTGGTCAATCAGCGGGAGTGGTTAAAATTCATGGAACAAACAAGGCCATAGGAGCTACTACAGATTGTAATCCACTATATATAAGAATTAATCCTATAAAAGGAATGAAGGCAACTGTTGCCGAGTCATATAGAAACCTGATTTCATCTAACCTGAAACCATTAGCTATTACTAATAATTTAAATTTTGCTAGCCCTCTCGATCCAAATATCATGGGGGAATTAGTGCTTTCAATTTTTGGATTAAAAGAGGCAGCTAGCTACTTAAATACCCCAATAGTTTCTGGAAACGTATCTTTATATAACCAAACTAATGACCAGCCCATAAAACCTACCCCTGTTATAGGAATGGTCGGCTCAAATTTGAACTATGAAAAAATAAATAGTAACTTCTTTAAAGAGGAAGAAGATGAATTATTTTATATTGGGAAATGTTTAGATCCCTCCTTTAGTCCTTATTTTTTACAAGATCAATTAGACATTCATGAGTTATATAACTTTAATGATCTAATTGACATAAACCTTGATGATGAATTAAAAGCAGCTAACTTTATTTTAGAGTCCTCCAAGCAGGGAATAATTACTAGTTGCAATGATATTTCCCGTGGAGGCATCTTTATATCTCTACTTAAAATGATCAATAAAGACTTAGGATTTAAAATTCAGATTCAAAATATTATTGATTTATTTTGTGAATTCTCAGCAGGTTATGTAATATCTATAAATAAGAATAATATAAAAAAAGTATCAGAAATAAGTAAAAAAAATAATATTGATCTTAATAAACTAGGAGTAGTTAAAAAGAGTACAATAGATATAAATGAACATAAAATAAACTTTAATGATCTTTATAGAAAATATAAAAAAAACTTTGAGAGTATAATTCACTAAATATGCCCATAGAACAAAATAAACTTGAAAAAATTATTACTGATAAATTTCCAAATTCAAGGATATTAGTAGAAGATTTAGCGGGGGATAATAACCACTACTCGGTTACAATAGAAAGTAGTATGTTTAATGGATTGTCTAGAATCCAACAGCATCAACTAGTATATAAATCGCTAGATGGGTTAATGGATAGTGAACTTCATGCCATGCAGTTAAAAACGAAAGGAACTGAATAATGAACTTAGATGAAAATATTAAAAACCAAATTGAACAGTTAATACAAAAAAATGATGTATTTTTATTCATGAAAGGAAATCCTGATTTCCCAATGTGTGGTTTTTCTTCAGTTGCAAGTGCTATATTAAAAAAATGCGGTGTGGAGTTTGGACATTGCAATGTTCTTGAAAACGAAGAAATCCGAGAGGGTATTAAAGCTTTTTCAAATTGGCCCACTATTCCGCAGCTTTATATCAAAAAGGAATTCGTAGGAGGCTGCGATATTATGAAAGAAATGGCTGAGTCTGGAGAATTAATAGAACTTTTTAATACAAGAGGTATTAAAACAGAAATCCAGTAGTTTTATCTGGAGTAAAACTCGACTACAAGATTTGGTTCCATTTGAACAGGATATGGAACATCAGTTAGTTGAGGGCCACGAACAAATTTACCTAAACACTTAGAAATCTCTAATTGAAGGTATTCTGGAACGTCACGTTCATTAGAACTTAATGTCTGAATGATCATTGGAATATTCTGGCTAGTTTGTTGAAGAGAAATCTCATCACCATCTTTTACCTGATAGGATTTTTTATCAACCACTTTACCATTTACTAATACATGCCCATGATTTACAAGCTGCCTTGCAGCAAAAACTGTTGGTGCAAATTTCAATCTAAATACAACTGCATCTAATCTTCTCTCAAGTAATTCAATTAAAATTTGACTTGTATCACCTCTTTGTCTAGAGGCCTCTTGATAGATTTTCTTAAACTGTTTTTCAGTAATATCTCCGTAGTACTTTTTAAGCTTTTGCTTTGCAGCTAACTGGACACCAAAATCTGATAATTTTCTTTTTCTTGCTTGACCGTGCTGACCTGGTCCATAAGGTCTTCTATTGAATGGACTTTTAGGTCTTCCCCATAAATTTAAACCAAGACGTCTGTCAATTTTGTGTTTTGAAGATAATCTTTTTGTCATGAATTGGTGATTTATATAGATTTCGTATTTTAAGTCAATTTATTTTGTTATAAATTTCAATATCCCATATGCCGTTTTAAGAGATTTGTTTGAAATATTTGATGTTTTTAAGAAATTCCTGATAGAAATTTCTAAATTTAATTTTTTTGAAAAAATTGTTGTAAAACCTTGTTTATTGAGGGATTTCATTAAAAATTTTACAAATTTTTCAATTTCTAATGCGCTTGGTCTGAGAGTCTCTGGATTTTCAAAATTATCTCTAATCTTAAATGTCTTGCTTAACTCATATGCAACAATAGATATGCAGTGAGATAGGTTAAGTGAATAACCATTTGTAGTAGGTATGGTCAAAATATAATTTGCGTGAGATAATTCTAAGTTGTTAAGTCCATTATTTTCCTGACCAAAGAGTATACAAATTTTTTTAGACTTAATGCGTTCAATATCCTTAAATTCAATTTGAGGAATAGTAAACTCTCTTTGACGTACTGTAGTTGCAATTACAATTTCATTTTTAGCAATAGCATCCTCTAACCTATTAAATGTTTTTATTTTACTTGCTAAATTATAAAAATGTTTCGAAGCTCTTATACCCTTTTCATTAGGCCAGGGGTTTCTAGGATTAACTAATGCTAAATTTTCGAATCCAAAGCAACCTAACGATCGCAAAGACATCCCGATATTTTCAGATAACTGCGGTCGATTAAGGATAAATTGTATTTTTTTATTCAAGAAACTTTGATTAATTTATAAATTAAACTTTCTCTTAAAGCATTATAAGATGCATCAATTATATTTGTTGAAACCCCAACAGTAGTCCAAATCGATCCATCTTTATCTTTGGTTTCTATAATTACTCTTACTATTGCATCTGTGCCTTTTTCGGAAGAAAGTATTCTAACTTTAAAATCAGTAAGTTCTAAATCTTGAAGGGATGGATAAAAGTCTATTAAAGATTTTCTTAAAGCTTTATCAAGGGCATTGACGGGTCCATTTCCTATTTCAACATTTAAGAATTCTTGATGATTGATAACAACTCTAACAGTTGCTTCTGACTCAGTTACAAGTTCTCCTTTTGCATTCCATCTTCTATCATCAATCACTTTAAACCTTATGAGGTCAAAATAATTTGGTATCCCGAATAAAGTATCTCTGGCAAGTATTTCAAAACTAGCAAGTGCCTCATCAAAAGCATAACCTTTAAACTCTCTATCTTTAACTTTTTGTAATAATAAATCTAATTTTTCTTTATGATCATTTGGATTTATACCTACAGTGCTGAGAAGCGAGGTAATGTTTGATCTCCCCGACTGATCAGAAATAACTATTTTTCTCGTATTTCCAACAATTTTAGGGTCAATATGCTCATAAGTCTTGGGATCTTTGTTAATTGCAGAAACGTGCAAACCTCCTTTATGAGAAAAGGCATTTTCACCTACATAAGCCTGTTGTTTATTTGAAGTTCTATTTAATATTTCATCGAGCAATAGAGAGGTTTTCTTTAATAGAGATAAATTCTCCTTACTAACGGATGTTTCATAACTAGTTTTTAAAACGATTGATGGAATAACTGAAATTAAATTAGCATTTCCACATCTTTCTCCAAGTCCGTTAATGGTTCCTTGAACCTGCCGTACCCCAGCACGCACTGCGGCAAGAGAATTAGCTACTGCATTTTCGGTATCATTGTGTGCGTGAATGCCTAAATTTTTTCCAGGAATTTTTTTTATAACTTCGCCAACAATTTCCTCAATTTCATGAGGAAGGGTTCCGCCATTAGTATCACATAATACAACCCACCTGGCTCCATTATTATAAGCAGCAAGTAAACAGTCTATAGCAAATGCTGGATCTGACTTATAGCCATCAAAGAAATGTTCAGCATCATACATAGCTTCAATATTTTGCGCACTAATATATTTAATACTTTCACCAATCATTTTTAAGTTATCTTCTTTTGTAATCTCTAAGGCTTTTTCAACTTGATAAGAAGATGATTTACCTACAATGCAAATGCTTTTCACCTTTGTATTTATCAAATTATTTAGACCAGGATCGTTGGCTACACTTGAAGAGGGTCTTCGAGTCATTCCAAAAGCAACTAAATTTGAGTTCTTAAATTTTGGGTAATCTTGGAAAAATTTATCATCAGTGGGATTAGAACCTGGCCATCCGCCCTCAATATAATCTAAGCCTAACTCATCAAGCGATTGGGAAAATTTAATTTTATCTTCTACACTAAAGTCAACACCCGTTGTTTGTTGACCATCCCTAAGAGTAGTATCAAAAAAGTATATTTTATTTAAATTTTCTTCCATATTGTTCCATTCTTGGTGTCTTCAAGCAAAATACCTTTATCCAGTAAATTTGCTCGAAGTTGATCAGCCAATTCGAAATTTTTTAATTTTTTTGCCTCATTTCGGCGAGTTATAATATTTTCAATAAATTCATTATCAAGATCTAATTCATTTTTTTTAAAATCAGGAACTAGGCCAATCAAATCTAAACAACTATTAAAGATATTTAACAAAGCTTTATTTTTAGGGTCTTTTTTAAGGATTGCGTATATTTGTTGGATACGCATCAATGCCATAGGGGTATTTAAATCATCATTAAGAGAATTAATGAATTCTTCGTCGTATATTTTCTCAGACGGTTCGCATAAAAAATCTTTCCATTTTGAAATTATATTTTTGCTATAATTTAATAAATCATCTGAAAAATCAATTGGTTGACGATAGTGTGTAGACAATAAGGAGTATTTTACAACCATTGGATCTACCTTTTTTAACAGATCATTAATGATAGTTATATTGCCAATTGATTTAGACATTTTTTCACCTTTAAAATTTATAAAGCCATTATGAAGCCAGTAATTAGACATTTTAGCATTGTGATAACATGAAGATTGTGCAATTTCATTTTCATGGTGTGGAAAAATTAAATCTAAACCGCCTGCGTGTATATCAATTGTTGAACCTAGCAGTTCTGCAATCATAGCAGAACACTCAATATGCCAACCAGGCCTACCTTCTCCCCAAGGACTAGGCCATGAGGGTTCACTAACTTTTGATGGTTTCCACAAAACAAAATCTTCAGGATTTTTTTTATATTTTGCTACCTCTACCCTAGCACCACTAATAATATCTTTTAATGATAACTTGGATAGTTCTCCATAATTTTTATATTTTTTGGACTCAAACAAGACATGATTATCAGAAACATATGCAAAGTTTTTATTAACCAAAGCTTTGATCATATCAATCATTTTAGGAATATAATCTGTTGCATGAGGTTCAAAAGAAGGAGGCAATATTTGAAGTTTAGTTAAATTATCCTGGTAAACTTTTTTTACCGAGTTAACTAAGTCTTCAGTAGATATCTTTAGTTCTAAAGACCTATTAATAATTTTGTCGTCAATGTCTGTAATGTTTCTTACATACGTAATAGAATTTTCTCCATAGCAATGCCTTAGAAATCTAAATAAGACATCGAAGATAATAATTGGTCTAAAATTTCCTATGTGAGGGCTATTATATAGTGTAGGGCCGCAGGCATAAATTTTAATGTCATTTGAATTAATAGGCTTAAATAGTTCTTTAGATTTAGATAGGGTATTAAAAAGTTTTAAACTCATTAACTAATTCTATAAATTTTTCAGCTCCATAATAGTTGAATAATTCTTTAACAGAGGGGCCTTTCTCATTACCTGTAAGAATAAATCTAGTATTCATAAATATATCTTTTTTAGTTAGGTCTTTATTTAATGTCATTAGAGATACAATATATGAATCAAAGTCCGTCAGTACTAATTGATTTAAATTATTTGCCAAAGTTTGGAGAAAATTTTGATCTGGCGATTTTTCTAGTGACTCTCTTCTTATAATTTTTAATTGCTCAATGATATCAATATAATTATCAATGTTATTTTTAATTAGATCCCATTCTTTAAAATCTAATTTTAAATCTTGGAGCTCAGTAAAGTGGGATTTTAATTTTTCACATGTCATTTTTCTTAATAAGTTTTTTTGAAAGTTATCAATTTTTAATAAATCAACTTTTGGTAAATTTTTAGAAATTTTAGTAATGTCAAATTCTTTAAAATTATTGGAAATAATTTCTTCAAAATCAAAATCATTGTTTAATCCCACTGAATACAAATAAGATAGAATTGCATTAGGCAAATAGTTATTAAATTTAAATTTTTGAATCGAAATAGAGTCAAAATTTCTTTTACTTAATTTAGTTCCATCCTCATTTAGCATCAGCGGGTTGTGTCCAAACATAGGAGGTGTTTTTTCTAAACTACTAAAAATTTCAATATGTATGGCAGTATTTGATAAATGATCCTCTCCTCTTATGATGTGTGAGATATTCATATCTATATCATCAACCACACTAGGAAAATGGTATAAATAACTACCGTCTGCTCTTCGCAGGACGGGGTCTGATTGCGATGCTAAATCAACTTCTGTGCTACCTTTAACCAAATCATTCCAAAATACTTTTGACTGAGATAATTTAAATCGCCAGTAAGGCCTCTCACCACTAATAATTTTCTGCTCAATTTCTTCTTTTGACGCATTTAAGGCTTCTCGATCGTAAATTGGCGGTTTACCTGCTTTTAATAATAATTTTTTCTTTAACTCAAGATCTTCATTACTTTCAAAACATGGATAAACAATTTTTTTTGAAATTAATTGATCAAAAACCTCATTATATCTGTCCAATCTTTTACTTTGATAAAACGTTTCTTCATAATTAATATTTAACCAATTTAAATCCTCTTTAATTGAGTCGACAAACTTCAGTTTACTTCTTTCCTTATCAGTATCGTCAAACCTTAGAATGAATTTTCCATTCTCTTTTTTAGCAAAAATCCAATTTAGAAAACATGATCTCATATTTCCTAAATGGATATCGCCTGTTGGGCTAGGTGCAAATCTAGTTATAATCATTACTTTAATTTTTTTAACAAATATTCTCTTGATACTTTTACTCTAGGTGTATTTCCATATTTAATTATATCTGCAGTAGCATAAGTTTCAGACCATTTTTCAGGTAAAAAACTTCCTGTACCAATAACATCTACTGGTGCATTTGCAATTGCTATAGCTCTACATTTAGTATTAGTAAAACCGCTAGAAGCAATTATTTTAACTTTTTTAAAACCAAACTTATCTAATTGTGATCGAAGATACCAAATAGCAGAGGCAGATACACCTGGACCAACAAGATGTCTTAATTCATCATCAGATCTATATTCCCTAATAGATGCGGGTGCGAATTTTTCAAGAATTTCATATGATTTTGCTGTATCTAATCCCTCAACAAATCTTCCACTTGGGGTATCTAATCTGATCATTACTTTGCCATTTTTGGATAACTTATCAAAATAGTTACAAACTTGTATTGAGTCAGTTATTTCTTTACCAAAATAATCAGGCAATACTACCAAATCATCTTTAGGGAAAGTTCTATGAAACATTTTAACTGCTTCAAGTGTTGAACCTGCATATCCTATTATTGCGTGAGGCATAGTTCCTAAGGGTCTATTTAAAGGAAAATAATTGGCAGTAGCTTGGATAGACGTTCCTATGAAGCCTTTAGCTTTTTTTTTTCTAGCCGCTTTAGAACCTACGGATGCCGCATAAGACATTAAATTTGACATATCTGATCCTGCGCAATGTCTAGCATCCATAGCAATAAAAGATGTTTTTGGTAAATCTAGGCACATTTGATAAGCATTCGCAGCTGCGATACAAGTTGGGCCTATCTTTTGAAGGAATAATGTTTCTAGATCAACCAAATTTTTAAACGACCCTTTGATATATAAAATAGGTTCACCCGCACCAAAATACTCTCCCTCTTTAAAAGGTGTTGATGTGATAATTTTGATACCTCTTTCTTTTGCAACTGATTTTATCCAATCTACTGCTAACTTTAGAGCTATAATTCCAGGTCTTCTTATAAAAACAGCATAGGTAACATTTAAATCACCATATTTCTTAATAATTTCTTTAGATTTTAGAAAGTAGTGATCAGTATGTAAATTTATTAATTCCTGATTAGTCTTTTTATTCATCTCGAATAAGAAAACTAACGGGCATCTCCGTTTGAGAATAAATCTGCTAACAAAAAGGAAAGTTCTAAAGACTGGTTAACATTTAATCTAGGGTCACAAAATGTATGATATCTATCACCTAAATCTTCATCCTTGATATCATCTGGGCCGCCAACGCATTCAGTCACATTTAATCCTGTCAGTTCCAAATGTACACCTCCACCTATGCTGCCCTGTGATTTATGGATTTCAAAGAATGATTTAATTTCTTTAAAAATATTTTCTGTAGCTCTAGTTTTATAGCCTGAATTACTAGTTGATGTATTGCCGTGCATAGGATCACAAACCCAAGTTAAGTTCACTCCCATCTTATCAATTTCTTTTAAAAGCAAAGGGAACATAGATTCAATTTTATCTGCACCCATTCTTACAATTAGAGTTAACCTACCACCTTCATTTTCAGGATTTAGTATATCTATATTTTTTTTAAGTTCGTCAATTTTTGTTGATGGGCCTACTTTTATTCCCAAGGGGTTCTTGATTCCACTCAAATAATGAATATGTGCCCCGTCAGGATCTCTTGTTCTATCGCCCACCCATAAAAAATGAGCATTGACATTATACCAATCACCAGTAGTGCTATCAATTCTAGTAAAAGCCTGCTCATATGGGAGCAGTAAAGCTTCATGGCTTGTATAAAAATCCGTCTCTCTCAGTTCTCTTGTATTATTTTCATTAATACCACATGCATTCATGAACTTTATACAGTCACTAATTTTGACAGATAATTCTTTATATTTTTTAGTTGAATTGAAATTGTCAGCAAAATCTAAATTCCATTTATTAAGTTGGGTTAAACTTGCAAACCCGCCCTGGGCAAAAGCCCTTAATAGATTTAGAGTTGAAGCAGAATGATTATATGCTTGTATCATTCTTAAAGGGTCTGGTTTTCTTGATTCTTTATTAAATTCATAGGAATTGATAATGTCACCTCGATAGCTAGGAAGTTTTTCACCGTCTTTTTCTTCAAAATCTGAACTTCTAGGTTTTGCAAATTGTCCTCCAATTCTTCCAAGTTTTACAACTGGCGTATTAGTGGCAAAAGTTAATACAACAGACATTTGCAGCAGCAATTTAAATGTATCTCTTATGGTATTCGGGTTGAGTTCGTTAAAACTTTCTGCACAATCTCCGCCCTGTAAGTAGAACGACTCGCCTTTTTGAACTTTATAAATCTGAGATTTTAGAGATCTAGTTTCGCCTGCAAAAATTAAAGGGGGAAGTTTAGAAAGGTTATCAACTACACGATTTAACTGATGTTGATCATCATAAGTGGGCATTTGTTTTGCCTCAAATTTTTTCCAACTATCTGCAGACCATTTCATGAGGAGTGGATTATATTGTTAATTGTTGTAAATAAAAGAAATTATTAACTTTTAGCTTTAAACGGCCAAAGTTTTGGGAGCCTAAAAGGAGGTATCCCCTTTTCGAATTGTGAAACTTTAAAGGCATCGATAACTTTTTGCTTAGGATCACTGTATTTATATTTTTCAGACTTAGAGCGTCCCATTTTTTTGATATTCACTAAAAGATCTGAAGTTTTGATCAGGCCATCCTGTGATATATTATAACAGTATTTATCTAAGTCTAAAAAGTCATAAGATCCTTGGCTAATTTGCAACTCATTTTTTTTACTTACAGAGTCAGAAGTTAATTTAATAATATTTTTTTTTGTATTAATGGAAAACTTTGAAGAAATTATTAAATTTTCAGCTCCTTCTAAGTAGCTATTAAAAGATTTATTAGAATTTAAGATTTTAAGATTAGGAAAATATTTACCATTTGAATAAAAAGGACTTTGAGAAGCATCCATATCATTGGTGAAGTAGTAATTTTCTACTGAGTAAAGATTGTTAATCTCTAATAATTGCTTTGAAAAAGAATTTACCCCAATGAATCTTAATAAGAATTTAAAAACAAAACTAGAGAGGCTACTTGGTATTAAAGTGAAGAAATTAGTAAAAAGCTTAAATATATAATTGGTTTGATTTGGTGATGAAATTATCAGATTACTATTTAAAAGATTAGATTTTAATAAATTTGATAATTGAAAACATATACCCACATAAGATTTATTATTAATTTCTATAATTTTTGAAATTTGCTCTTTTTCAGTAATCTTTATGGATGTTGGGATTTTTATATTATCAATTAAATCTTCATTTAAATTTAAATTTAACAATTTTTTTGCATATAATTTAATAATTTTCGGACTCTCTGAAATTAAAATTATTTTCTCCGATGAGGGAAATAAAATATTTAAATTATTTATTGATAAGTTTGTAAAAATTGAGGAGGAAAATTTATGTTGAATGTTATCAATAGAAGCTAAATAGAATGATTTGGACGAATTAGTTGAAATTGAAATATCTGCTTTTTTGTTACTGATATTAACTGTATTCACATTTCTATAAATTAAATCTTCACCAATAATAGGTTCTCTTAAAAATAATTTAGATTTATTAATTATTCCGAAGCTATTCATACTAATTTCATCTGATAAATCCAAATCAGAAAATGAATACGGCAATACTAAATGTGTTGAGTTAAAACTAGTTAAATCTCCAGATAATTCATATCCTGGCAAAGAAGCAATAATTGATGCTAGGAATTGACTATCAATTGAAACAATTTTTCTATTCATTTTTTATTCAACAGTAACAGATTTAGCCAAATTTCTTGGTTGATCAATGTCTGTACCTTGATTAAGAGCAAAATAATATGAAATCAATTGAAGTGGAATAGAATAAATAAAAGGTGTGTCAATAAAGTTTTCTTTTGGCAGTAAAGCAAAATCCATCTCAGAGGATTTTACTTTGGAAACATTTTGACTGGTTAGCATTAATACTTTTCCATTTCTAGCAAGTATTTCTTGAGCATTTGAGAGTGTTTTTTCTGAAAGTTGATTATTAGGATTTATGCAAATTGTGTAAGTTTTATTATCTATTAGAGCAATTGGTCCATGTTTCATTTCACCCCCTGGAAAACCCTCGCTATGCATATAAGAAATTTCTTTTAATTTCAAAGATCCCTCTAGTGCCAATGGAAATGAAATATTTCTACCGATGAAATAACAAGCATCGCAGTTTGATAACTTTTTGGATATTTTCTTAGCTATAGGAGTAAAATCTTTAATTATCGTATTTAGTTTATTAGGCAATTCTTTTAAGGTTTTTATATTAGAGTTAAATGTATTTGCATTAATTGCTTTAGTCATTTTACCAACTTCTAAAGCTAAATTAGCCAAACCAAGGATCTGACAAGTGAAAGCTTTAGTGGACGCCACTCCGACTTCCTTTAAAGCATATGTAGGTATTGTTATATCAGCCTCTCTAACCATACTGCTTTGCAGAGAATTGGTAATAACAATAGTTTTAAAATCATTTTTTTTTATATATTTTAGGGCCATTAATGTATCCATTGTTTCACCAGATTGGGAAATAAATATATACAAATTTTTATTTTTTTTATTTAACTTCTTATAACGTATTTCAGATGCTAATTCGCAAGAGGTATTTAAATTTGTAAAATTATTAAAGTAATATTCTCCTATTAGGCATGCATGGTATGCTGTTCCGCAACCCACAAAAATTATTTGATCAACATTAAATATGTTTTCAAATTTATTTTGAAAATCTATAAAAAACTCATTCCTATAATTTTCATGTGTTTTTTTTAATACTTCGGGTTGTTCATGAATTTCCTTAAGCATATAATGTTGAAATTTACCTTTATCATAAGGGTTTTGATTAACAATATTGGGTTCAAAATTAATTTTTCTACTAGCTAAAATATTTGAATTATGAATTGCAATCATATCTCCGTCTTTAAGGTGATATACCTCTTTATTATAATTAGATAGAATTGAAGAGTCTGAGCAAATAAAGAAAGAGTCTTTATTTTTTGCCAATGACAAAGGACTACCCTCTTTTAAAAGATAAAAAGTCTTATTTCGTTTAATATAAATTACAAATGCATAGTTACCTTTTATTGTTTTTTTAAAAATTTTTAATGACTCATTTGGATCTTCATATTTGTTAAGTAAATAAGTTAAAAAGTAAAAACTAACTTCGGTGTCTGACTTTATATTATTTGGTATCTCATTGTATCGATCTTGTATTTGTTTATAATTTTCAATAATTCCATTACAAACAAGGGTGAGATCATCATTAGCAAAAGGGTGGGCATTATTTTTGCTAACAACCCCATGAGTGGCCCAACGCGTATGACCAATTACTCCCTGAAACTTACTATCACTAATCCCTTTTGTTTTTTTTTCTAAAGCTGAAATCTTACCTACGCTTTTTATAGTTTTAATATTGGTATCGGAAAATAGCGAAATACCAGCGGAGTCGTAACCTCTATATTCTAGTTTTTTTAAAATTTCAATTGAGCTGCTTAATAAGTTTGATGAATTTAAAATACCTACAATTCCACACATAATTATTTGATTATGCGATTTTTATATATCTTCTGTTTCGCTCTTGAAATAGAAAAACTTTTCTTGGGGATATTTTTTGTAATAACTGACCCAGCAGCAATATATGAATTTGCACCTATCTCAACTGGCGCTACAATAGAAGTATTTGAACCAATAAAACTATTGCTACCTATTTTACAACTTAATTTATTTTTTCCATCATAGTTACAAGTTATTGTACCTGCACCTATATTAGTATTTTTACCTACAATTGTATCGCCGATATATGTTAAATGATTAGCCTTTACTCCTTTTGACAATATAGACTTTTTAATTTCAACGAAATTACCAACTCTATTGCCTCCTTCAAGAATTGTACCTGGTCTTAATCTTGCAAAAGGACCAATTGTACAATTAGAACCAATTTTTGCTTCTTCGAGATATGAAAATGATCTGATTGTAGTACCTTTTTTTATAGAAACATTTTTTTTAATAACCACGTTGGGTTCAATGATTACACCTTTTTCTATTCTTGCACTTTCTTCTATATAAACAGTTTCAGGGTTACGCATGATAACTCCTGAATTCATTAGTCTTTTTTTAATATGAATTTGAGAGAGTTTTTCCAATTCATTTAATTCATTGATTGTATTAACACCTCTTATTTCAGTCTCTTTGTTTATATAGGCAAAAGTTTGCATATTTCTTTGTTTAGAAATACTAATTAAATCTGTTAGGTAAAGTTCCTTCTTTTTTTTATTTTTTTTTATTAAGTCAATGTTACCAATCGCTTTTTTTGAAATTAAAAATATACCTGTGTTAATAAGATTAATTTTTTTTTGAGTTATGTTACAATCTTTTTCCTCTATAATTTGATTAAAAGATTTTTTTTCAATTACAATTCTTCCATACCCCTCTGGGTTATCAATAAATTGAGAAATAACACTAACATCATATTTTTTTGAAACGCTCTTATTTAAAAAGTTTTGAAGTATTTTATATTCAAAAATAGGTGTATCTGCTAAAAGAACTAAATAATAATCAAAATTTGTATTTAATTTTGCAAATTGTTTTAAAGCACCTCCCGTACCATCCAATGGATTCTGAATAAAATTATTTGACTTAATATTTTCAAAATATTTTTGATTTTCAGAACTTGTAATGATGAATAATTTATTAATTTTTCTAATTTTTTTTACAGCGTTTATATTATAGTTGATAATTTCTTGACCAGAAATCTCATGCATAAATTTTGGCTTATAAGAATTAAACCTATTGCTTTTACCTGCTGAAAGAATAATGGCACAAATTTTCATAAAGTTGTAAACTTAAACCTAAATAGTCAAGATTCAGTACTAAAAATATATCTAATTATGTAAATTATGCCAATTATAGTAAAAAAAAACGAAACTATATCTCTGTTAAGACTAATAAAACAAAAATTAAATTCTGAAGATTTGATTGTTCTTCCTACAGAAACTGTTTATGGCTTAGCAGGTTTAGGTACAAGTTTAAAAGCAGCAAAGAAAATATATGAGTTAAAAAAAAGACCACTTAGTAAAAAATTAATATTTCATTGCTCTGATCTATCCATGGTTAAAAAATACTTTTATGTTAATGATGAAATTGAGATATTATCAAAAAGGTTTTGGCCCGGGCCTCTTACCTTTATTTTAAAAGTAAAATCAAAAAAAATACCAAAAATTCTAACAATAAAGGGGAGTTGCGCTGTAAGAGTTCCAAATAATAAATTTACACAAAAGGTTATTAAGTACTTAAATAAACCTTTGGTAATGCCCTCTGCTAATAGATATAAACAGATTAGTCCTGTTACTCCTAAAATGGTTTTTGATCAGTTTATCGGCAGTCAATTAATGATAATAGACGATGGTCATTGCAAAATTGGTATAGAGTCTACAATTTTAAAGATGGATAACTCAAATGTATCAATTCTTAGAAATGGTCACATAACAAAAAAGCATATCTTAAAATTAATGCCCTATCTTAACTTTAATCATAACTCAACTGATCTGAGTTTCCCTGGTAGTGACAAGAAGCATTACTCTCCTAATAAAAAATTATATCTAAACATAAAAAATAAAAGAAAATTATCGGCATTCATTAATTTTGGTAAAAATAAAATCGGTCAGTTTAAAAATTTAAGTGAAAAAAATAGTTTAAAAGAAGCAGCAAGAAATTTATATCACTATATTTATTTAGCAGATATTAATAAAAAATTTAAAACTATAAGTATCGCACCTATACCAAATGAAGGAGTGGGTATAGCAATTAATGATAGATTAAAAAGAGCATCTTCTAGAACATAAATTTATGAAATTTCCTATAAAAACAAAAATTATAAAAAATAGACATTTGGCATTCCCTAAAGACACCAAAGAGCTATCAAAAATAGTACGTTTCGCATTTAAAAATAAAATTAATATAATTCCTTTAGGTGGAGAAACAAATAGAGTTGGAGGAACGACTTCAAATATTAATGAAACTATCTATATAAATTTTAAAAATATGAATAAGGTTATTGATATAGACGAAGATAATCTAATTGCTACTGTTGAAAGTGGAGCTTTATTAGAAAAAATAAATGAAAAAGTTCAAAAAAAAGGGCTTTTCTTTCCAGTAAATATAGCACCAAGTGATCTTTGTACTATTGGGGGTAATATTTCAACAAATGTAGGCGGCCTTCAAACCTTAAGATATGGAAATATTGAAAATAATATCAATGGTTTAGAGGTAGTTTTAAGTGATGGCACAATTTTAAATTTACAAAGTAAATTAAAAAAAGATAACTTTGGACCCAAATTATGGAAAATATTTTGTGGTAGCGAAGGTATTTTTGGAATAATCACTAAAGCAAATTTAAAACTAATTCCAAAAAAAAAATATAAAACTACTTATTTAGTTGAGGTTAAAAGTCTAAGTCAATCAATTCATTTATTTAAAGATATTAGAAAATATATCTATGATAATTTAATAAGTTTTGAGATAGTATTTCCCATACCCTTATCGATTTTATTAAATCAAAAAACTAAAAATATAGCACTGATAATTGAAATAAATTCAAATGAAAAAAATAATTATCACTTACAAACTTTAAAAATATTTAAAAAATACTTTGCTAAAATTATTAGACTTGAAAAAAATCTTAAAAATTCCAAAATTTGGAAACAAAGAGAAAAAATTGTTTATAATCAAAATGACAATAATTTTAACCATAAATTTGACATTTCTTTACCATTAAATAATTGGGAAAAATTTATGAGTGCAATCAATTCTTTTATTAAATCAAATAATCAATTTACTCCCTATTTTTTTGGTCATTTAGGTGACGGTAATTTACATTGTAATTTTAAAATTGAACCAGATACTGAAAGTAATTTGAAGAAATTATCTAATTTTATATTCAATTTAACATTAAAACTAAATGGTAGTGTTGCTGCAGAACACGGGCTTGGTATGAAAAAAAATGATTTAATTCTTAAATATAAGTCTAAAGAATATATAAAATTTTTAACAAATTATAAAAAACACTTAGATCCAAATCTAATTCTGGGCAAAGGCAAACTATTTAAGACTCCATAAGTCTTTTAATCTAAAATAACTCATAGCAAGAACCAATAAGGGCTTATCAATAATGCCAAAACCTGGGAAATTACTGTGTTTAATCTTTTCAAAAAGATCGATCTTATTAATTTGCGTAGTCAAAGTTTGTGCAATTAGTTTACCAACTATAGTAGTTAATGCTAAACCATGTCCCGAATACCCTTGTGCATATATGATGTTATTATCTAATCTTCCAATATCAGGTAATCGATTTACAGTGATTGCAACATGGCCGCTCCAAGTAGACCAAGCTTTATACTTTTCTAAACCAGGCATTATTTTTCTTATGCTTTTCTTCAAAGACTTTTCTAATGAAATTGGTTCGACATTTGAATAGCTAACACCTCCTCCAAATATCAAATTATCATGTGGATCAAGTCTAAAATAATTTAAGACAAAAAGCATATCTCCAATAGTTAATCTCTTTTTAAAAAATTTATTTAATTCTTCCTTGGGTATATCTTTAAACACAGATACATAGGTTTTTACAGGCATTATTCTTCTTCGTAATTTTGTATTAAGTCTCTCAATATAAGCATTACAGCAAAGTACCATTTTATTTGCAGTAATTATATGGTTACATTCAGAGGAAATTTTAATATTTTTATTAGAAGAATAAGAAACCACTTTAACATTTTCAAAAATCTTACAATTTTTATTTTCCAAAATTTTTCTTGTTAAAGATAAACAGTAATTTAGTGGGTGAATTTGACCGCACTCACCATCAAACATAGCTGATTTATAAAAAGGACTCTCAAAATAATCTGACATTTGATTTTTATTTAAAAATTTGGCACCATCATAATTTAAATCCTTATTAAGATATTCTACGTAACGTTTTAACTCCTCTTCATGACTATTAGCTACAGAAGCGAGTAGATACCCCTCAACTAAATCACAAGAAATGCCAACTTCGCGAATATTTTTTTTTACCTCTCGCACCGCTTCTAGTGATAAATTCCATAAACTTTGAACCTCCTCTTTTGTATGTTTTTGATTTAAAAAGTCTCCGGAATAGTCGTGAATAATTTGACCACCGTTTCTACCAGATGCGCCCCAACCAACTTTATTTTTTTCTAAAATTATAATTTTTAAATTCGGATTGTACTTATTTAGATAATAAGCGGTAGAAATACCCGATAAACCTGCCCCAATTATACAAACATCGCATTGTAAATTCTGATCTAATTTGCTAGAATCAATTCTTAATGCTTTTGTACGAACGTAATAGTTATCTGTATACTCCATCAGAGACATAAATATCAAATTTTAGAGTTCAATTATAGTTATGAATGATTACATCGATTGGTTAAAAAAGAATAAAATTACTGAGGTAGAATGCATGATACCCGACAATTCGGGCATACCCAGAGGCAAGATTCTACCTACTAAAAAATTTTTAGATACTATTGAGTCTGGGGGTTTAAGACTTCCTTTAAACCTTTTTAAATTATCTGTATCAAGGGATATTACATACTCTATTGACGACCAGTTGCTAAACCCAACTGATGGAGATTTCTTGTTAAAACCTGATTTTGATACTTTGAGAGTTGTTCCTTGGTATTCTGAACCTACGGCACAAATTATTTGCGATGCAGTTGATCGAAATAATAAAGATATTGAAGTTTACTCGCGGGGAATATTGAAAAGGGTAATTCAAATGTTTGAAGATATTAACCTTACTCCAGTAATAGCTCCAGAAATTGAGTTTTATTTAGTTAAAAAAAATAATGACCCAGATTATCCGCTCGAAACCCCTGCAGGGCAATCAGGCAGAACAGAAAAAGGTGATCAATCCTATGGCATAGATGCAGTTAATGAATTTGACCATATATTTGAGGATTTATATGATTTTTGTGAAGCCCAAGAATTAGATGTGGAAACCATTAACCATGAAGATGGCCCTGCCCAAATGGAGATTAACTTTAAACATGGTAATGCATTAGATTTAGCTGACCAAGTATTCTTGTTCAAACGCACTTTAAGACAAACTGCCCTAAAGCATAATTTATATGCAACATTTATGGCAAAGCCAATGGAAGATTCACCGGGAAATTCAATGCACATTCATCAATCATTGTTAAAAAATGGTAAACCAGTATTTGCAGATAAAAATTTAAAAACTTCTAAAATATTTGACCAATATCTTGGTGGTTTGCAAAAATACTCAAAGTCATTCCTGCCATTATTTGCTCCTAATGTAAACTCCTTTAAGCGATTAAGAGGGTTTTGGGAGGAAGGAACACCTTTTAATTTGAATTGGGGCTTTGAAAATAGAACTTGTGGATTTAGAGTTCCAAATTTTAACTCACCCAACCAGGTTAGAATTGAAAATAGATTATGCGGTTCGGATGTAAACCCCTATCTTGCCATTGCGGCAACACTTTCAGCGGGATATCTTGGAATCAAAAAGAAATTAAAAGCAACTGCTGAAACTAAAAAAGCAGCATATAACGTTAATCTTTCTCTCACAGATAGTATATATCAATCTATAGATTTTTTCTCCAGATCAAAGGAGGCAAAGGAAATATTCGGAGAAACCTTTGTTGATCTCTTTTGCTCGATAAAAGATTTAGAAGTAAACGCTTATAATAAGATAATAACTGCCTGGGAAAGAGAATATTTACTTCTCAATGTTTGATTTTTTATTTGCAAAATAAAAAATTAATGCAGCACTCATAACAACTAATAAAACAATTGCTGAAAGTGCATTAACCTCAGGGCTTAAACCTAAGCGGACTTTTGAAAAGACTACTATGGGTAAGGTATTTGCACCAGGTCCATTGGTAAAACTAGCCACTACTAAATCATCTAGTGACAGAGTAAATGATAAAAGCCATCCTGAAACAATAGATGGCAAAATTACAGGTGCGGTAACCTTCCAAAAAACTTTATTTGGCATAGCACCTAAATCTTGCGCTGCTTCTTCAATATTTTTATCAAATGAGCTTAATCTTGCTTGGATAATCACACCGACAAAAGCAATAGAAAATGTTATATGAGATATAAGAACCGTTAGAAACCCTTTAGACGATGGAAAGCCAATCAAATTATTTGTTGTTATAAAAAATAACAAAAATGAAAGACCTAATATTATTTCTGGCATAACTAATGGAGATGTTCCAATGAAGATAAAAAAAATTCTAAATGGGACATATTTAATTCTAGCTAAGGAATAGCCAACCATTACACCAATAATAGTTGCGACACTCGCTGATAAAAATGCCACTTTTAAACTAGTATAAAATGCTTCTAGAATTTGTTCATTATGAAATAATTCTGAATACCATCGAAAAGAAAAGGATGTCCATACCATAACCCTCTCACTGTCATTAAATGAATAGAAAACAAGAGTAAATATGGGGAAATATAGAAACATAAAACCGAAAGACAATAAGCTGATTTTTAAAAAATTTAAATTTCTACTCATTTTAAATTATATTTTTCATATTGTTTTTGAAAAATTAAAATTGGTATTACCAGAAATAAAATTCCTGACATTGCGAGGGCACTTGCAATAGGCCAATCTCGATTTTGAAAGAATTCTTCCCATATCATCTTACCAAAATAAAGTCTATCACTGCCACCTAGCATTTCTGGTATTACAAACTCCCCCACAACAGGAATAAAAACTAACATTGAACCAGCTACAATCCCTGGCAGCGACAATGGTAGTATGACTTTAAAAAAAGCCTTGATAGGCTTTGCCCCCAAATCATAAGCAGCATCAATAAGATTTAGATCAAACTTTACTAAATACCCGTATAATGGGAGTATCATAAAAGGGAGATAAGTATATACAACACCAAGAATAACTGCGTAGTGGTTATGCAACAAAGGGAGCGGTGTATCAATAATGCCAAATTTAATTAATAACGAATTAATTAGGCCATTTCCCTGTAAAAGAACCTTCCACGCGTAAACCCTAAGTAAAAAAGATGTCCAAAAAGGTATAATTAAAAAAATTAACATAATATTTCTGACTCTTTCGCTAGACTTCGCAACATAAAAAGCAATTGGGAAACCAATCAATAAGCAAATCAAAGTAGACGTAAATGCCAAGGAAAGAGAATTTAAATAAGATTTAAAATAATAAAAATCAGAAAGTACATAAATATAGTTATTTAAAGTTGCATTAATTTGAAATCCATTTTCAGTAAATTCAAATAAATCTTTGTAAGGAGGCATGCCCCATTCTGCAATTGAAATAGAAATTTTAAAAATTAAAGCTAAAGGTATAAAAAAAAACAGCACTAACCAAAAATAAGGTGTAAAAACAAACCAAAATTTATAGTTTTTTAATTTTTTACTAATCATTAATAGGAAAGATTGAATTTTCATTCCAAGAACAAACTACTTTGTCATCCCATTTTATATTTAAGTTTTCTGTAAAAAATTTATTTTGCTGAAAAACATAAAAAGTAGCCTTGTCGGTTTTGACTAAATATTTTGTGTAACTTCCTAAATAGGCAATCTCTTTAACAGTTCCGATACATTTATTAATTTGAATATTTTCTTCTCCTGAAAATTTACTAATTTCAATCTTTTCTGGTCTTAGCAAAAATTTATTTGTTGTAATATTTTTGGTAGATTCAATAAATGCATTCAGAGCATTTGCAAATAATTTATTTTCCAGATTGTAATTTATTTCAAAAATATTTGCCGTTCCAATAAAATTAGCAATATATTCATTTCCAGGTGTCTCGTAAACTTCAACAGGTGTTCCTATTTGAAGAATATTTCCTTGTTGCATTACAGCCATTCTATCAGACAAAGACATAGCCTCTTCTTGATCATGGGTCACTATTATAAATGTTATACCTAATTTAAATTGAAGATTAACGAGCTCAAATTGTGTTTGTATTCTCAATTTTTTATCTAAAGCTGCTAAAGGCTCATCGAGTAATAATAATTTAGGTTTTTTTACTAAACATCTAGCTAATGCTACTCTTTGCTGTTGCCCACCAGAAATTTCATTAATTTTTCTTTTTTGAAGTGCTGACAGTTCTAATAATGTTAACGCCTCATTAATTCTTTCTTCAATAAGATTTTGTTCGAGCTTTTCTTCTTTTAAACCAAATTCAATATTTTTATATACATTCAGATGAGGAAATAGCGCATAATTTTGAAACATTATGTTTAGCGGTCTGAGGTAGGGTGGAAGATCAGTAATGTCCTGCCCATCAAGTATAATTCTCCCCTCATCTGGTTTTTCAAAACCCGCAATGATTCTTAAAAGAGTTGACTTTCCACATCCAGACGAGCCAAGTAAACTAAATAGTTCGGATCTCTTAATTTTTACTGAAACTTTATCTAAGGCAACTACATCATCAAAACGCTTACTAATATTATCAATTATTAAAAAGTCCTCATTTGATGACATGTTGTTTAAATTTCTAAGGATTTCATTTAAAGCGTAACTAAAATTTAGTTACGCTTTAAAATTAACATATTTTTAGTTAGAAGTTTTAAACTCATTGAATACTCGGGTAGAGATTCTAGACTTCTGTGGTGAGTCAGCTTGGTCAGGAAATAATTTAGCCATAGTTTCCTCATCAGCATATACTGCAGGGTCATCCAATATTTCTTGATCAATTAAACCTGGTGTTGTATTTGCAATTAAATTTGCATTTGGATACCAAACATAATTTGTATTTGCGGCAACAACTTCTGGTCTCATGTAGTAATTAATAAATTTATGAGCATTCTCGATGTTTTTAGCGTCTGCAGGAATAGCCATTTGATCAAACCATATTACTGTTCCCTGAGACGGGACAGAATACCAAACATTTACTCCATCAGCGGCTTCATCAGATGCAAGGAAAACGTCCCCTGACCAACCTAATGCAAGACAGATTTCTCCGTTTGCAAGGTCATCAATATACTGAGAAGAGTCAAAATACTTAATATACGGCCTTACTTTTTTTAACATATCAAGTGCCTCTTGATTAGCATTTGTATTTTCTGTATTTGGGTCATGACCAAGGTAATGAAGAGCTACTTCTACGACTTCAGTAGGAGCGTCTAACATTGTGACACCGCAATCAGCGAATTTTGAAACAAGCTCAGGATCAAAAATAATATCTAAACTATCTATTGTTCCATCCTCAGTAGCGCCCGGCATACGCTCTTCGATCATATCGATATTATAACCAATACCCGTTGTACCATAGAGCCAATTAACTGAATAAGAGTTATCAGGGTCATGTTTTCCGGTATACTCTAAGATAGCAGGATCCAGATTAGCTAAATTAGGTAATAAGGATTTATCAAGCGGCTGGAATACCCCAGCTCTAATTTGATTAGCTAAAAACGCCCCAGAAGGGACAACAATATCATAGCCAGAATTTCCAGCTAATAATTTTGCTTCTAAAACTTCATTTGAGTCAAATACATCATAAGTTACATCAATACCAAATTCCTCTTCGAAATTTTCAATCACACCCTCTGCAACATAATCTGACCAATTGTAAATAAACAATTCTTCCTTAGCCGATGCTGAAAAAGGTATTAAAATAGAAGCCAATAAAATTAAAAATTTTCTCATTAAACTTTCCTCCCTTTGTTAAAATTAACAGTTAGATATTATTATAAATTAAACTAAAAATCACAAATTTTTTTGTATAGTTCTGGCCTTCTATCTCTAAAATTTCCCCAAGATTTTCTATATTTCATAGAATCATCTAAATCTAATTCATTAACTTCAATGCCCTCTGATGCGTTATCCATATTTGAAATTATATTTCCTAAATGGTTAGCTATAAAAGAATTTCCATAAAAAGTTAATGAAGTACTTCCCTCTTTTTCTACCCCAACTCTATTTGATGCCATAACTGGTATTTGATTAGCTGCGGCATGACCTTTCATGACATTTTGCCAATGATCTTTAGAATTAATATTAGAATCATGCGGTTCAGATCCAATAGCAGTTGGGTACATTAATATCTCAGCACCATCCATCGTCATCGATCTAGCACACTCAGGGAACCACTGATCCCAGCAAATAGCACATCCAATTGAAGCAAACTTAGTTTTGAAAACTTTAAAACCTGTATTGCCAGGAGTAAAATAAAATTTTTCATTATAGCCTGGTCCATCTGGTAGATGAGATTTACGATAAAGGCTACTTAAACTACCATCAGCATCTATTAAAACGACCGAATTAAAATAATTTTGCCCAGACTTTTCAAAAAAACTGATTGGTATCACAATATTATTTTGCTTACAAAAGTTAGAAAATTTTTCAAATAATGGGTTATCAGGAAAAGAAATTGCATAGTCAAAAAATTTAGCATTTTGAGTGGAACAAAAATATTCACTTTGAAATAATTCTTGGAGTAAAAGGATATTTACTTTTTGCTTTACGGCCTTAGAGGCTAAATCAAATGCTTTATTGATATTCGCATCTTGATCGCCCTTAACACAAGAAAACTGAGAAACTGCTACTTTTATTTTCATATTTTAGGCACATTCATGGTAACACAATGAATATTCCCTCCTCCATAATTTATATTTTTAGTATCTAACATTACTATTTGTTTTTTATTAAATAAACTCTTGAATATGTCCAAAACCTCAAGATCCTCAGGAACATCAAATTTTGGAAGAAATATTTTATTTTTAGTAAAATAAAAATTTATATAAGAAGAGACCAGTTTTTTTCCCTCAATCGAGCAATCAGAGGGCAAAGGTATATCTATGATTGAGATACTTGAATTTTTTTTTGAAAACTCCTCTTTCAATTTTTTTTTAATCTCTAATAAAACCTTATAATTTGGAGAGTATTGATTATTACTTGAAGCTAATAAATAAGAATCATTGCCAATAGGGCATAGAATATTGTCAATATGCCCATCAGTATCATCGTCAAATAGTCCTTGCTCAAACCACATAACAGATTTTAATTCAAATAGATCAGTTAAAATATCAGATATCTTATCCTTCGATGGGTTTCTTCTATTTGGGTTTAATAAAACACTTTCAGTTGTGAATAGGTTCCCTTTTTCATCATAAGTAATCCCCCCTCCTTCTAAGATAAGGTCAATTTTCTTAGGGGAAATGTTTAACTGATTTGAAATATAGTCAGCCATTTTATTGTCATTGTTAAAGTTAGGGTATTTACCATATCCATTAAATTCAAAGGACATGCTTTGTAATTGGTTATTTTCTTTATAAAAAATAGGAGCGATATCTCTCATCCAAGAGTCATCTAGTGCCGTTTGATGAATTTCTATTTTTGGATTAGCAATTATTTTTTTACAATCTTCATAGTCAACTCTATTACAGTAAATAATAACTTTTTCTTCTTCAGATATATGATTTGCCAGATTAGCTATTTCCAATCTGGCTTTTTCAATAACAGATCCATAAAGCGTTTTATTGCAAGGCCAAGCAATTAAACAA
>CAYRCI010000014.1:0-33429 GCA_964422765.1 uncultured Alphaproteobacteria bacterium | reverse complement strand
GTGTAAAAACAGGACTTGATTAATAGATAATTGTCTTTGAAAGTCAATAGACTTAATCATATTTTACTGTTAATTAACAATTATGCTTATCTCAGGTCAAAACCCTTGCATTAGTTGTTTAATTCATAATTTTTCAAAAATTAATGAGATTTTTATTGATGTTGATAAAAAACACCTTTTTTCAAAATTAATTGATAAATATAATGCTAATAATAAGACTAGCTACATTAAAATTAACGACCTTAAGAAAAGAAAAGGATTTAATGACATCAAAATTCATGATGCGATATACATACTAAGAGAAAATTACTCCCCTAGTCCTCTAGCCGAAATTATTAAAAAAAATAATGAAAATTCTCTCATAATCATAGCTGATCAACTTACAGATCAAAATAATATAGGAAATATAGTAAGAACTGCACTTTTAATGGGGGCGGATGGGCTAATTATCCCTGAACATTCATCTGCTCAAATGACTGGCGCTACTTCTAATACTTCATCGGGAGCAATTGAAATATTAAAATTTCATATATCTAAAAACTTAGGAAGAACACTAGAAGAATTAAAAAAGCAGTCCTATTGGATTTATTCACTTGATATGGGAGGTGAGTTATTAGATGCAGAATTTAAAATTGATAAAAGAGCTGTTATTATTGTAGGCAATGAAGGAAACGGAATCAGGAAAAACATTTTAGAAAAAAGTGATTTTATAGTATCTATACCACAGTTAAGAATTGAAGGTGTGGACAGCTATAATGCAGCAAATTCCATAGCAATTGCTGCCCATCACTACAAATTAAATATTAAATAAAATTATTGTTTATTAGACATATTAGTATATTTAATACCCTATTGCCGGCTTAGCTCAGTTGGTAGAGCAGTTGATTTGTAATCATCAGGTCGGGAGTTCGAGTCCCCCAGCCGGCACCATTGTACATCCCATTGATTATTTATTTTCTTTCTCTAAATTAGCTTAAATGAGTTTGGATGTTGATCAATTTGGTAGAAGTACTTCAATTAATAACTCTTCTAATGACGATAAATCAAAAAAAATTCTTGAGTCTCTCTCAGAAATTAAGCAACAATTAAGCGACAAGAACTACACGCCAAAAAAAGAGCCAATATTACAAAATAAAAGTAATGCTAATAAAAAATTTGATGATAAAAGTAGTTCGCAAGAACTAGAATTAATTTTTAATAAAATTGAAATTATTGAGAGGACTCTTAGTTCCATAGAAAATAAGGTTACTAACACCATCAAATTGAATCCTTATACAAATTTTAAAGATAGAGAAAATTCTAAAACGGAAAGTAGTTTATTTCATGCATTTGATAATGTATCAGGTAATAGTAAAATAAATTCATTAGTGGTTGTTGATCAGCAAATACAAAAGGGATCATTTGCAAAACAGTTTTCTTCAATATTCATTGGAATAATGTTATTTGCTGTTTTAGTTTTTGGAATTAGAGGCGAACTACCCTTTCCAGAAATGAATAATTGGATAATTTCTCTAATTAATTAAAGGCAACGTTTGCTTTTTGGACGCTAGCTGCACTGAATTTAAATTCTGGAATTTTTCCATAAGGATCAAGTTGTGGGTTTGTCAAAACGTTAGCTGCGGCTTCCGCGAAACAGAATGGAATAAATACCATACCCTCTGGAATTTCTTTGTCACTTCTAACTTTAATAACAATAGAACCTCTTTTAGTTTTCACTTGCACATGTTCACCAGGTTCAATACTCATTCTTTTTAGATCCCATCTGTTCATACTCACGATTGCCTCAGGCTCAATGTGATCTAGTACAGATGCTCTACGTGTCATAGAGCCAGTATGCCAATGTTCAAGCAATCTACCAGTAGTAAGTATCATTGGGAAATCATCATCAGGTAATTCTGCGGGTGGTATTAAACGTGCTGGTACGATTTTGCCTCTTCCATTTGCAGTTGGGAATTTTTCATTAAATATAATTTCATTACCTGGTTTATTAGGATCATCACATGGGTAAGTGACTGAATTTTCATTCTCTAATCTTTCATAGGTGATGTTTTTTAAAGAGGGCATAACTTCAGCCATTTCGTTAAAAATATCTCTTGGGTGTAGGTAGCTCCAATCTAAGCCCATTCTTTGAGCAATAGCTTGTGTAATCCACCAATCTTGACGAGCTTCTCCTGGGGGTGGTACAGCTTGTCTACCTAATTGAACTTGTCTATTTGTATTTGTATATGTGCCAGTTTTTTCTGCATGAGCAGATGAAGGTAAAATTACATCAGCATGCCAAGCAGTTTCAGTCATAAATATATCTTGGACAACTAAATGGTCTAATTTTGCTAAAGCTTCCCTTGCATGATTTTGATCAGGATCTGACATTGCAGGATTTTCACCCATTATGTACATCGCCTTAATCTCGTCTGCTAAAATTTTATTTATTATTTCAACAACAGTTAAACCTTTTTTATTATCTAATTTTACATTCCAAAAATTTTCATATTTAGCATGAATTGATTCATTTTCTACAGACTGGTAGTCTGGAAATACCATTGGTATTAAGCCGGCATCAGACGCTCCTTGGACATTATTTTGACCTCTTAATGGGTGAAGTCCTGTTCCTTTTCTTCCTATTTGGCCAGTAGTTAGAGCAAGAGCAATTAAACATCTTGCATTATCAGTACCATGAACGTGCTGTGATACGCCCATGCCCCAAAAAATAATAGATTTTTCAGAAGTGGCATAGAGACGAGCAACAGCTCTTAATTCATCAGCCTTAATACCGCAAATCGATTCCATTTTTTCAGGTGAGAAATCTTTAATTTCTTCTTTCAACTTCTCAAAACCTTCAGTTTGACCTTGAATGTATTGTTCATCGTATAGTTTTTCATCGATAATTGTAAACAACAACGCGTTTAACATTGCAACGTCAGTGCCAGATTTGAATTGAAGATTGTGTGTAGCAAATTTGCTTAAACCTTGTTTTCTAGGATCCATAATGACTAATTTAGACCCTCTCTTAACCGCTCTCTTTAAATAGGTTGCTGCAACGGGATGGTTTTCAGTTGGTCTAGCACCAATCACTATTATGCAGTCTGAGTCTGAGGCTGCCATAAATGGCGCAGAAACTGCACCAGAATTTACACACTCCATAAGTGCGGCAACTGAAGAGGCATGACAGAGTCGCGTACAGTGATCAACATTATTAGAACCAAAACCTACTCTTACTAGTTTTTGAAATAAATACGCTTCCTCATTAGAACACTTTGCAGATCCAAATCCAGCCAAGCTTAAAGGACCAGATTCATCTTTTGTTTTCCTTAAACCATTTGCAGCAATCTCTAATGCATTTTCCCAAGTTGTTTCTTCAAAAAAATTACCAATCTCAGAGTCTTTTATCTGAATATTTGGATCTTTTACAATGCCAGGTTTTCTTATTAAAGGTTTAGTTAATCTTCCCTCGTGATTAATGTAATCAAAACCAAATCTACCTTTGACACAAAGACGATTTTCATTAGCAGGACCATTCTTACCATCAACAAATAAAATTTGATCATCTTTGACATGAACTTTTGTTTGGCACCCTACGCCGCAATATGGGCATACGCTATCAACAACTCTATCAGCGAAATTTTCTCTCACGCCCTGATCGTTAACAAGAGATGACTCCATCAATGCGCCTGTTGGGCATGCCTGAACACACTCACCACATGCAACACAGGTGCTATTACCCATTGGATCATCAAGATCAAAAATAACTTTTGCTGTTGATCCTCTATAAGCCATTCCAATAACATCATTTACTTGAACTTCTCTACAAGCACGAACACAAAGATTGCAATTGATACAAGCATCTAAATTAACGCTCATTGCCTTATGTGATCGGTCGATGTCAATTTTTTCTTTTGATGGAAAACGACTTGTTTGCACTCCCAACTTTTCTGACCAATTCCAAAACTTGGAATCAGGGTCTGGTGATTTTTCTTTTTCTGGTTGATCGGCTACTAGTAACTCAAATACCATTGATCTAGATTTTTCTGCTCTTGAGGAGTTGACTGTTACTTCCATTCCCTCAGTAGGTTTTCTAATACAAGAAGCTGCAAGGGTCCTCTCTCCTTTTATTTCTACCATGCAAGCACGACAATTTCCATCAGCTCGATATCCGGGCTCAGGTGAGTAGCATAAATGAGGAATGTCAATATTGTTTCTTTTAGCTACATCCCATATCGACTCTTCGACTTCTGCTAAGTATTCTTTGCCGTCAATTTTAAATTTAATTTTTTCAGACATTAGTTGGTTACCTCATTGGGGAAGTGCTTAATAACAGACAACAATGGATTAGGAGCTGCCTGACCTAAACCACATATGGATGCATCCATCATTGCAGAGGATAATTCTTTTAGAAGTTCGACATCCCAAGATGATTGGTTCATCAGTTTAAGTGCTTTTTCAGTGCCGTTTCTGCAAGGAGTACATTGACCACAGCTTTCATCATGAAAGAAGAACATCAAATTTTTGGCAACATCTCCCATGTTGTCATGATCCGATAACACTACTACCGCTGCCGATCCAATAAAACAACCATGTTCTTGAAGAGTATCGAAATCTAAAGGAACGTTATCCATGGACGCTGGCAAAATACCACCAGAAGCACCACCTGGTAAATATGCTTTAAATTCATGTCCATCTAACATTCCGCCAGAATACTCATGAATTAATTCTTTAATGGTAATTCCAGCAGGTGCAAGCTTAACACCAGGGTTTTTAACCCTACCCGAAACCGAAAATGTTCTTAAACCTTTTCTTCCATTTAATCCATGACTGTTAAACCAAACAGCCCCTTTTTCTAAAATTTCACGAACCCAGAAAACTGTCTCGATATTATGAATTAGAGTAGGACGACCAAATAATCCGACTTGAGAGGGGAATGGTGGTTTATGTCTTGGTAATCCTCTTTTGCCTTCTAGGCTTTCCAACATAGATGACTCCTCACCACAGATATATGCGCCAGCACCTCTTCTTAAATGAATTCTTGTTTTGATATTTAAATTGTTATCTTCCACTGCTTTAATTTCTTTTTTAAGAAATTTAATTACATCTGGGTACTCATCTCTCATATAAATATAAACATCTGAAGCCTCAACAACCCACGCAGCAATTAACATCCCCTCTAAGAATCGATGAGGATCTTTAGATAAGTAATGATGATCTTTAAAAGTTCCGGGCTCTCCCTCATCTCCATTGATAGCCATTAACCTGGGTTTATTTTCAGCACGAACAAATCTCCATTTTCTTCCAGTCGGGAAACCAGCCCCGCCTAAACCTCTTAGCCCAGATGCTTCCATTTCTTCAATTATCTTAATAGGATCTTTTTTTCCCTCTATGCATTCCTTAAGTAGGTTGTATCCTCCAGACTGTGTGTATTTTTCAAAATTAATATAGTCTGGTGTAATTGGCTTGAGGTCCTGCGAGTTTATAGTATTTTGAATTTTATCAATAGTGGCATACGGGATATGTTTTTTTCCTACCTCTACCACAGGTGCCTGATGACAGCGACCCATACAAGGCGCTCGAACAACTCTGATTTCTTCGTTTGCAACTTTATCTTCTAATTTTTTTTGTAAAGATTGGCAGCCGTTCAACTGACAGGATAGACTGTCGCAAACTCTAATTGTTATTTTTGCAGGCTCTAAATCATCATCTTTAAAAATATCAAAATGAGCATAAAAAGAAGCGACTTCATATATTTCGGTTAAAGGTAAATTCATTAGTTCAGCTAAGGCTGATAAATATCTTGGCTTCAAACATTTATAGTTATCTTGAATTAAGTGAAGACATTCAATTAACATGTCTCTTTGGCGAATATAATCGGAAGGAATAAGATTTTTTAATTCATTAATTGATTGATCATCAACCTGCCTACCTTTATTAAAGGTTAAGGCCTTTCTTCTTCCAGATCCTGGGTGAATTTTCTTTGAAGTATCCTGCATTTTTTATTGAAAATAGATAATTTTGATTAAGATACAATTATTAATGAGTGATTAATTAATAAGTTTTACTTATTAAAGTTTCTCAAAAATTTTAAAAAGTTATCTTTAATGGGGGATGGGCTCTTATCTTTTATGAAAACTATGCCTATTTTCTGAGATACAATAGGGTCAATTAATTCAATAAAATTTACCATTGATTCGTAATTAAAAGCCTTTGTAAAATTATGAGGCATAATAGTTGAAAAATCAGAGCTATTTATATGAGCAAATATATGAGTTAAAGAATTAGATTCTAATAGAACATTCGGGCTAATATTATGATTTTTAAAAATAGCATTTAAAATTCGTCTGAATTGATTTTCCTTTGAAATTAAACATAAATCTAATCCATCACAATCTTTCCACTTAATCTTATTTAAATTTTTGAATTTTTGGTTCTTAGTTATTAGAAAATATTTTTCATCGTATAAAAAATATTTTTCTACACCCATAATGGGTTCATTATCTAAATAAGTTACGCCTATATCCAGTTTAAAGTCATGAAGCTGCTCATCTATTTTATTAGAAGACATAGAAAAAACTTCCAAATGAACATTTTTATAGGATTTAATAAAATTATTGAGAATATGAGATACATCTAATAAAGCAGATGGGATCACACCTACCCTTAAGTTGCCGGTTAAATTATTTTTAAGCTCGGAGGTAATTTGCTTTACATCATTGTATTCTTTCACAATATATTTAAATTTTTCTATTAATATTTCTCCCTCTCTAGTTAATCCAATAAAATTCTTACCTCTTTTAACTAAAGTAACCCCTATCTCATTCTCGAGCGATTTAAGCTTCATTGATAATGCTGGCTGTGAAATATTTAATTTTTCAGCTGCTCTATTAAAATGTTTTTCGGCGTCTAGAGCTAAAATTATTTCTAAATTTTTAATTTCCATAGTAGATTTAAATAACTATATATCTTCTATGGAGTATTATCTAGATACTAAAGGGTATGAGTGCCCAATTCCTGTGCTAAAAGCAAATAAATTCATTAAAAAATTATCTAAAAATGACATTCTGCATGTAGAGAGCGATGACCTATTAGCAAAATTTGACTTCGAGAATTATTGTAAAGAAAATAAATTTAAAATAATTAAAATTTTAATTAAAGATAAAATCGTAATAGTTAAGTTTCAAATTTAAAAAAATCTAGATAATCGTTTAATTGTATTGATTTTTGACCTTGGTGGCTAATGGCTATACCGTCAGCTTCAGATAAAGAGACTATTTTTGCAGATCCTTTAGAATTATGAAGTATTAATTTATTTTTATAAAGCCTGACCCTATAAAACTTAGTTATATTTGTCTTTTTTACATCATTAAAGAGACATTGCTTTTTTTGCAAGTTCAGTTGAAGGTTATTATTTAATAACACTGATACTAAAAATAATAAATTCATGCTAACTGCTAATGGATTTCCTGGAAGAGAGAAAATAATTTGTTTTTTATTTTTAGCAAAAATAACTGGTCGACCGGGTTGGATTTTCACATATTTAAAAATTATCCTAGAATTTGACTCTAAATATTGAGAAATAAAATCCCCTGAACTAAAGGAAGCGCCACCAGATGAAATAATAAGATTTAAGTTTTTATACTTACTAAATAATTTTTTAATTTGTTTTAAATCATCTTTGATTATGCCTAAGTCGTGTATCTTAATATTCCATTTTTTGAGAAATGAAATTATTTGATGTCTATTAGAGTCAAATGTTTGGTAAGATAATTTAGTTCGCGATGAAGGATTAATAATTTCATCACCAGAAGAAAAAACACCGACTGATATTGGATCAAAAGTCCATAAAGATTTAATACCAACTGAGGAGAGAAGAGTTAATTTAATAAAATCAATTTTATCATTTTTACGAACTAAAACTGTATTTTTTTTTAAATCCTCCCCAACGTGTTTAATGTCTTTATTGGATATTTTTGACTTTTTAAAAATAATTTGATTATTTTCAATTATGGCATTTTCCAGGGATATAAAATTAGAGAAATTCTTTGGTATTATTGATCCAGTATTAATCTTGTAGGCCCAATTTAAATTTAATTTTTTAATTTTATTCCCAGGCGTTATTTCTTTTTTGGCTACTGGTAAATCTAGTGTCGATTTTTTATGAAATATATAACCATCCAGACCTGCAATCATTGTCTGTGGAAGATTTATTGGAGATCGAATTGTTCGGGCGCTTTTTAAGTTAATTGACTCAATTAGATTTCTTTTTGTTTTTTTGGTTTTAATCACTGACTCGCCAAGTATCAAATTTCTGGCTAAGTCAAAAGAGATTAGCTTTTTATAATTCATTTAAGATTTCTGTAGCTAATAAATCAATTTGTTCATGAGAGAATTTCTTAATTGAATGTTCATTTTTATCATCAGTAATCAAAAACTTCACATTGTCTGAGCTTTTATACAAGTAATATTTTTTATTTTTAGATAGGAATACTTCTACTTTAATTAATTCCCTATTAGACTTAAAACCCTCAAATATGAGCACATCACAATCTTTGTTTAATTCAACTAGTTGACTCAAAGAAATATCAGGATTTTTTTTTTCCTCAATAAACGCAAGTCTTTTATCGGAAACAACAGTAATTTTATCGCTGCCAGCTTGTCTTATTTTAAAGCTATCAGTATTAGGTTTGTCTATATCAAAACTATGATGCGCATGCTTGACTACACCCACTTTTAAATTTTTTGATTTAAATATTGTAACCAATTTTGAGACAACCGTAGTTTTGCCACTATTTTTCCAACCGATAACTGCTATTGTTTTCACAGAGTCACCATAATACAATCCTTGATTATATGACAGAATTTTTAATTAAACCCAGCTTGAATAATAAAAAGGTTTATAAGATTAAAAAATCAATCAATGAAAATGGCAAGGTTGAAAACATTCCTGTAATTGAAGAAAAACCCTTAACCCTGTATTTAAATAATCAAGAAATAGTCACTATGATGACTATTGGTGACTATCCAGAGTATTTAGCATTAGGCTATTTGTACAACCAAGGAATGCTTCACGCTTACAGCGAAGTGACAAAAATTGAATATCATAATGACTTAAATGTCGTGGTTGTAAGAACCAAAAATAAGACAAATTATGAAAAAAAATTAAAGAAAAAAGTAAATACTTCTGGGTGTGCTCAAGGAACGGTTTTTGGAGACCTGTACAGCGAAATAGAAAAAATTAAATTAAATAAAAAAATAAGCATTAGTCATCAACAGTTAATATCCCTATCAAAAAAAATAAATATGGAGCCAAGTTTATATTTAAAAGTTGGCGCTATTCACGGATGTGTACTGTGTGAAGTTGATAAACCTCTCTATTACTTTGAAGATGTCGGACGACATAATGCAGTTGATAAAATCGCAGGTTTAATTCTTCAAAAAAACATCAACACAGATAATCTAGTTTTTTACACAACTGGTAGATTAACTAGCGAAATGGTGATCAAATGTATTAAAATGCAAATACCTATTTTATTATCCCGTTCAGGATTTACTGCTTGGGCAATAGAAATTGCAAAAAAAAAGAATTTAACAATGATTGGCAGAATGAAAGGAAAAAGACTCAACATTCTATCAGGTGAATTTAGATTTACGAATGAATGAAAAAATTATTTCCATAATTCTAACTGGAGGTAGGTCCTCAAGAATGAATTTTGAAAATAAAAGCTTTTTAAAATTTAATGGCATCACATTCATAGAGACAATTATTAATTCTATAAAGACTATCTCTAATCAAATTTATATAAATGCCAATCAGGATTCAGATCAATATAAAAAATTTGGATATCCGATAGTTGAAGATAGCCACAAAGGGCATAAAGGGCCTCTGGCTGGAATTCATAGTGTCCTTGAAATATTTAAAAATCAAGATGAGGAAGTCTGGTTTGCAGTTTTTCCTACAGATGCGCCTATCATCAATCTCAAGATTTTCAAATACTACAATAAGATAGACAAAAAAAACTGCCAATGTCTAATCTCTAAAATAGATAATATCGTAGAGCCAATGTTTTCAATGTGGTCTTCGAAATGCTTTGAACATCTTGATTATATTTTAAAGAATAACGATGGTTACAAAATAATGAAATTTGCTGAAGAAATTAAATATAAATTTGTAGAGTTCAAAAGAGAAAAAGAATTGGAGTTTTTTAATGTCAACAATATTGGTGATTATGAAAAGTTACAATTACTTATGAAAAAAAAGTAATTCAGTTCCGGTATTATTTAAACTGCTTTTTTCAAGTTTAAATCCTTTTACTTCAAAGAAAGGTACAAGATCATGAAAATTTAAATAAGAAAATGCAGGAATTCCTGAATTAAATTTTAAAGGTTCAACCGTGATATAAATTTTAGATAATAGCTCAGCATAAAAGAAATAATCATGAACCTTCGTACCACCTAATACTAAAATATCACTGCTAAATTTTTTCTCGAAATCATTCCACTGGCAATAATCCGGGTTAAAATAATACTGATTATTTCTATTTTCATCGATCAAAGTAATAACATTAACTTTTCTTGTAAATACAACTCTCTTCCTATCAAAGTTTGGGTGCAGTTCATGTGTAGTCCTTCCCATAACTTGCCAATCATGCATACTAATTAAATTGTTAAGATGATTTTTATCTTCCAGAGAGGTCCAATTGAAAGGGTTGTCGTTTGGTCCTTTTGCTATATATCCATCTTGGGAACAGGCAAAAGCTAAAGTGTATTTATTCATTAATTTTAATTTTGATTTTTAAGTATATTATCATCATATAGTTCTATGATGAATTTTTACCTTCCAATCGCGGAAATTTCTATAAATATTTACCTTTTGATCACTTTGGGTGTAGGTATTGGTTTTATTTCAGGAATATTTGGAATTGGTGGAGGTTTTATTTCTTCCCCATTGTTAATCTTAGTTGGTGTTCCCCCAACTGTTGCTGTTGGTACTACAACAGTACAAGTGTTTGCTTCTACCTCAACAGGGTTTATTAACCACTATCAAAAAAAGAATGTCGATTACCAAATGGGGTTAATTATGATTATAGGAGGTTTGATAGGTACACTATCAGGCGTTTTGCTTTTAAAAAATTTAAAAAACTTTGGGGTGATAGATAATTATTTAAATTTAATCTATGTGACGCTTCTTCTTGCAACGTCTTTTTTCATCTTATATGAAACTGCCAAAATTAATTTTTTTAATAAAAATAAAAAGTTTAAACTGCATAAGCATTCATGGATACATGGACTTCCATTAAAATTTAAATTTAGAAAATCAAAATTATATATAAGTATTCTAGCCCCCCTAGCAATTGGGTATTTAATAGGTTTGCTAACTGGACTAACGGGAATTGGCGGAGGTTTTATTTTAATTCCATGTATGATTTATATTTTGGGAATGACTACGATTTCTGTTATTGGCACATCCCTTTTTAATATAACACTAGTTTCATTAGCATCATTATTTCTTCAAAATTATTTCAATCAAAACATTGATTTTATATTGGCGCTATTTCTCATTGTAAGCAGTTCCCTAGGCGCATCAATTGCAACAAGATTAGTTGATAAATTTGATCAAGAGTATTTAAAAATTATATTTGGCTTATTTTTAATGATTATTGCATTTTTACTAGTATATGAGTTAGTAAGAACGCCAGAAAATTTATTTATAATTGACTATGTATAAATTTTTATTCTTTATTGTTTTACTAAAAATTTCCTTGGGGTTTTCCTCTAATTTTTCATTAGATAAATTTAATATAGAAATAAACTCTAACTTTTTAGGAGAGGAAGTAATTATATTTGGAAAAAAAGATCCAGAGAATGAAATTATAATTATCTTTGAAGGAGAAAAAAAAGACGCCTTTTTGAATATTAAATCAAAAAACAATTTATTATGGAAAAATGACATATTAAGTTTAAATGATACACCCAATTTCTTTGCAATTTTTACCGCACCTAAAAAATCGCTTAATGAAATTTTTTTGATAGCTGAAATAAAAAATAATCACTCACTAATCAACGATCACACTGAGAGTTTATATAGAATACGAAGCGCAATGTTCGCAAAAAAATTATTTTTTGAAAATAATCTAACGGAACTTGATGGCGATTTATTTATCAATAAATTTCAGATACCTGATAATATTTCTGCTGGCGATATAGATATTCATCTTTACGAGATTAATAATAATATTTTAATTAATCATTCGATTAAAAAATTAAAAATTCAAAAAAAGGGAATTTCACATGAACTAGAAACTTTATTAAAATCTCATTCTTTAATCTATGTTTCAATATTGGTTATATTTTCAATCTTTTTTAGCGTATTATCTAACTTTATATTTAGAAAAAAATGAAAAAATTAAATAATAGAAATTATTTTGTAGTTATTGATCAGAGCGAAGAGATGTGGACGGCTGTAAAATTCGCTATCAAAAGAGCCAAATCTACTAAATCTAACATAACAACAATTAGTTTTTACCAAAACATTACAGAAGAAATATTATTGGCTGTTGCAGCAGAAAATATTATCAATAAAGATCAAATGAATATTGAAAAACAAAAACATAAAGAAATTCATCAATTCATTTTTGAGAAATCAAAAATAAAAGCAAAATCTGAAATCTTTATGCTAAGTGAAATTGATAATTTTATCGAATTTTTAAATGATTACTCATCTAATTCTACGATTGTCTTGGCCACTAGTAAGGATATTGGCAAACCGGGGCCTTTAATAGATAAGCTGATTTATGAAAAATCTAACACTCTTCATTGTCCTTTAGTTATAATTAACGGCAGTCTAAGCGATCAAGAAATAGAAAAAATAATTTAACTGAACAAAAGAGAATTCAAAATCTGCCCTATTTGCCTGAGACCATTTAATTGGAGAAAAAAATGGGAAAAGGATTGGAATGATGTTAAATATTGCTCTGAAAAATGTCGAAGATCCAAATCAAAAAAACAAGCCATAAAATAGCAGACTTATTACTTCGTATTGGCTGCGTAAATATTAATTTCAAAAAAAAATTTACTTTAACCTCAGGTAAAAAAAGTCCAGTTTATGTTGACTGTAGAAAATTAATTTCATTTTCAAAAGAGAGAGAGCTTGTTGTAAATGAAATGTCCAAGCAAATTAAAAAAAAATATAAGAATAAACCAATAGTTGTAGCGGGAGGTGAGACGGCCGGAATTCCATATGCAGGGTTTATTTGTCAAAAAAATAAAAATTCTATGATTTATATCAGAAAAAAACCCAAAGGTTTTGGTAAAGGCAAACTAATCGAAGGTGAATTTAAAAAAAACTCAAAAGCTATTTTGGTAGAGGATATGGCAACCGACGGTGGGAGTAAGGTTTTTTTTATAGATGCTCTTAGAAAGAATAATTTAAAAGTGTCTGATATTTTTGTCGTATTTTTCTATGATATATACCCAAAAGCATTAGAAAACTTATCTAACATTAATGTCAATTTAAACTTTTTGGCTACATGGAAAGATATTCTATACGTGGCACCAAATTATATTTCTAAACAAGATCACAAAAAACTTCAGGATTATTTAGAGAGTATCAGCAATGGATAATAAAATTATTGGAATTGTCTCTGGAGGGTTTGACCCCATTCATCCCGGTCACATCATGATGATGGAGGAGTGCTTAAGTTTTTCTAATTATGTCATAGTCGGTGTAAACTCTAATCAATGGCTGATCAATAAAAAAGGTAATTTTTTTATGGATATCAAACATCGCTTATATGTAGTTCAGAAACTAGGTTGTGTAGATGAAGCAATGGAGTTTGATGATGATGAAAAAGGAAGTGCCAATAAACTATTAATCAAAGTTAGAAATAAATTTCCAAATAATAAAATTATCTTTGCCAATGGAGGAGACAGGTCTGATACCTCTAAAATTCTTGAATATGAAACTGCTCAAAAAAATAACATTGAATTAAAATTTGGAGTTGGCGGAAATCATAAAGAGTCTTCTAGTTCAGACTTATTAAAAAGATGGGAAGAGTACCTAAGGGATAAAAATAAACTTTAGGGATATAAGTTATAGTAAATCCAACTACCATTTTTTAATTCATAAATTTCTCTTTTATGTATGCGATGAGGCATATCTTGCCAGAATTCTATTTTTAAAGGTTTTACTATAAAACCACCCCAATAATCAGGTCTGGGAAATGCACCTCCCTCTGGATACTTTAATTTAATTTCCTCTATCTTTCTTTCTAGCAACTCTCTTGACTCTAAAACTGATGATTGATTTGATGCCCACGCACCTACTCTACTAAGATAGTGTCTAGAATTAAAATAATTATCGGATGTCACGCTAGAGACTTTTTCAATTTGCCCCTCGATCCTTACCTGCCTTAATAAAGATTTCCAGTGAAAATTTAAGCACACATTAGGGTTACTTTGAATGTCCTTACCTTTATTGCTTTCATAATTTGTATAAAAAACAAAGCCATTATCATCAAAATCTTTTAGCAAGACCATTCGGGAATGAGGAGCGTCATTCGATATAGTAGATAGACACATCGCATTGGGATCATTTATCTCCTTTTGTGAGGCAAGATTAAACCACTCCTCAAAAAGAATTATTGGATTTAAATTTTTATCTGACATGCTATTTGTATTATAATATTAATTAATCAATATGGATCTAAAAAATAAAAAAGGACTTATCATGGGCGTGGCTAATGATAAATCAATTGCTTGGGGAATTGCCCAACAGTGCTCAAAATTTGGTGCAGAACTTGCCTTTACATATCAAAACGACTTATTGCTTAAAAGGATAGAGCCCCTAGCAAAATCTGTTAATTCCGATTTGTTAGTTCAATGTGATGTAAGTAGCGAGGGATCCGTTAAGGAAACTTTTGAAGCGGTTAAAAAAAAATGGGGAAGATTAGACTTCTTTGTTCACGCTGTTGCATTTGCCGATAAAAATGAGTTAAGAGGTAAGTATGTGCAAACCTCTAAAGAAAATTTTTTAAATAGTTTAAATATATCCTGCTATTCTTTTACAGAGTCTTGTAAATATTGTTATGATTTAATGGATAATGGCGGAAGTATTTTAACTTTAACTTACTACGGTGCAGAGCAAGTGATGCCCCATTATAATGTTATGGGTGTAGCTAAATCTGCTCTCGAGGCATCAGTCAAATATTTAGCTGTAGATATGGGAGATAAAAATATACGCGTAAACGCTATATCTGCGGGGCCCATTAAAACTTTAGCTGCGTCTGGAATTGGCGACTTTAGGTTTATCTTAAAGTGGAATGAATTGAATTCTCCTTTAAAAAGAAATGTAACACTCGATGATGTTGGTAATACTGGAGCTTATTTACTTAGTGACTTGTCTTCTGGTGTTACGGGCGAAATACACCATGTGGACTGTGGTTATCATACTGTTGGTATGGTCGCTGTAGATGAAGCAGAGGGCGTTGCTAATTTATTAAATGAATTTAGTAAAAAATAACCATCACCATGTCCCATAATATTTTTGGAAATCTTCTTACTTTCTCTACTTGGGGTGAAAGTCACGGTGAAGCAATTGGCTGTGTAGTAGATGGTTATCCTGCAAATATTGATATTGATATATCCTTTATCCAATCGCGTTTAAATTTAAGACGCCCTGGACAATCAAAATTTACCACTCAGCGAAACGAAAAGGATGAAGTCAGGATTTTATCTGGCGTTTTTGATGGGAAGTCTACTGGCGCCCCTATCTCGCTTATTATTTATAACACAGACCAAAGAAGCAAAGATTACTCAAATATAAAAGATAAGTTTAGACCTGGTCATGCTGATTTCACTTACTTTATGAAATATAAAAACTTTGACTACCGGGGAGGCGGCAGGTCAAGTGCTAGAGAAACTGCCATGAGAGTAGCAGCGGGAGCACTTGCTGAGATACTAGTTAATAAAATTACAAAAAACAAAATTCAAGTTAGCAGTGCCGTAACCCAAATTGGGAATATTAAAACTGACACTTCTAAATGGAATGAAAAATTTATTAATACCAATCCCTTTTTTGCTCCTAATAAAAATACAATAACCGAATGGGAAAACCTAATCTTACATCATAGAAAAAATGGTTCGTCACTGGGTGCTATTATAGAGGTTAGAGTAAAAAATCCCATAGTAGGTATTGGTGAACCGATTTATCAGAAACTAGACTCTGAACTTTCAAAGGCAATAATGACAATCAATGCAGTTAAAGGAATAGAATTTGGATCTGGTTTTAATTTAGTTAATTTAGATGGCACTAATGCCTCTGATCAAATGACTGTTAAAAATAAAAAAATTAGTTTTGATACAAATCACGCTGGAGGAATACTTGGTGGTATATCCTCCGGTCAAGATATTATTTTTAGATATATAGTTAAACCAACTAGCTCTGTTTTATCTGAAAAGAAAACCATCACCAATAAGCTAAAAAATTCTACAATTAAAACAATTGGCAGACATGACCCTTGTGTTGGAATTCGCGCTGTCCCTGTTGGTATAGCAATGACCTATTTTGTTTTAGCTGATTTATTATTAATTAAAAATTCTAAATCAATTTAATATTTTTAAAACTTTAGATAAAATTTGATTTACGCTGATACCAGATTGTGAATATTGATCGTTGATATCAGATTGATCTATAAATTCATCCTTCATAAAGAAATTTAATATTTGAACGGAATAATATTTATTTAAAAGGAAATCATTAACTTGACTGGAAAAACCCCCTATAGAATTTTCTTCAATAGTAATAAAAATATCATGATCTTTGGTTAATTTTTGAATTGTATTTTTATCTATCGGTTTAGCAAATCTCATATCAACAACAGTCGATTGAATTTTTTTTAAACGCTTTAATTCATTAGAAACTTCAATTACTTGATTTATTCTTGTTCCAAGACTTAAAAATGCAACCTTACTGCCCTTAATTATAGTGCTTGACTGACCAATATTAATTTTTTTAAAACTAGATTTTTCATTATAATTGCCGGCTAAATCTCTTGGATATCTAATCGCTGAGGGAAATGAATTCATTGTGAGTGAGGTAAAAATCATATTCTTTAATTCCTCTCCACATGAGGGCGCCATTACAACAAAATTAGGTAAGCAGCAAAGGTAGGTTAAATCAAAAGAACCCGCATGCGTTGCACCATCAGCGCCCACATAACCAGATCGGTCAATTAAAAATCTCACCGGTAGAGATTGGATAGCAATATCATGTACAACTTGATCGTAGGCTCTTTGTAAAAAAGTTGAGTATATTGCAACATAAGGTTTAATTCTTTCTGTGGCCATACCTCCTGCAAACGTAACTGCATGTTGCTCTGCTATACCTACATCAAAAAATCTTTCCGGATAAAGTTCTTGGAATTTATCAAGACCAGTGCCAGAAGGCATAGCTGCAGTAATAGCTACAACTTTTTTATCCTTTTTAGCTAAATTCGATAGGGTTTCTCCTACAACATGGGTAAAGGTTTTATCTTTTGATTTATTTTGTGTGCCAGTTTTAACATCAAAACTACTGACGCCATGGAACTTATCTTTTGAATTTTCAGCTGGCGCATACCCTTTACCCTTTTGGGTAATAAGATGCAAAAAGACAGAACCGTGAAGCTCTTTATTTTTGAATTTTTTAAAAAGTTGAACCAATAACTCTAAGTTATGGCCATCTATAGGACCTATATAATTAAGGCCTAAATCCTCAAATAAAGTATTTCCTGTGAGGTATCCTTTTAAATAACCTTCAGTTTTTTTTGCGAAATCACCTAATTCCTCTGGGAGTTTTTTAGTAAAATTTTTAACAACATCTCTTAAGTTTTCATAAGTTTTAGAGCTCAATAATTTAACAAGATACTTGCTCATCGCACCGACTGGTTTAGCAATAGACATCTCATTATCATTCAAAATAATCAGTGAATTCTTATTTAAATGACCAAGGTTATTTAAACCCTCAAATGCCATTCCAGCGCTAATAGCACCATCACCAATAATGCTTATTACATCAAAATTTTTATTGAGTAAGTCTCTAGCTGAAGCTATACCCAAATTAGCTGAGATGGACGTGGAGCTATGAGCTGCGCCAAATGGGTCAAATTTGCTTTCTGATCGTTTTGTAAATCCCGAGAGACCGTTTTTTTTTCTAAGAGTATGAATTTTAGTTTTTCTTCCAGTTAAAATCTTATGCGGGTATGATTGATGACCTACATCCCAAATAATTTTATCCATTGGGGTGTCAAAAACATAATGTAGTGCAACTGTTAGCTCTATTACCCCTAAGCTAGCGCCTAAGTGCCCACCTGTTTTAGAAACAGTATCAATGGTAAAATTTCTTAGCTCGCCACAAAGTGACGATAATTCTTTTAAATTTAACTTTTTTAAATCACTAGGGTAATTAACTTTATTAAGATACCTCATAAAAAATATTAATTGAATTCTTCTAGGGAGAGATCTTTATTTTTTTTTACAATCTTATCAATTTTTAGCTTGGCGTTTTTTAATTTTTCTTCACAAAAATCTTTTAACTCAACTCCTTCTTCGAATAATTTAATACTATCCTCTAAAGGGGTGTTTTCATCTTCTAAAAGCTCTGAAATCTCTTCTAGTCTTTTGAGAGCAGATTCAAAAGATTTCTCATTTTTTTTATTCATCTGAATATCTATTTAATACTTTTAAGTGGTTATTTAAACCATTATATAAGCCTTTCATGTCATACCCGCCTTCTAAAACTGATATTATGGGAATATTATTTGCAAATTTTTCTACAATTTTTTCGGTTACCCAAAAAAAGTCCTCATCTTGAAGGTTAATAGATGCTAGAGGATCTAGTTCATGAGCATCAAAACCTGCAGAAAAATACACTAAATCAAAATTTTCATTTATCTTATCTATTATTTTAGCACTAAAAAGATCTTGAAATAATTTTGAGTCGCAGCCACTAGGTAAAGGGCAGTTAAATATATTCCCCAACCCAACCTCCTCCTCGCTTCCCGTGCCGGGATAAAATGGATATTGATGAGATGAGGCATAAAATATGTTAGGTTCGTTTTCAAAAATATGTTGGGTTCCATTCCCATGATGCACATCAAAATCTACAATTAAGATTTTATTAAATTTTTTGCTCTCAAGTGCGTATTTAGCTGAAATGGCAACATTATTAAAAACTCCAAAGCCCATAGCTTTACTAAATTCTGCATGGTGACCAGGAGGACGATGAGCACAAAAATAAACAGATTTTGTCTCATTTTTTTCAATAATTTTTCTTACAGGGTCTACGCTACCCCCTACTGCATAGAGGTAGCTATTTAAACTACTCGGACTCGCGATCGTATCTGGGTCAAAATAGGTATAGCCGGATTTTGGAATGCCATTAAAAATACCATCAACGTAGTTTTTATCATGTGTAAGCGAAATTAGCTCTTTTGATGCCAGTGAGGGTTTATAAAAATTATGATTTTTATATTCTTTATCTAATAATTTTTTGACAGTTTTAATTCTTTCTACCGATTCAGGATGAGAACCCGTATCGTGGTTATAGTATTCGTCTGTATAATAAAAATTAATCATTTAGAATTCTTAAAATTGTGTTTCTTAGCCATCTATAGTTATCTAATTTAAATCTATCATAGTCCTTTAAAATATTGGATAGTTTATCGGTACCTTTTTTTACGTTCTCTAAATTACCATACCATTGTGAAATCATATGAGAATTAACTTCAGGATGGAACTGAAAACCATAAATATTTTTATTGATAATTTTATACGCATCTACTTCGAAAATCCTACCTTGGGCTAATACATTCATATTTTTATTATAGCAAATACCTTCGTTGTGAAACTGCAAAAAACTCATTTTTGATTTTTTAAAAAAGTTCTTTTCACAATTTAAAGATTGTCTATAGCCTACTTCAACTTTTTTATATCTATCTTTAATTATCCTAGATCCAAAAAATTTAGCAATAAGCTGTGCGCCAAGACAAATTCCAATAGTTGATTTATTCAATGCAAAGATTTTAGAAATAAATTTATATTCATCCTTAATAAACCTAGATTTACTATTTGCGCTCATTTTACCACCAAAAAGGATTATCAAATCGAAGTTATTAATCATTTTATTAGTGATTTTATTTAAATGTTTATAGCTAACGGTAGTTAAAAGAAAATTTTGATAGAGTATCCTAGATATATTCCCAATATCATTATATTCATGATGGGTGACCAATAGGACTTTTTTCATTTTTGGTAAAGTTTATCACAGTACCAAAAATTATTGCATATGAAAGCATTGATGAACCTCCATAGCTTATGAAAGGTAAGGTCATCCCAGTAGGGGGAATAAGATTGATAGCAGAACCTATATTAACAAAAGCTTGTATACATATTAAAAAACAAAGACTAAAAACCGTATTCGATAAAAATAAGTTTGAAAAATTATAGGAAGATCTTCTTGTTAATATAAAAAATAGAGGGTACAAAAATGCTACAAAAATTCCGAAAATTAGACCAAATTCCTCAATCAAAATAGCAAAAATAAAATCATTATGTGACTCAGGTATGGAGTATTTTAATTGACCCTCGCCTAAACCTACCCCAAATATACCACCACTTTGAATAGCATTTAAACTTCGAGAAACTTGAGAGTTTTCATTAAAGAGAAAGTTTTCAATTCTAATTTGAACATGGTCAAATAACGAGTATGCTAAAATAACTATGAGCATACCCAATAAAGATAATAAAAAAAATAATTTTAAATTTCTAAAGTAGAGGATTAAAATTAAAAAAAATGATGCAATATATACCAATAACGTTCCTATATCGGGTTGTAAAAGCAATAAAGCAACTACCAAACTCATTAATGTAACAGCACTAAATAAATATATTTTTTTTTGAGTTTTAATAAATAAATAACAAAACCATGATATAAAACAAATAAATGGTCCCTTTAAAATTTCAGATGGCTGTATTGAGATAATCTTTAAATTTATCCACCTAGTTGCACCTTTTATTTCATATCCTAAGATTGGAACAAAAATTAATAATATTACAAAAAAAATAGTGAGTATATTTAATGTCTTACGCAAATCATCTTTGGATATAAAAGTTAAAAAAATTAACAAGTTAATTGATATAATGATGTAAAGAATATGTTTGATTAATAAAATGCTTGGGTACTCAGATCCAATTAAAGAGTAAATGGCAAGTAGACCAATAAAAGATAAAATGGAAGGGACTACAAATAATCTCTTCGAAAGTGCATACCAGTTTAATCCTAATAACGATTGATCGTCTCTGAATAGTAAATTTTTCAAATTTTATGACTTTTTAGTAGTTGATTAAAATGACATCCTCTATCTGCATAATTTTTATAATGATCAAAAGACTCTCCGCCCGGTGAAAATAAAATAATTTCATAATTATGTTTTTTTATTGAAATGGAGATAAATTCGATAAGGTCATCTAATACGTTAAATAAGATATATTTAGAATTTTTAAGTATAATTAAATTGGAAATTTTTTCTGTATACCCTCCAAATATTAGCACAAGAGTATTTTTAACGGGCATAGGCAAAGGTTTACTTACTTTTGGGATACCACCTAAAATTAATATCTTATTTTTATTTTTAAGAAGATTGGTTTTGATAATTGCATTTTCGAGATTAGTACATTTGCTGTCATTATAAATTTTTAGGTTTTGTCTACTAATCACTAATTGATTTCTATAAGGAAGCTCTTTTAATAGCTTATCGTTATAGTTAATTTTTCTATCAAATTTTTTCATAAATACTCTAATTATTTTTTTATTATTAAAATTAATTGATTTTTTTGGATCTTTCTTATTAATAGTTAAATTGGGTATAGCAATGGCCTTAGGATGTTTTTTTTTATCAATATAAATTTTAGGGGCAAAGAAAACTCCTTCTTTAATTAAAAAAGAATAAATTTTTAATTTAGCATCAATATATTTTTTTAAAGTAGAATGATATTTAATATGGTCATTATATATATTCGTGATAATTGCATAATCTAATTTTAAATTTTGAATTTTATCTAGTTGATATGAGCTTAACTCAATAATTATAATTTCGGTTTTAGATAAAAAATTACTTAAATCTTTTTTTTCTAAAATGGTATTTCCGAAGTTACCAATTAATGCAGTATTATAGTATTTGGATAGAATTTGATGTAAGTAAGAACAGATTGTCGACTTTCCCTCTGTCCCTGTTATGCCAATAATTTTTTGATTTTTAATCTCTAAAGAGAGAAAATCTAGATCTATAATTATTTTTTTTTTAAATTTGTATAGAAAATGACTTTTATTTATTTTTATTGATGGCGAAACAATAAAATAGTCAATCGATGTTAATGACTTAATAACTTTATTGTAATTAATAAAGTTTTTATTTTTATTATTAAAAATCAGGTCGTCATAAATTTTAAAATTGTATTTTTTATTTATGAGGTACTGTTCAATTGATTTCCCTGATACTCCATAACCATAAATCAAAAATTTTGAATTTTTATTAATATTTAACAATTATCTTATCTTAAGCAGTGAGAGTGCAATTAAACAAAAAATAAAACTAATTATCCAAAATCTAATGACAATTTTTTGTTCGTTTAAGCCTTTTTTTTCATAGTGATGGTGTAATGGGGCCATTAAGAAGACCCTCTTGCCTTTAGAAATTTTAAAATAAGTTACTTGAATTAGAACCGATAATGTCTCGATAACAAATAGACCCCCTGCTACTGCCAAAACAAATTCTTGTTTCAACAAAATAGAAGATACCGCTAATGAAGCGCCAAGGGATTGAGAGCCCGTATCGCCCATAAATATTGATGCGGGGTTAGAATTAAACCATAGAAAGCCCAATAGAGCACCAATAGCTGCAGTGCAAAAAATAACTATTTCACCTGAACCCGATATATAATTGACTAAAAGATAATCTGAGTAGTTTATATTGCCAATAACATAAGCAAAGATTGCAAATGTCAAAAATACAAACACTAAAGGCATAGATACCAAACCATCTAAGCCATCAGTTAAGTTAGTTGCGTTTGTTGATCCAATAATAATAAATAAAATCAATGGAAAATAAAAAACACCAAGGTTAATAGAGCTATTTTTTAAAAAAGGAATATTAAAATGTTCAATGTCTAGGTTTAGATTTAGAATAATGAAATATAGTACCACTGTAAAAATTAATTGAAGTGAAAATTTTATTTTTGATGAAATTCCTTTTCCAAGTTTTAATTTTTGATGATCATCGTAGTATCCAATAAAACCAAACATAATTAGTGTTAATATAAGAAGATAATTAAATTTAGAAAAATTAGATGTCCAAAGAATTGTACTTAGGATAATGGAAAACAAAATTAATACACCTCCAAGAGTTGGCGTTCCTTTTTTAGATAGGTGGCTGGATGGGCCATCACTCCTAATTGGTTGGCCCTGAGGATATAACCTAGACTGAACACTAATCCAATAATTCATAAAATTTAATACAATTAAAAATGAAGTTATTAAGGACAATCCAGATCGAAATGAAATATAGCCAAATAAATTAAATAAAAAGGTATGATCCTTTAGTGAAAAGAGCAAATCAGCTAACATTTTGAATTATCTTTTGTAAGTTATTAGAATTAGAGCCCATTACAAACATATTTTGACCATACTCAATTAACATAGAAGATTGAGAAATATAGGAATTTATATCTTTAAAAAATTTATAATTCGGGAATATCTTTTGAAACTTGTAAAACTCTTTACCAATAAATATAACTGAAATTAAATTAATAGACTTAACTAAATTTAAAATCTCTAAATGATATGAATCGGTTAAATCTCCCAGCTCCTTCATTGAACCAAGAATAAAAATCTTCTTTCGTAGTTTCCTATGATGAAATTCTAATATTTGCCTCTTTAAGGAATAAGGACTAGCATTATAGCTATGATCAAAAACTTTAATTTTTTTGTTATTAAATAAACCTTCTTTTATCAGACCCCTACCCTCTAATATAGCACTCTCGTAAAAAAAATTTTTATTTTTAAATTTTTTAATAAACATTTCTAAAAATAAAAAAGAACTTATAGCAATTTCAAGATATACCCCGTCTCTTTCTGAGTTTATTTCAAAAGATTTGTTATTATTTTTAAACTTAATTTTATAAAATTTTTTAAACTTTTTTGAATTATGAATTATTGATTTTATATTTATTTTTACAATATTTGATTTTTTTAAAATAAAAGAGGGTATTTTTTTAAAATCATAATGATAATTAATCATTCCCTTAATCAGTCTATTTGAGTTAAAAACTTGTAGTTTATTTCTAATTAGTTCGTCAAAGTTTTTAAAATTACCAATATGCGAATTTTCAATATTTGTTATTAGAGAATAATGAGGATTTAAAATATCAATCAATTTTTTCATTTCGTTTTTATTATTAATACCTAATTCAAAAATTGAAAACTTAGTATGGAGTTTCATATTCATAATTGAAAAACGCAATCCGAGAAGATTATTAAAATTTTTAAATGAACGATAAGTTAAATAGTTATTATTATTGAGGATATGAAAAAGATTTTCTTTTACTGTCGATTTTCCTACAGATCCTGTTACGGCAATTATTTTACCCTTATAAGATTGGATAAGAAATTTTACATATTTCTTAATAAAATTGAGTGTATCTTTGACAAAAAGAATATTTTCATTATCAATTTTTTTATTAATTATTAATAATTTTGCTTTTTTACTAATAGCCGCTTGATAATAGTCACTTCCGTCTTTTTTATCGCTTTTAATACCAATAAAAATATCATTCTCTCTTAGCAATCTCGTATCAAATATAACCCTACTTCCATAGGTATTTTTTAAGTATTCAAGGCGCTTAAATATTTTGAGCATATTTTTTCACCTTTTCCAAATCATTGAATTTAATAACTTTGTTCTTATAAATTTGAGTTTGCTCGTGGCCCTTGCCGGCTATTATCAAAATACCTGATTTCTTATTTAGTAATTTTATACCAAATTTTATGGCTTGAGATCGTGAACTTATATCAATCCCATTCTTTGAGTTCTTCATTAACGTATTTCTAATTATTGATGGATCTTCTGATCGAGGGTTGTCATCAGTAATAATCTGTAAATCAGTGTATTTCGATGCTATAGAGGCCATAGAAGATCTTTTAAATTTATCTCTATCTCCCCCGCAACCAAATATTATTATTTTATGAAATGTAAATTTAGATAAATTTCCTAATAGATTTTTAAAAGCGTATGGCGTGTGAGCATAATCAATAATTATAAAGGAATTTTTATTAAGTCTATATATTTCAGATCTTCCGGGAGGCAGTATTTTTTTATTTATCGTCTTAGGTATTTTATGTGTAACAAGCTTAAATAAAATTACGTTTGTTAATATATTCATAGAAACAAAATCACTAAAAGCTGTAAAAGAGAATTTTAAGTTATTATAGTTAAGTTGATAAGTAATATGATCTTTTTTTATAAGGTTTATTTGATTATCTTTTATAAAGTTCTGTTGGAAAATTATATTTTTTGAAATTGGATTTATTTTTTTAGTCAGGTGACTGTCTTGAACTAAAATTTTAGAATTTTCTTTTGCGTGCTTTTTTATCAAGTTTATTTTAGAATTATGATAATTTTGAATTGTTTTATGATAATCCAAGTGATCTGATTTTAAATTAGTTAAAACTAGACAGTCATATTGAATATTTCCAAGTCTTCCCTCACAAAAGCCAATACTAGATGCCTCAATAAAAGCATATTTTGCTTTTTGTTTAATTGAAAAATCTAGCATATCTAATATTTCTAAATAATGGGGTGTTGTATTATTTAAACTCTTAATTTTTTTAGCATTTAGAAAAAAACCAATTGTTCCAATATAACAAGAATTAAATTGGTTCAAATTCATTAACTTGTGGCACCCATATGCAATGGAAGTTTTGCCATCAGTTCCCGTAACAAAGATTATTTTAATTTGATTAATTGGATAAAATTTATGGCTAATATCGATTAGCTCTTTTTCAGAGCTATAGTAAAAGTAATTAATTTTTTTATCTATTGCTAAATGTTTAAATTTTTTTTTACATAAAATAAATTTGCACTTTTTCTTAATTGCCTTCTTCTGATAATAAATAAACCTTTCATCTTTAGAGGTATTAATAAAATAAATCGATTTTAATGAAAGATCTTGCCAATTTGATTTAATTTTATAACCTTTTTTTTTTAGAAATTCTAAATTCATTAAATTAAGTATTACTAGTATTTAATATAGTTAAATCCAAATACATATAAATATTTCTTAAAATATTATAAAATGCATGCTTAACTGTATTCCCTGCCGTCATAAAAGCCCCATAGCTCTCTCTAGGGTTTTGCATAAATGTAAACGATAAATATTTTGGATCATTGTAGGGAAAATAGCTAACATAAGTAACATTTTGAAAATAGCCTTTTTCATATTTCTTATCTGCGGTACCTGTTTTGCCAGCAATTAAAAAATTATTATAAAGTTCTTCATTTGACTCGTTTGCGTAAAATAATAATTTATTGAGAGTATTAGAAATATTATTAAATTTATTTTTTTTTATTTTATTATCTTTAAAAATATGTGCTTGGAAATCCATTCTTCCAGTTATAATTTTCCCATAGGCATTGATTAATTGTATAGGACTAACAGATAGCCCATATCCAAATGGCATATTATCACAATAAGATGACCTAAAAGGGTTCACTATAGGGTTGGCAGAGTACATTTCAAAACCAATATCAGTTGAGTTTAATAAACCTAAACTTTCAAAGTCCTTTTTAAATTCTTTTTGACAATCCAGCTTTCTTCTAATTAAAACAGCGCCCCTATTTGAAGATTGTTTTAAAATATCTTTAACTTGGTATGGAATTTTACTAGGAGAAAAATCTTTGACTAATTTATTGCCTATATAAACAGGTTGATCTACATCAAAGTATTCATTTAAATCCAATTTGTTATTATTTAACGCTGAATATACCGTAAATGGTTTAAATACTGATCCAAATTCAAATGTAAGATCTTTGAGGGGCAATAAAGACTCATCAAAATGGGTATCCGAATTATCTAAATAGACACTGCTAAGTATTGCTTCCTTGTCTAAATCGACGATGACACTTAGTGCATAGTCAGGATTTAAATTTTTGACGTCTTTGGAAAGTGAGTCATGTACTAACTTTTGAATTTGAATATCAATACTGAGACTCATGTCCTCATCAAAGTTATTTACTTTGTTTTCAAGTAAAGAAATTCCTATTTGATCAATGTTTACTTGGCCAATAAAATTATTAAGTATTTCACTATATGGATATTTTCTAGATAAGATTTTTTCAAATTTAATATTCGATTTTCCGGTAAAGATACTTTTTTTAATTTCGTCTAGAGGAGCATTTCTGTTTAGATAAGTGAATTTATCTTCATCTTGATAAATTGAAAAGTTATAATCAGAATATGCTAATACATTCCCATTTCTATCTAATATACTAGGTAACTTTTTTAATTCTGTGCTTTGAATTATTATCTCTTTTTTAAAATCTTTTTCTAAAGTTAAAAGAAATAACTTTAGAAAAATTATTATAAAAAGGGAGAGAGTAGATATAAAAAAAAAAATATAAAGTTTTCTTGTTTGATCTATAAGTCTATAATCAGTTTCATTATTGACGCTGATCATAATTTACCTTAATTAAAGTAAAATCTTTAAGACCTTTTCGATCAAATTTTAAAATTTTTTTATTTGAAACAAAATTAAATTGATAGCTGTCTGATTGAAATTGATTGATTAATTTAGAAAGCTGTATTTCTCGTTTTAAAAAAATCTGATAACTATTAGAGTATTCATTTTTTAATTGATGAACTTGATCTTTTAAAAATTTGGTTTCATTTTTAAAACTAATGAAAACCATAATTAAAAAAAACAATAAAAGAAACTTGGATATATGGTTGGTCAATTTATAAACCTTCCCACTCGAAGCTTTGCAGATCTTGACCTAGGGTTATATTTGATTTCCTCTATTTGAGGTGTAATAGGTTTTTTAGTTAAAATTTCAAAAGCCCAATTATCACCGTTTTTAAATGAGCCGCCCTTAAGAAAAGAATTGTCTTTAAAGAAGTTTTTCACAATTCTATCCTCTAAACTGTGGAAGGAGATAATAGCTAAAAACCCTCCCTTTTGAATGTAATCATGAATTTTATTTAAAAATATTTTTAAATTAGCGAGTTCATTATTTGCTTCAATTCTAAGAGCTTGAAATGCTTGTGTAGCAAAGTGTATTTTTTTAGATTTGAAATTAACCTTACTATCTCGAAGAACTTCAATTAATTCAAAATTTGTATTTATTTTTTTTGTTTTTCTAGACTCAACTATATATTTTGCAAGTTTTTTTGATTGAAAAATTTCTCCAAATTCAAAAAAAACTTTGGAAAGGTCTTCTTCAGAATAGTTATTAATAATATTGAAGGCAGAATTTTCACTGTCCAAATAATTCATATTTAGATTTGCATCAGTTTTAAACGATATACCAATATCTACATTTTCTAGTTGATTTGATGAATACCCAAGATCTAATAAAATAAAATCAAATTTACATTGCTTAAAATTTTTATCATTTACCAAATCAATATCTTTAAAATTTATTTGGAAATAAAATAAATTAGTTAATTTTTTCTTTAAATTTTTTGCAATATCAATTGCATTTGGATCGCAATCTAAAGCAAAAACCTTATGATTTTTATTTAAAAATTGAAGAGTGTGTCCGCCTCCACCAAATGTGCAATCTAAAATATTTAAATTGCTTAAACCCTCTGTAAATTTTAAAATTTCATTTACCATGATTGGTTTATGTAAATTTTCGATCATTTAAACTTAGCCCTTGAAATATTTTTATGATTTTCACCTAGATTTTTATCCCAAATTTCAAAATGATTTCCTTTTCCAATAAAAATTATTTCTTTATTAATTTTAGAAAATTTTTGATGAAGATCTCGTAAGGTAATTCTCCCATCATTGTCTATAGTGATTTCCTCTAAATCTGAAAGTATGGCTGTTTTGAAATGATCATTTTTTTTGGAAAAAAAATCTTTTTCCTCAAAGCTTGAGATAAGAGTATGAATTTTCGATGAAAGATGTATTTCCAAACATGGGTACTTTAAACTTTTAAAAAGGTATACCTGTTCATTGGAATTTTTAATTGTAGATCTAAAACTGGAGGGTATCGAAACTCTATTTTTTGAGTCTATGGTTCCTAAAAATGAAGATAGAAATACGTTCATGGTATTTCATGGGATTATATGGGATTTTAGGGTAATAGTAAAATTAATTATGGGTAGCTATAAGCTGAGTTCTGTATTTTTATAAAAAAAAGCAGTCATTTATCTAGGCCATTCATTGCTGAATAGCTCAAGCGATCAACCCAGGTCAACTGTAGAAATAGTTTTAACCTCTATTTGATCTTACTCGTGATAGGGTTTACATATCGCGATATTTTTTATAATACCCGGTGAGCTCTTACCTCGCCTTTTCACCCTTACCCGAAGGCGGTTTTTTTCTGCTGCACTTTCCCTAAGGTTTCCCTCGACGGATGTTATCCGTTATCACTTTCTACGCGAGCTCAGACTTTCCTCTTTAACTAAAGTTAAAGCGACTGCGAGCTACCCAACGAAATAATATATTTTTTATTTAAATATTAAATTATAAAAATCTTTTAAAAAAGCTTGATTTATTTCAGGATTAATTTTTTGTTTATTATAATTAAGCGACCTCTTTACAGCAATAATACAGTCATTTTTATAATTTTTAATATATGATTTATGAAATCCGTAATGATTTAACAAATTATCTATATTTTTACTTTTATTTATTTTATTCTTATCTAAGATTTTATCTTTAATTGCATCAAACTTACTAAAAAAAAATTTTTCCCCAGGATCTTTTTTTCTATTTGGGGCTATATCAGAATGAGTTAAAAAATTATTTTTTTTAATAAAAAAATTAATATTTAAAAAATTATATAATTTTTTAAGTGAAGTATATTGTGATTGAGTAAAAGATTGGTATCCAAATTCATGCCCCCTATTTTCTAATTCAATACCAATAGATACATCGTTTAAATTTGAAATATTACGCCATTTAGATACACCGGCATGCCAAGCTTTTAAGCTAGGGCAAAGTAGATTAAATATGCTGCCCTTTCTTGAAATTAAATAATGACAACTCACATCAGATTTCAAAGAGTTTAGTTTTTTATATGCCAATTCAAGACTTTTCATTCCAGTGTAATGGATAATCACATATTTGACTGTTTTATTTTTTTTTCTGAAGCTATAATTCATGGGTGATTAATAAGATTCTCCCAATTTTTGTAATTTTTTTAATTTTATCCTGTTCTAAGGACAAAGATACTACAAATATAAATGACATAACCGAATACAGTAAGAATACACTAACTGATTATGAATTGTTCGAGCGTGCCAATACATTTATCAATAACAAACAATATGATTTAGCGTTATCAGAATTAGATAAAATTGATGTGATTTTTCCGAGTAGTATATATGCAAATAAAGGTATTTTATTGACTGCATATATAAATTTTCTGAAAAAAGATTATGAGCAAACTCGTGCTATAGCTGAAAATTATAAAAAATATTATCCAGGGAGTAAGGATATAGTTTACGCCAACTATATGGAGGCGATGACCTATTATATTTTAATTAAAAAGCCTAATTACAGTCAAAAAAATACCCAATTGGCTAAAGAAAAATTTAACTTTATTTTAAATGCCTACCCTAATAGTAAATACGAGATTGATGTAATAACTAAACTCCAAGTTATTGATAATAATCTAGCAAATGACAAATTACTTAAAGCTAAATTTTATTTAGATAAAAAAAACTACAATGCCACTTTAATTTATTTAAAAGATATTTTTGAAAATTACCCGTCAACTACAAGCATCGAAGAAACTTTATATTATTTAGTTTATGTATATGACAAAATTGAAGAAAAAGATCTTTCAATAAAATATGCATCTATACTCGCTTATAACTTTCCAGAAAGTAATTGGTATAAAAAATCATATAACCTAATTAACTCAATAGTTGATATTAAAAAAGAAAAATGGTTCGAAAATTTCAATCCGATAAAAATATTTATTAAGAATAAAAATGATGATCCTTATAATTCAGCAGTTATAAATATAGATTAATTTTTAATGTTAATTTCATTAGAAATCGAAAATTTTATTTTAATTAAAAAAGTATCAATAAATTTTAATAGTGGCTTTAATGCCTTCACTGGTGAAACGGGCGCAGGAAAGTCAATTATAATAGAAGGATTAAAACTAGTTTTAGGGGGTAAAAACTTTAATAATCTTCAAATAGAAAAAGGCACTATTTCAAAAATTACAGCAGTATTTGATATTACAAAAAAAATTAAAAAAACTCTTCAAGATTTAGAAATTGATATAGAAGATGACTACCTAATTATTAAAAGAGAAATTAATTCTGATTTAAAATCTAAGATTTTTATTAATAGTCAAATTACATCTTTGGGGTTAATAAAAAAATTAATAAGTGGCGTTATTGAATTTCAAGAAAACTTTGAGCAGCAAGAACTTTTTGATGAAATATATTTTTTAAATTTTATAGATAAATTTGCAAATATTAACAAAAACAACTTATTTAAATATTTTAACAACTATAAAGAAATTAAATTAGACTATGAAAATCACTTAAATAACGAAAATCAAATCAAAGATAAATTAGAAATATTAAAATCTAAATATCGAAAAATCAAAAATTTAAATCCAAAAAAAGATGAATATGAAAAATTACTAAACCAAAAAAATTTAAACAGAAATATAAAAAAAATAAGTGATACTTCTTACGAAATTAAAAGATCAATTTTAAATATCAATAAGGATTCAATCTTATCTGAAATAGAAAAAAACGTTCAAAAAATTAGCGAGTTAGATCCTGAGTTTAAAGATATCTCTGAAAAATTCTCCTCGACTTTAATAGATCTGAATGAATTTATAAATGATATTGAGGCAAAATTAGATGATTATGATTTTAATGATATAAATTTTGATGAAATAGATGCTAAGATTTATGAATATCAAAATCTAGCAAAATATTTTGAAATAGATCCAAATTTATTAAATGAACTTACCGAAAAAATATTAGATGAAATAAATATTTTAGAGAATTTTGAAAATGAAAAAATAAAAAAACAAAAACTTTATCAACAGGCGCTTGATATATTTGTCAAGGAAAGCAAATTAATTTCTAAAGTTAGAATTAATGAAGCATTAAAATTAACTAAAAAAATAAACTCTGAACTGCCTAAACTTAATATAGACCAAGGTGAAATTAAATTTGAATTTAAGGAAAAAATGCAAAATGATTATAATTTAAATGGAATTGATGATCTTGATGTATTATTTCGTACTTCAAACAAAGCTCAATTTAGTTCAGTGAAAAAAGTTGCATCTGGTGGAGAGCTATCTAGGCTTTTGCTAATTATCAAATCGATATCTACTCAGCTATCCGATGATGGTATAATTATTTTTGATGAAGTTGATAGCGGTTTAAGTGGAAGAGTTGCAGAAAATGTAGCAAACAAAATACTAGAATTGTCAAAAAATAATCAAGTAATAGCAATTACCCACTCAGCTCAAGTAGCTTCAAAAGCGGAGAAACATTGGAAAATCTCTAAAAATCTAAATAAAGATAGCTTGGAAAGTAGTATTTTAGAGCTCGATATACAAGAAAGAATTAATGAAATTGCTTCTCTCATTAGTGGCAATAAAATCACTGCGGAGGCAAAGAAAGTTGCTTCAGATTTAATGCATAAATGATTGACTATCCATTAAAAAGGTTTGAACAGCTTCAATCTGAGTTAATTAAGTTAAATGATGAATATTACAACTCAGTACCCAGTAAATCAGATGCTGAATACGATGAAATTAAAAAGGAATATGAAAAAATTTTAAGAGATAATCCCTCCTTTATTGAAAAAGATACAATCGGTGTAGGAGCTATTCCAAATTCGAGATTTAAAAAAATTAAACATAAGCACCCAATGTTATCTTTATCTAATTCATTTGGAAAAAATGATCTTATCGATTTTTATAAAAAAGCTAATAATTTTTTGAATAACCAATTTTTATCTCATGAGTATATTGTTGATTGCAAAATCGATGGTGTTTCACTTTCGCTACACTATAAAAATAATAAACTATATTTGGCCCTGACTAGAGGTGACGGTGTAATTGGAGAGGAAATTACTAGAAATATTCTTAATATTAATGGGATACCAAAAAATTTAATTAATTCTAAATATGATTTTATTGA
>CAYRCI010000013.1:0-36821 GCA_964422765.1 uncultured Alphaproteobacteria bacterium | reverse complement strand
CCAATCCATCATCTCTTATTGAAAAAGTAAATAACGGCGTTGGTAAAGATGAACTGCTTGAAGAATACAGACATGTCTTAGGTTTAAATAAGATTAATTTAAATATAGCTGATCATTCATTACAAGTTATCATGGGTTTGTCTGGTTCGGGTAAATCTACTTTAATTAGGCATATTAATAGACTTATTGAGCCCACCTCGGGAGAAATGGTTGTTGATGGTCAAGATGTTCTGACTCTCAGTCAAAAGGAGTTGCTTGAATTTAGAAAAAACAAAACTGCCATGGTTTTTCAAAAATTCGCTTTATTGCCTCATAAAACAGTTTTACAAAATGTTTCATTTGGGTTGTTTATAAAAAAAGTAAATCAAGAAGAGGCTGAAAAAAAATCTATGCATTGGATAGATCGCGTAGGTTTATTAGGTTATGAGCATCGATATCCTCAACAACTTTCCGGAGGAATGCAACAAAGGGTGGGATTAGCAAGAGCTCTAGCTAATGACCCTGATATTCTACTAATGGATGAGGCCTTCAGCGCCCTAGACCCTCTTATTAGAAAAGATATGCAGGACATACTTTTAGAACTACAGTTCGAATTAAAAAAAACAGTAGTATTTATTACCCACGATCTTGATGAGGCATTAAAACTAGGTGATAAAATTGCTATTTTAAAAGATGGTTCTATGGATCAAGAAGGTAAGGCTGTAGATATTCTTTTGAATCCCAAAACTGAGTACGTTAAAAAATTTGTTGAAGATGTTAATCGAAGCAGAGTTCTAAAGGCAAAAAACATAATGCAAGATTCATCTGAAGTCTCTAAGGATTTATTAAATGGTCAATCAATGAAGATCCAAGGTGAAGATTTTATTGAAAAGTTCATTGATAAAGTCGTTGTCGATAAACCTAATTTATTAGAAATTATAGGTGAAGATGGGCTATGTATCGGTTATCTTACCTCTGAGAGATTATCTCAAATTTTAAAAAAGTAGATAAATGGAAAATTGCAATTTTATTGGTGGTCAATGGCTTAAGGGAACTGGTACGATTACCAATATCAATCCTTCTGACACTTCTGATATCATCGATGAGTATTCCTCTGTAACTTCGGATCAATTTGAACAAGCAGTTCAATCTGCTATCCTCGCTCAAAGAGAGTGGGAGAAAGTAGGAATTGAAAAAAAATCGCAAATTCTTATTAAAATTGGTGATGAATTAATAGAAAAATCAAAAGTTTTAGGAGAACTATTATCTCGAGAAGAAGGCAAGCCACTTGCGGAAGGCATAGGAGAGGTAGCACGTGCTGGGCAACAGTTTCAATACTACGGGTCAGAGTGTCTTCGACTTTATGGTGAAAAAATTCCCTCCACACGACCAGGTTTTCAAGTAGAAATTTCTCGAGAGCCTCTCGGGGTTGTAGGTATAATTTCCCCCTGGAACTTTCCTATTGCAATACCCGCCTGGAAGGCAGCCCCTGCGCTCATGTGTGGAAATGCTGTAATATTGAAACCAGCATCCTTAACACCTGCAAGCGCTGTTGAGCTAACAAAAATTATTGCAAAACAAGATATACCTGAGGGTTTATTTAATTTGGTTTTAGGATCAGGTGGGGATATTGGAAATAAAATAGCAACGCATAAAGATATTGTGGCCATTTCTTTTACAGGTTCGGTTGATGTAGGTAGGAAACTTTATCAAGATGCATCACCTCAATTAAAGAAAATGCAAATGGAGATGGGGTCAAAAAATCCATTAGTTGTAATGGATGATGCGGATCTTAAAACAGCAATTAGTTGCGCTGCCAATGGTGCTTTTGGAGGGACGGGTCAGAAATGTACTGCCTCCTCACGATTAATTGTTCATGAAAATGTCTATAAGCAGTTTATCGAGGGATTAATTGATAATATTAAAAATTTAAAAGTAGGCCATGCTCTTGATGAAGGTACTCAAATGGGACCCGCTTCAAATCAAGCCCAATATGAATCTAATCTCAACTATGTGGAAATTGGAAAGGGAGAGGCAAAGCTTGCTTTTGGGGGTAACCCGATGAACATGAGAACAGCGGGGTATTACATGGAGCCTACTCTATTTATAGACGGCGATAATCAATCGCGTATTAACCAAGAAGAGATGTTTGGCCCTATTGCATGTGTTATTCCTGCTAAAAATCTCGAGCATGCACTAGAAATTGCCAATGATACAGATTTTGGGTTATCGAGTGGGATTATTACCCAGTCACTTGCAAAGGCTGAGTATTTTAAACAAAATATCAAAACAGGTGTGGCTACAGTTAATCTTCCAACGGCTGGTTTAGATTATCATGTTCCCTTTGGAGGCCGTAAAGCCTCCAGCTTCGGTCCTCGTGAACAAGGAACCTATGCACGCGATTTTTACACTCAAGTAAAGACTTCCTACATCAATTCAGGTTCCATATAATTCTTAAATGAATTTTCGCGTGGACAATCTCCAGTATTGTAACTGGTCCAGAGAGATTTTTGAAATTAACCACGAGGCAAAACTGGATGCTGTTCATGCCACTATTTGCTACCATGAGGACTTTGATGAATTACAAAAAAATATTCAGCAATGGCAACAATATTTTCAAAATCATGATGATCTTCTAATCCATGGGAGTACCTCTCAAGATATAGAAAAAGCGCACCAACAGAATAAAACTGCAATTTTTTTTGGTTTGCAAAATTGCTCCCCTATAGAAGATAACATCGAATATGTAGAGACGCTAAAAAAGCAAGGCGTATTATTCATGCAACTGACCTACAACAATCAATCGCTTCTTGCGACTGGATGTTATGAAAAAAAAGATAGTGGAATTACGCGAATGGGCAAAGAAGTTATCAAAGAAATGAATCGGGTAAAAATGATTATCGATATGTCTCACTCTGCAGAGCTTTCAACATTAGAAGCAATCGATATTTCAGAAAAACCAATTGTGATTAGTCATGCCAATCCATCATTTTGGCATAAAGGCCTTCGAAATAAATCAGATGCCGTTTTAAAAGCCCTCAATGATAGTGAAGGTATGATTGGTTTTTCCCTTTATCCACATCATTTAAAAGAAACCTCGAATTGTACGCTTAGATCATTTTGTGAAATGATTGCCCATACAACAGAGAAGATCTCTGTTAACCAAATTGGTATTGGATCCGATTTATGTATTGGACATCCTGATAGTATAGTTGAGTGGATGCGAAATGGGACTTGGACTAAAACTAAAGATTTTGGTGAAGGTAATGCCGAAAATCCTGGATTTCCCCCTCAACCCCATTGGTTTGAAGACGCTCGAGGATTTAATAATATAGAAAAGGGCCTGAAAGATGTTGGTTTTAATGAGACAGAGATAAACGGTATTTTAGGAAATAATTGGTATAATTTTTATCAGAAATTTGATTAATGAAGATTAATTTACGTAAACCTCAGTTTGTAATGCGATTAGATCGCCTTGGATCGTTCCACCAATCAAAGCTCTCTTTTCTTCGTAGTTTCATTCGTGAATTTAAAGAGTGGAATTTTACATGTCATGAGTTTCAATTAGATGATCATGGATATGGTTATGCGGTCTATGTTGTAAAAAAAGATCGTAAAATATACTCACTGGTTTGTTTTTCAAACCATCTGGAAGATAGCGAGAGATCAGATCGAGTGATAGCAACCAAGTGGGATGCTTCCTTTGTCCTTTATGACGGCATACCTAGCCCAGCAGATATTCTAAGACTGCAAGCAAATGTGCCCTTACAGGAGCAAGGGAGAGTGAGTGAAAAAGAATTGTGTCTTTCGAGAGCAAATAAATCTGTTCGAATTTTTCAACATGTAGTTGATAGTCTTTCTCAAGGGAGACAGCCTAATACAGAACAACTTTATGAGGTGGGATATCTCTATCGAACAACTGCCGTATACGGATCTGGAAAGTTTGGTTTAGCAGACCGTATCAAAGTGCAAGATCGTAATGAATTAAAAGGACCCTTTCGTTTAGAAATGATGCTTGTATACCTAGCTAGACAATTTACTTTTGATCAAGTTAATCATATCGCACATCAACGATCCCCTAGTACCGCTGTAAAACTAAGCGATGATATTGCAAGAAATCTTGGTATTGGAAATTCTACCGGATTAGGAATGGCGCCATTTATTGTTAATCACCCTGCCTTATTAAATCAGTGGATACTTGCTAAAGAAAAATCACTTCAAGCCATTCGCTCTATTGAAGTTGTAAATATTAGTGAATATGAAAAATTTAATGAATATCTAAAAATTATTCAAGAAAACATCCTCTTTTGGAAAACTGATAGCCCCTATCAAATTAATAAAAATAAAAATCTAATAAAGGATCTGAAAAAATTTCAGGTATATATTTCGAATATTCAATTAAGTAAGTATTTTTGGAATACAGTTTATAATTGGGTTGAGGAAAATACCGAGGCAGAGTGTTGTGAGTTAGTTGTCTCTTTAATGATGGAGATTTACCCTCTTATTGTAGAGCCCTTTAGCTATGAAATGTCTATTGATGAAGAGATATATTTTGAAATTGATGCCTCTCGTTCTATTGCTGATATTTGTCAATTAATTGAGAAACAGTATCAATGGCTATTAGATGTTAATTTTGATGAAAAAGAAAATATTTTCAATTTTTGGTATTACTCAAAAAACAAGCAAGAACCTAGAATGTCTGATCGCTTCTCAGAAGAAGGTGCAGAACTAGAATTACCGTTAGCTATTGCAAGAGATGTTCATGCCCTCTATCGAGAACTCAAAACCGAAAATCCAAATGAAGATTTGGCCACTTATTTGCTGAAAACACAACAATATCGACATATTTTAAGACGTATTTTTATATGTGAGAAACTGCCCTACTCAGAGATCCAAGATAATACCATTTCAAAAAAATTAATACCCGTTGATATGCTCCGATTAAAATTATCTTTTTTTGGGGCCACACGATTTGATCCACGGTCAGACCGCTGGGTTAGGATTACGATGTATCAAGGCGCACCTCTGATGAAAGAAATTGATAAATCTAATGATACTTGGTCCTACAAAAAAATTGCCTAATGCAGTCACTCTACGAAATAGAAACTGTAGTTAAAAGATCTGCTCGAGCAAAGGGACTTAGTTGGGGGATGGCAGAAGAAATTGCTAAGGCAGTTCGTATATTAGAACAATCACTTCTACCGGGCTTAGAAAGTTTTAAAAGATTAGTGGATTTGGGTCTAACGTCTTTCAACCCAATTCAAAATCCTTTAAATGATGAGAAGTTAATAAAAATATGTCCTATTCACTTTGGTGTATTTTTTTTAGATAATTTACATAACAAACAATTCCAAAAACAATTTTCATTTTTAGAAATATATGAACCTTTATTACTTCTTCCTTTTTTAAAAAGATCTGCAAAAAAAAATTTGCTCAATATTAAATTTATATCAAACGAAATTAATTTTAATTTATCACCAGGAGAAATTGTTAGTTTAAGTAATCAACTATTTCCCCATATCGCTACAAAAATAACTTTAGATTTTTCTACCTCTAGATCGCCCCAATACTCACAAAGTACTTGGGATGAATTGTACGAGCTATCTTTAGAAACCTTTGTCGAAGAAACAGAAGAAAAAAAATTATCTGGCGCAGGAGCAGGGCTAACCGATAACGACTAATTGCTCAAAATGTATAGATTGTATTTGATTTGATTTACGAGATCATATTAACTGAATTAAATAATTATGAGCCCAATTATCGCAAAAAGTTCACGAGTTCGATCTACACCTTTTACCTCTAGAATAGAGAAATACGGCGTTCAAGCTTATACTGTTTACAACCATATGCTCCTTCCAGCGTCCATCAAAGGTGTGGAAGAGGATTATTATCACTTAAAAGAAAACGTTCAGTTATGGGACGTCTCAGCTGAAAGACAGGTTCAGATACAAGGACCAGATGCTTATAAATTAACCCAATTAGTCACTTGTCGAGATTTATCTAAAGCTAAAGATCATGTTTGTTACTATGCACCCATAGTTGATGATCAGGGAAGGATTTTAAATGATCCACTTGTAATGAAGGTGAAACCTGATACTTGGTGGATATCGATTGCTGATACCGATGTTTTGTTATATGCAAAAGGCATAGCAATTGGAAAAGGGTTTGATGTCAAAATAACTGAACCAAATATTAACCCTTTGGCCGTCCAAGGTCCTAAATCATTTGAATTAATGAAGAGGGTTTTTGGAGAAGATATTCTGAATTTGAAGTTTTTTCACTTTAAAAATTTTCAATTTGATAATCATAATTTTTTAATCGCTCGCTCTGGTTGGTCAAAACAAGGTGGTTTTGAGATTTATGTAGATGATGATCTAAAAGGCCAGGATTTATTTGATACCCTAATGAAAAATGGAAGCGACTTAAATGTAAGACCTGGATGTCCTAATCTTATTGAAAGAATTGAAAGTGGGCTATTATCCTACGGTAATGATATGGATATTAACGATACCCCTTTAGAGTGTGGACTAGAAGCTTTTGTATCTTTTAATCCTGAGATTAACTACCTGGGTAAATCGGTATTACAAAAAGAGCAAGCTCAAGGAGTTAAAAGATCATTAATTGGGTTATTTATAAAGTTGCCACAAATATCTGTTACGAAGCATTTACCTATTTCCCTGAATGGTGAACAAATTGGCGAACTTCGCTCCGCCTGCTATAGTCCGCATTTTCAGAAATGTATTGGCATAGCTATGATCCAAAAATCAAAACAGCATTTACATCAGCCCTTAACCCTTAGTCTTGATGGCCAAAAAGTAGAAGCTGAGATGACTAAATTTCCATTTATTAAATAATTATTGTAATCTAAATTTAAAGGTTTAATTGTGGGCACATGTTTCGAACCATCCTAAATTCATGGGCGCTATTCACAGGCTTCGGCGCAATTATGCTAGCCCATGCACTTCAAGGTACTTTGTTAAGTATTAATGCTGTTGGTTATGAATTTAGTGATTTTGAAATTGGTTACTCTTTTGCAGGTTACTATCTAGGGTATTTATTTAGCTCAATACGATGCCCTCAATTAATACAAAACGTTGGACATATTAGAGTATTTGCAGCGTTTGCCTCTTTAGCCTCAACAGCTGTTTTGTTGCACTGGGTGTTTGTCCACCCGATGGCGTGGTTATTTTTCAGGGCAATTACAGGTTTTTCATTTGCTGCCATTTATATTGTTTGCGAGAGTTGGTTAAATAGTCGAGCCGACAATCAAACTAGAGGCCAGCTTATCGGTTTTTATATGTTTGTTTTATACTTTAGTAATTGTTTTGGGGTGATGTTGGTCAACTTCCGATCACCCTCTGCTGCGGATCTGTTTATATTGGTTTCTTTATTAATCTCAGTTGCTTTAATACCTATCTTACTAACAAAAAAACCAGCCCCAGAATTTACAACACCAAAATTCATTTCTTTGAAAGAACTATACCGTAAATCCCCCATGGCTTTTGTAGGATCCCTATCTATTGGCTTAGTGTACGGAGGATTATTTGGACTTATTGCAGTATTTGGGGCGAAATCCGGATTAACAGTATTCCAAATTTCATTATTAGTTTTTACCAACACTTTCTTTGGTGCTGTTGCTCAGTACCCTATTGGAAAATTTTCAGATCGCTACGATCGAAGAACGGTGATGTTAGTCCTAAACTTAATTGCAATCGCTTCTTTGGTGCTGGCTTTTATGTTTGGCAAAATGTCCTTTTACTTATTATTACTATTCATAGGAATACACGCTGCTGTTTCCCTTCCCTATTACACCATTGTGATTTCTCACATGAATGATTTTTTAGAAAAAGAAGAGTTTGTCAGCGGAAGCTCAACTATTACACTTGTTAATGCTATAGGCATGGTACCTAGTTCTATAATTGCATCGCTCTTCATGCAGTACATGGGTAGCTATGGTTGGTTTGTTTATATGATTGTGATTTACTCTTTTATGGCTCCTTATAACTATTACAGAATTAAGGTAGGAAGAAGTAGTAACATTCGTGATGAAAGTACTCCTTCAATTGTGATGCCTCGTACGGCCACTCCTCTTGGTATGCAGTTGGCAACTGAGCAAATAATCAATAAGATAGAAGAAGAACAAAAAAACTAATGCTTATCGAACAACGACTATTAGAATTAGGAATTACCCTCCCTTCTCCCGCAAAACCTGCGGGGAGTTATAAACCATGTGTGATTGTCGATAATATTGCATACATCTCAGGACAGGGTCCTCTATTGGAGGATGGGACCTTCGCGCAAGGTGTTGTAGGTAAAGATTTAGATATCGAGACCGCCCAAGGACATGCCCAGCGATGTGGTTTAGCCATATTAGCCGCTTTAAAAAATGAAATTAGCGATTTAAATCGGGTCCAGCAAGTTATCAAACTAACAGGTTTTGTTAACTGTACTCCTGATTTTACAAAACAACCGTTAGTTATAAATGGGTGTTCTGATTTAATGCAGCAGGTATTTGGTGAAAAGGGTATTCATGCACGTGCCGCTGTCGGAGCTAATTCACTTCCCATTGGTTTTTCAGTGGAAATTGAAGCAATCATAAAAATATCTTAGAATTTCTTTATTGACACCTAAATCATTTTAGAAAAAAATCCTCTCAGGAATAATGCTGTGAGGGTAGTGCTATGAAAATCCAATTTGAAAACGACACACTGAGTGTAAATCATTTAAATAAACTCTATCAAATTCATCCTGTGTGGTTACGGGAAAGGCTCCCCGGAGAAAGTTATTTTGACATTGATACCCACCAACGTTTATATGAACCCTCTAGTATTGATTTAAATCTGAAAATTAAATCAGCTCAACAACAAGACCGTCATTTGAATATTGAATTTAATGATGGCATTCAGGGAGTGTTTAATATTGATGATCTCTTAAAAGAAATGGATGAGCAACGGAATAAAAGAGGTCCTTTACCTGATCGCATCCTTTGGGATTCCCAGCTAGGCAAATTTCCAGAAGCTCAATTCGAAGAAAACATGGCAGAAAAAAAATCCATGTATGATCTGTTAATTGATTTTTATAAATTTGGATTTGTAATTATTAAAAATGTTCCAACCGAAGACAAATACTTACTAAAATTTGTAAACTCCATTGGACCCATCAAAGTAACAAACTTTGGAGAATATTTTGATGTGATGTCCAAACCTAACCCTAATGATTTAGCCTACAAGCCAATTGCCCTTCCTCCTCATACTGATAACCCCTATAGAAAACCTACAGCGCCCGGTATCCAATTTTTACACTGCCTCAAAAATGAAGTCTCTGGAGGTTTTTCTACTTTAGTTGATGGATTTGCAGTCGCTGAATATATAAAAAAAACTGACCCAGAAGCATTTAAAGCTTTAACAGAAACCAATATTCGTTTTGAGTTTCAAGATAAAGATATAGTGCTTGAAAATTGGGGAGAGTTGATTGAATTAGATGATGATGGGGATTACAAACAGGTTCGCTATAGTACTCGTGTTGACTATGTTCCCCCATTAACGCAAGAAAAGCTCAGTGTATTCTACCGAGCCAGGAAATTATTAGGCGATCTTTACTGTTCCTCTCAATTTGAGTTGAAATTTAAGCTCAAACCGGGTGATATTATGATGTTTGATAATCATCGACTACTCCATGGGCGAACCGCCTATGATGCCAACGAAGGAGCTCGACACCTACAGGGTTGCTATTTAGAATTTGATGCAACCGACGGTAAACTTCGTCATCTCGCGCGAAAGTTTTTGTAAAATTTTCTAATGGCCGATTTAACCATTATTTCGGCCGAGGCATTCGCCTGTCATTCTTCTGCCCCACAAATCATTTGGGCTAAAGATATGACACCCATGTATGAGGCTAATATAATTGTCAAAGTGACTACAGCCTCTGGTATTGAAGGTGTGGGGGGTGTATTAATACCTACCGAACACCATTACGATTACTCCGTGACTGAGTCCTATCGCAATTTATTTCCAGAAGTTGTAGGAAAAAAACTAGAGGATCGATCTGCTTTAACAGAGTTTATGTTAACACGCTGTGTACCTTTAAATCCGCTTTCGGTTTCTAGTTTAGATATTGCAATGTGGGATGCTTATGCAAAATATCAAAATAAACCCCTGTGTGAAATTCTAGGAAAAAAAAGAGAAAAAATAAAATCTTATGCTTCCACTCCACTCTTTCACTCTATTCAAGAGTACACTGATTTCGTTCGTGAACTGCAATTACAACACTTTCATACAATCAAGTTCCACACATGGTGTGATCTAGAATTTGATTTGGCTATGGTATCAGAAGTTTGCCCGCAGTTCCCTAATATACATTTCATGATTGACTGTGAGCAGCGTTATACAAGGTCCGATGCCTTAATCTTAGGAAAAAAACTAGATGAGCTTAAGTTTGTATGGTTTGAAGCTCCTTTTAATGACTACGATTGGGATAGTTACCAGTGGTTGCGCGGTGAAATACAAACCCCTGTCATTGGTGCGGGCAATTCCATTCTAAATCCTTTAATGATTGAGCAATCACTAAAACAAGATGTTTTTTCTCACGCTCGGGTGGACACCACTTATGTAGGGGGAATTACAAAGGCGCTGCAAGTAATGGAAATAGCCCGTAAATATAACAAAAATAACGAACTTCAGTCCTGGTCGTACCCTTTAGGACAGGCAGCCAATCTACACATTATGCTCAGTCATACAAACTGCGAATACTTTGAACAAGTAGTTCCTTATGAGGATCATGAACATGGTGCCAAATCTTTTATTCGTACAGATCAGACGGGGCATGTGGAAGTAAACCCTAAACCAGGTTTAGGTATTGAGATTGACTGGGAAGTTATTAACCGCGATTGGTATTCATATATTAAATGGGATGGTGTACAACTAGAAGCCCAAACGCGTCCAATCTAATTACAGTATAAAAAGTATAAATTAACATGAGAATTATAACCCTCATATTTATAATCATTTTTCAGCAAGGAATACTTATGGCTCAAACACTTTATGATTTCTCTATTCAAGATGTCGATGGCAAAATAATTAATTTAAAAGATTTTGAAGGAAAGCCCGTTCTTTTAGTTAATACCGCCAGTCGGTGTGGTTTTACTAAACAGTACACTAATTTAGCAAATCTTTATCAGGAGTATTTGGATAAAGATTTAATAATTATCGGAACACCTTCTAACAGTTTTAATCAGGAACTCGCAAGTGAAGAGGAGGTTAAGGAGTTTTGTTTAGTTAATTATAATACTAAATTTATTCTTACAGAAATTATAGATGTCAAAGGCCCAAACGCACACCCCATCTATGGTTGGTTAAAGGAAAATTATAGTCAAACACCGAAATGGAATTTTTATAAATACCTATTTAACAGTAAAGGTGAATTAGTAGATAGCTGGTCTTCTATGACAAGCCCAGACAGTAAAAAAATTACTAAAAAGATTGATGAGTTAATTTAAGCTAATCAATGACTGAAATTGATTTCATAAAATAAATAGGAGAAAAAAAATGATTGGCTATACAATGGTGGGTACCAACAATCTAACTAAGGCAACTGCTTTCTATGATGAAGTGCTTGGGGTGATAGGATTGAAAAAAACATTTAATGATTTTAGAGAAGTTGGCTACTCCTCAGGAGATAACCCCGTAGAATTTTATGTCTGCACACCCTTTAATAAAAAACCTGCCAGTCTAGGTAACGGTTCAATGGTGGCCTTCCAAGTCAACTCCCAAAAAACTGTTGATCAAGTGCACCAAAAGGCATTGGAATTAGGGTCTGAAAATGAGGGAGACCCTGGTCTACGCCCAGCAGATGGAAATGTTTATTATTGTTATTTTAGAGATTTAGACGGTAATAAAATATGTGTCTATGCTAATTTGTAGATCTTATTTTTAGAAACTATCGTAATTTCTTACTATGATATCTATTCGTAAAAGCCAGGAGCGTGGGCCCACTAACTTTGGTTGGCTTGACAGTAAACATACTTTTTCCTTTGGTCACTACTATGATCCTCAGCATATGGGTTTTGGAAATCTAAGAGTCATTAATGACGATCGAGTTGCTGGGGGGCGTGGTTTTGATGCTCATCCGCATAACGATATGGAGATTATATCGTATGTGATTAAAGGTGCATTAGAACATAAAGATAGTATGGGTACCGGCTCAGTCATTAAACCTGGCGATGTTCAGCATATGAGTGCAGGTACAGGCGTAGTGCATAGCGAATTTAATCACTCTAAAACAGAACAAGTTCATTTTCTTCAAATTTGGATTCTTCCTAAAGAACGTCATATCGATCCGGTATACAATCAAAAACACTTTAGTGAAGAGGATAAACTAAACAAACTTGTAAAAATTATCTCCTCTGATGGAACGGATAATTCAATTTCTATCAATCAAGATGTAAATATTTACGCTAGTATCTTAAATAGCAACTCAAGTATTAGTTATAATACAAAATCTGATCATGATTATTGGCTACACATTGTACAAGGACAAATAAAATTAGACGATCAACCCTTAGCCGAAGGAGATGGCGTTGCTATTCCTAAAGGTGCTTTATCTCAATTAAATTTTCAATCCTCTGATAAAGGAGAGTTTTTACTTTTTGAACTTCAAAATTAATTAGGGCGCCAAAGGCGCCCTAAGTCTATAGAGGGATAGATAGAATTTAGTTAAATTCTGGATAAGCGTCAGTTGTCAGTTCTGCTCTGTCCATACCAATTGCTTCATCTTCTTCTGATAATCGAAGACCAACAGTCGCCTTCATGATCAAGAAGAAAATCGCGCTTACTGGTACCACTAAAGCAGCAGCAGCTAAGATACCGACTAACTGGATGAGGAAGTCTCCTCCGCCAAAGATACCCACTGCTAAAGTACCCCAGATGCCTGCAATTAAGTGAGCGGAGATAGCACCTACCACGTCATCAATTTTCATTTTATCGATCATTGGAATTGCAAACGTACAAAGTACACCACCAATTGCACCGATAATTAAAGAGATAAAGTGATTGCTTAAATCGGGCCCTGCAGTAATTGCAACTAACCCTGCAATCGCACCGTTGAGAGCAATCGATAAGTCGATCTTTTTGAACATAATTTGTGATAGAACAATCGCTGCCACTACACCACCGCAAGCGGCAATATTAGTATTCACAACAACAATCGAAATTGCCACTGCATCTAGAGCGCTCCCTAGGGCCAATTGAGATCCACCATTAAAGCCGAACCAACCAAACCATAGAATAAAAGTACCCAGACAAGCTAAAGGCATATTTGCACCGGCGATCGGAGATATTCTGCCATTATTATACTTACCTGATCTAGGGCCAACGATTAAACAGGCCACTAAAGCAGCCCATCCACCGACGGAGTGAACTATTGTCGAGCCAGCAAAATCGGAGAAACCTAATTCTGACAACCATCCGCCGCCCCAAGTCCAGGATCCAAAAATAGGATAAATAATTCCGGTCATTACAGCTGCAAAAATCATAAACGGCCATACTTTAATACGCTCCGCGCATGCACCAGATACGATAGAAACAGCAGTTGCACAGAAAACCATCTGGAAAAACCAATCAGAAGCTACAGAATATCCAGTGTCCGCAATCGCATCCACATTTTCGGCGCCGTCTAGGAGAGCTAGTTCATCAGCTGAGGGGTTGTAGAAGGCTCCTCCTAGACTACCGATCCAACCTGAAACGTCTACATACATTAAGCTGTAGCCGATCAGGTAAAACATAATGCCCGCAATGGAGTACAGTGCGATATTCTTTAATAAAATTGCAGAAGTATTTTTTTTACGGACAAAGCCAGCCTCTAGCATAGCAAAGCCTAAAGCCATAAACATGACTAAAATTCCACAAATTATAAATAAAAATGTATTAAAAATAAATGCAGTCTCAGAAGTTACCTCTGCACTCGCAACACCAGTCATCAACACTGCTGGCACTAAAAAAGTTATAATTTTTTTCATTTAGCTAAGGGCCTCCTCGCCTCTTTCTCCTGTTCTAATACGAACAACATCTTGGACTTCTGAAACAAAAATTTTACCATCACCAATTTTGCCCGTTTTTACAGCGTCACTGATGGTAGTAATAACTTTGTCTAAATCTTTATCGTTAATTAAAATCTCAGCTCGAGATTTGGGCAAAAAATGGACTTCGTATTCCGCGCCTCGGTACATTTCAGTGTGTCCCTTTTGGCGCCCATATCCTTTGGCCTCGACAACGGTTAAACCCTGGATTTCTATGCTATTAAGAGCTTTGCGCAGAGCTTCCACTTTGTCGGGTTTGATTATTGCAGTTACAAGTTTCATGTGTACCTCTCTTAAATTTGAATAGCTGAGGTTATAAATGGATCAGTATGAAATAAATAATGCTAAGAAGTTTTAAAAACTATGCGCTTTTGGAATAACAGAATAAAGGTATATTTTTCAATAATTCGGTGGGTTCGTTTCCCAAAAATAATTACATTTCATAGATATAAATGATGATTTAAAAAATATATTTAGTTTACCTAAGAGTAACTTATTAAAGAATAATTCAAATCTACAAAACGACCAAAATGGACACTATGATATTGAAAGATTATTTCTTTTGGATTTTTTCAATCAATGAATAAAGAATAGTTGCTGACCAAGCAATCATCATCAACCCCAAAAGAGCTTCTATACCGGAGATAATTCTCACACTGCCTACTGGATAAATATCTCCAAAACCCAGTGAACTATAGCAGCTAAGAGAAAAATAAAAAAAATCAATCCAATTATCCTCTAAGTTTCCAATTAAATTACTGTCCCCATTTGATAAAAACTGGAAACCTATAGCAAATAGAAAAACGTGAATTAAATGTGAGACTAACAGCATGCCAGCAGCACTAACAAAATGACTATTTAAATAGTTTTTCCACTTTAAAATTCTCCCAATCACTACTGCATGAATTCCTATCGACAGGGTAATTAATAAAATACAAATAGTTAATACTGGGAACAATATTACTTTTTTATGGAAATGAATTTTTTTTTCAAGTTTATTTATTTTTAATTTTAAAGTAATAAAAGTTAAGCTCTTATTTACTAAAGTAACATACTAGAATAAGCTTTGAATTAAGTAAGAAAAATGCTGGAAGTTTTTGATAATAAATTTACATCCCAAGAAAGTATATTAAATGAAAAAATAATTCCTTGTATTGAAGCTTTTCACCATGAGCAACTAAAGAGCATTCAAGAATTAACCTCTAAAATTATTGACTCTGCAAAGAATTATAAAACTAAAAACCCATTTGAAAAATTAATTCATGAATACGACCTCTCCAGTAAGGAGGGCGTGGTATTAATGTGTTTAGCTGAAGCTCTACTACGTATTCCCGATAATCAAACGATTGATGACTTAATTGAAGACAAAATTCCCTCAGGTAAGTGGAAAGATCATATTAGTAATCAAAAAGACCTTTTTGTAAATATATCTTCAATTGCTTTTATGTTTTCAGGAAAAATAGTGGAGCGATCTGAAGATCATCAATCTATTTTTCATAACCTCTTAAAACAAATGAGTGAGCCTGTTCTTCGTTCGGCTATAAAACAAGGAATAAATATTTTAGCAAAGCAATTTGTGTTTGATCAAAACATTCAGCAGGCTAATCACCGAGCACAGCAATGGCCGGATACTCGTTATTCTTTTTCTTTTGATATGTTGGGGGAGGCGGCATTAACTTATATAGATGCAGAAAGATACTACCAAAGCTATAAAGAGGCCATCCTTGCCACCGCGACCGATAATTCAAAAGGCAATTCTGTATCGATTAAAATTTCCGCGCTATACCCTCGCTATGAGAGAAATAAGTTAGATGCCTGCATGAAAGAACTTCTTCCCAAAATTATTTCTCTAGTGGTATTAGCCCAAGAACACAAGGTTGATATATGTTTGGACGCTGAGGAAGCGGATCGGTTGAATTTATCTTTGATTTTAATCGAAAAATTATTTGAGCAAAAAATTTTATCCGAGGAGTTCAAAGGATTTGGGCTTGCTGTTCAGGCCTATCAAAAGAGAGCTGGAAACGTCATCCAATACCTAAATACAATTACCTTAAAGTACCAACGAAAGATAAACATTCGCCTCGTTAAAGGAGCCTACTGGGATACCGAAATAAAATTAGCTCAAGAGCTTGGAGTTGAGGACTACCCTGTCTTTACGAAAAAATTTTTAACTGATTTAAACTATTTATATTGTGCCCATTTACTTCATCAAAGTGATTACATTTTCCCTCAATTTGCAACACACAATGCTTTTTCTATTGCTTACATCACTCAACTTTTTAGTGACAAACCGTATGAATTTCAAAAACTGCACGGAATGGGAGATGAAATTTATAGTTATTTTGACAAGCAACCAAATTTTAGGTGTCGAGTATATGCTCCAGTAGGAGGGTATAATGATTTACTTCCTTATTTAGTGAGAAGGCTTTTGGAGAATGGTGCTAATACATCCTTCATCCATCAATTAAAAAAAGGAGGAAAAACCCAAGAAGAACTCATTCAATCTCCTTTAGATAAAATCAGTCAAATAAAAAATATAGAAATACCAAAACCAATCGATATTTTTCAGCCAGATCGATTAAATTCAAAAGGAACAGATTTTAGTGAAGAAAAAGTCATTCATCAATACTCTCAAGAAATTAAAAATTATAAAAATAAAGCCAGTAGTCTTGTAGAAGGGATTGAACGCCCCTCTTCAAACTATTTACCTATTTATAAGCCCTATGCTAATGAGGAATTGATTGGGGAAGTTTCCTTTGCTAATCAAACAACGGTACTTAAGGCACTGGAAGCTTTAACGGCATATAGCTCTATTTGGAAAAATACAGCTATTGAAAAAAGAACTCAAATAATTGAGCAATTCGCCGATCAACTAGAGTTTCATACTCATGAACTGGTGTATCTTTGTGCTATTGAAGCGGGGAAAACTTATAAAGACGGGATTGCCGATATTCGCGAGGCGGTAGATTTTTGCCGATATTATGCCCATCAAGCTAAATTATTATTCACGAAAAAAATACTACCGGGACCAACGGGCGAATTAAACGAACTTCACATAAAAGGAAAAGGTCTTAGCTTAGTGATCAGTCCTTGGAATTTTCCCGTTGCTATATTCGTGGGTCAATTAGTGGCTAATTTAGTTTGCGGAAATGTGACGATTGCTAAACCTGCCGAACAAACATCGCTTATTGCTTTTCACGTCTTTAAATTATTATTAAAGGCAGGATTACCTCCTCAGGCTTCCTCCTTACTTTTAGGAAAAGGGGAAGATATTTGCCCTCCTATCCTTCATCATCCAGCACTCGAAAATGTTGTGTTTACTGGGTCTTTAGAGACTGCAAAAATAATTCAAGGCCAACTACTTCGTCAAAATAAAATTGTAAATTTGATTGCTGAGACAGGCGGATTGAATTGCTTGATCAGCGATAGTTCGGCGCTCACGGAGCACGTTGTCAGAGATGTTATTATTTCTAGCTTTAATAGTGCCGGTCAAAGATGCTCTGCCTGTCGAATTTTATGCCTGGAGGAGAACATTTATAAAAAAACCATTACCATGCTTAAAGGTGCTTTAGATTGTTTAGCAATCGGTGATCCAACCCATCTATCCACCGATGTCGCCTCGGTCATTGATCAAGCAGCTTTTAACAAAATTAAGAACCACATTAAAAAATTTAATAATTTTTATCAATCACCTGGGGAACTACCGAATGAAGGATATTTTATTAAACCAACTATAATTGAAATAGGGTCATTACAAGATGTATCGGAAGAGATATTCGGGCCTGTGTTACATGTTGTATCCTATCGATCCAGTAATCTAAAAAAACTTTGTGAGGATATTAATCAATTGGGATATGGGCTCACTCTTGGTATTCACAGCCGTATTGACCATACCATTAATACTGTGATTAATACCTGCTCCGTTGGAAATATATATGTGAATAGAAATATTGTTGGTGCTGTTGTTGGAGCACAACCGTTTGGCGGGCAGGGCTTATCAGGGACGGGGCCTAAGGCCGGCGGTCCTCATTACCTCTCTCGACTTTGTCATGAGTACAGCGTATCAAACAATACGACTGCAATGGGCGGGAATGCTACTTTATTAACAAATCTAAGTGAGTAGTAAAGTAAACATTAAAAATTCATAACCATCTTACACGAAATACATCCTCATTTTTTTTAACTCTGAGTGCTTTTATATCCAACAATTCTTATAGATTTTATATTGTTCCTCTAAAGACCTAGATCTAAATGTGTCTTTTCTAATCTCTTGAGGGCTAAAATATAAGTAGCATCACGAAAAGATAAATTTTTATTATTATTTTTAATTTCACATATATCGATAAAGGCATTTCTCATGGCATCTTCTAACCCAGATCGAACATAATCAAGTTCGCTTGCACCATGAACAATTTTTTCTCTCAAGAAATTGGGAATAGACTTACCTGAGGATTTTTCAATAGCATCAACAATATGAGCTTCTCTATCCTCTTCAAACCGCTTACGTAGTCTACCAAAACGAATTTGAGAAATATTTTTTACCCACTCAAAATAAGAAACCACTACTCCCCCCGCGTTAATAAAAATATCGGGTAATACAGAAATACCTCTCTTATTTAAAATTTGATCCGCATTAAATGTGACAGGTCCATTAGCTGCCTCAATAATTAATTTAGTTTTAATTATTCGGGCTATGCGTTGATCGATTACATTTTCTTTTGCACAGGGAACAAGAATATCAGACTCAAAAACCTCTATTGAGTTATTTTTTTGGAAGCGAGTTTGAGGAATTTTAATTTGAGTAATATCCTTTCTTTTACTGAATTGCTTTAAAAACGCTTCAATATTAATCCCTTTAGGATTTACTAGGGCTCCATTGTGCTCAATAATTCCGGTAACTTTTATAGCTGGGTAAAGTTCGAATATACTTTTAAGAAAATGATAACCTACTTTTCCCATCCCTTGAATCACCAGACTATTGTGTTGTAACTGTCTTTCTAGATTAGAATTTTTTATTTCTTCTGGACTACGAAAAAACTCCAATAATGCCTCTGCCACACCTCTTCCTGTCGCCTCATCTCTGCCAACTATTCCACCAATCTCAACCGGCTTACCTGTTACACAGGCCATATGATTTATGTCATCGCCATGAAGTGATTTATATCCCTCTACAAACCAGGCCATTTCTTGTGAGCCAGTTCCAATATCTGGGGCTGGGACATTAGTGGCAGGGGAGAGAAAACCAGATTTAGTAAGTTCCATTGAGAATTTTTTTGTAATTCGCTCTAAATCAGATGAACTATATTTTGATTTATCGATCACAAGTCCACCCTTAGACCCTCCAAAGGGTACTTCGACGACTGCACATTTATAAGTCATTAATGCCGCTAATGCCTCTATCGTATTAGGGTTAACTGATGGGGCATAGCGTATACCTCCTTTGGAGGGCAACTTGTGAAGTGTGTGAACAGATCGATACCCTGTAAACATTTCCGTTTTATTTTTAACCATAACAGGAAAGTTAATTTTTATAGTTGAATGATTACGAGATAGTAAATTAATAAAATTTTTAGAGAATTTATTTTTTCCAACAGCTTGTTGGACCATCAGATTTACATTTTCAGTAAAGGTAGGTTTATTCATAATAAATATGAATAAATACTAACCTCAATTTGATTGAAATGCTAATTTATTGATTTATGGCCATTTTACACGGAACATAGCCTCATTTCTTCTTATCCAGGGTGGTGTGAAGGGTCCATTGTAAGTTGCTTTAATAGCAGGGCTAAGAATTTGAATACCACTTTTATTGAGCTCCTGTTTCAAAATTTTAGATTTTTTTTCAAAGTTACGATCTGAGGCAAAACCCGAATATTGAATAACTGCAAAGTGTCCTGCTTTTATAGTAGTCACCTCTACAGCGCCATCTAAAGGTGCGGGTGTTGACTTAGTATTCAATTGAGAGGGTAAATAAAATTGCATGATCCTTCCTTGTTGTTCTTCATACTGGGTCACGGGCACGGTCATGGGTATTTTTTGAGATTGTTGGTTATTACCTGAGATATAATTGAAGAGTTTTTGAAAACCACCACTCACGTTTTGATAAGCAACTTGAATGATTAATCGATTATCGTAGTAGCGAATTTCAAATTGATTTTGTTGATGGACGACTTGGTAACGTGCCTCTTCGTATGCCATTATTTTAATCCTCGGATTCTAATTGTTCGTCCTTATCAGCTCCCCAAACACGCTCATCTAAAGCAATCCAGGCTTTCTCTTCACTCTTCTTACCGGTGCTAATACTGATTTTTGCCATAGAACCTTCTATGGATAATAATTTTACAATCTTAGGAGCTTGAATAAGACCTTTTTGAATTGTTAACCATCCTCCAGGATCCATTGAACTCCATGCATACATCTCTGTATCTTCTTTAACTAATAGAGTACGTGATCTGGATAACTGATTGTGGTACATCCAACCTTGGATACCGTTGAATAATTCAATTCGATACCAATCAATATACTTACTACCAGGACTTGTGTATTCCTCGATGACTTTCACGGGCATTCTCTTTTGGGAAAGTAAAAATTTTTCAGTGTAATTCTTTAAATCTTGAATATCAGGGTAATGGCGAAGCCATGACTCATCTTGCGATAGTGATTTGTAATACGGTAGGTGACCTTCAGCAAAAAGTTGTAGGGGCAATACTAAAAGAAGTACAAAGATTATTCGCATTATCGCTGCGACTCCTGCCAGTGAGGATGATAAAAAGGATTTGCCTCCTCCGATGATAGTAGCTGTTTTCCTAATATATGATCGGATGCCTTCTCCCCTGTCATAATGGAGGGGGCATTTAAATTACCGTTGGTGATACGAGGAAAGATTGAAGAGTCAGCTAGATAAAAGTTTGAAAAACCCTTCACTTTACAGTCGTTTTGAACCACTGTGGTAGGATCCTCTTCTCTACCTATTTTACATGTACCACAAGGATGATAGGCCGACTCGGTATTGTTTTTAATGAATTCATCTAAACCCTCATCGGAAGTCACATCATTGCCTGGTTGTATCTCTGGCCCCGCATAAGGCTTCAATGCGTCTTGCCCTAAAATCTCACGACTTAATCGCAGTGCTTTGCGAAAAGTGGGGAAGTCATCTTCATGAGTCATATAATTAAATCGTATAGTAGGAGCAACTGTGGGATCAGAGGAGTTGATTTTTACATATCCTCTAGAGCCCGAACGCATCGGTCCGACATGGAGTTGAAATCCGTGCCCTTCACTAGGTGCCGTACCATCATATCGTATAGCAACGGGTAAAAAATGAAATTGAATATCTGGGTAGGGAATATTTTTATCAGAGCGAATAAAACCTAAGGTTTCAAATTGGTTGGTAGACCCAGGACCGCTTTTAAAAAACATCCACTGCATGCCAATGAGCATTTTAGATATTGGGTTGAGATATTTATACAGAGTGATGGGTTGTAAACACTTAACTTGAAAGTAAACCTCTAAATGATCTTGTAAGTTTTCGCCTACACCTGGCAAGTGAAATAAAACATTGATGCCTAATTGTTGGAGATGATCGGCATTACCAATACCAGAGCGTTGTAAAATAGCTGGGCTGTTAATCGATCCGGCTGAAAGAATGATATCTTTTTTTACTTTGATTATTTTAGTTTGACCTTGATGGGTAAATTGAACGCCCACGGCTTTGCGGTCTTCAAATATAATTTTATCCACTAAGGCTCGAGTAACTAACTGAACATTTTTTTTCTTAAGAGCTGGTTTTAGATAAGCCTTGGCAGTAGAAAAACGAGAGCCCTGCCAAACGGTCATGTCTGCAGCACCAAAGCCCTCCTGCCGATACCCGTTGTAATCATCGGTGGCTACATACCCTGCCTGCTCTGCCGCCTGAACAAAGGCACCATGTAAAGGGTTATCTCTTTTACCTCGAGTGACTTGCAAAGGTCCGGAATTACCGCGAAACTCTGACTGAAAACCATGGCTGGTTTCCATACGTTTAAAATAAGGAAGGACATCTTTATAATCCCATCCATCTGCACCACTTTGAGCCCAATCGTGATAGTCTCCTGGATTCCCTCGAACATAAATCATTCCATTAATAGAGGAAGAACCGCCAATAACCTTCCCTCTCGGACAGACAATCGATCTACCATTGAGGTTGGGTTCGGGCTCTGCCTTGTAGCCCCAGTCATAGCGAGACATATTCATAGGATAAGAAAGAGCTGCAGGCATTTGAATTAATGGACCAATATCAGTTCCACCATATTCCAAGACTAAGACCTGATGGGCAGGATTTTCTCCCAACCGATAGGCAATCGTGGATCCTGCAGAGCCAGAACCAATCACAATATAATCAGGGTGTTCAAAAAAACTCATATTTATAGAACCTTATAAAATACTATACCCAAAATTTTTTTGATTGAGTATCATAATTCCGAGTGGGTATTAAGATATAATCTTAAAATTTAATTTTGTATCCCTTAGAGAATATATACACAATCGCAGAAATATTTAAAAACAGGAATATAAAAATCATCGATAAGCTAATTACAATACTCACATCTGACATATTATAAAAACTCCAACGAAACCCACTCACTAAATAGAGGACGGGATTAATTAAGGAAATTTTTTGCCAAATAACGGGCAACCAATTAACAGAATAAAGAGAACCTCCTAAGAAAACCATCGGCGTAATAATAATAGTAGGTATTAAAGATAGCTGCTCCCAGTTACTAGAAACAACACCAATTAAAAAACCCAGTAAGCTAAAGCTCAAGGCGGTTAGCACTAACATCAATATCATCACAAAAGGATGGGCTATATAAATTTCGACAAATAAGCTGGCCGTCCCTAAAATTAATGCTCCTAAAATGATGGACTTAGAGGTTGCCGCTCCCACAAAACCAAGTACCACTTCAAAAGTGGATAAAGGCGCTGCATAAATTTCATTAATTGTTCCTAAAAATTTAGGAAAAAAAATTCCTGAGGCGGCATTGGAAATACTCTGTGTTAATAAAACTAACATCATCAGTCCTGGTACAATAAAAGAGCCGTAACTCACATCCTCTATCACCGGAATGCGCGAGCCAATGGCAGAGCCAAAAACAACGAAATATAAAGAAGTTGAGATGACAGGTGAGAGAATACTTTGAATAATCGTTCTTCTCATCCGGTCCATCTCATGTAAATAAATTGCTTTTACGCCAATCCAGTTCATGCGCTCTCCTTTAGTAATTGTTCAAAGATATTTTCCAGTGAAGTTTGAGAGGATTGAAGATCTTTTAATTTCAATCCAGCTTGTTTAATTTCCTGAAGTAAGGTTGTAATTCCCGTACTTTCTGCCTGAGAGTTATAAGAATAGGTTAAAGCATTACCCTCTTTAATTACGGATAATTTATAAGCTTGTAAAGCAGGGGGTATTTGACTCACGGGTTCTTGTAATTCAATCGTCAGCATTTTCTGACCCATTTTCTGCATTAGATCTGCTTTGTTATCTGTAATGATAATCTCCCCGTGATTAATGACGGATACGCGGTCAGCTATAGCCTCAGCTTCTTCAATATAGTGAGTGGTTAAAATAATAGTCACGCCTTTTTTTTGAAGCTCTAGAACCACTCGCCACATATCGCGTCGAAGATTAATATCCACGCCCGCCGTCGGCTCATCTAAAAATAAAATTTTCGGTTCGTGTGATAGCGCCTTGGCAATGAGCGCTCTTCTTTTCATCCCGCCCGATAATTCTCTCAGGCGATTATCTTTTTTATCCCACAAACTTAAATCTTTTAAAATTTTTTCTATAAAGGCAGGGTCTTTTTTCTTACCGTACAACCCTCGTGTATAAGAGACGTTTTGAAAAACTTGCTCAAATGCTTCCAAAGTTAACTCCTGCGGCACCAACCCAATTAAGGATCGTGTTTGGCGATAATCTTTTACCACATCAAATCCATCAACTGTAATTGTTCCAGAAGTTGGTATAACAATTCCGCAAATGGCATTGATTAAAGTGGTCTTACCTGCACCGTTGGGACCTAGTAAGGCTAGGATTTCTCCTTTTTTAATTTCTAAATTAACGCCCTTTAATGCCTCAAACCCACCCGCATAGGATTTTCGAACGTTATCAATTTTAATTAATGTTTCTGTGGTCATTTGGTTGATCCGGTAATGTATCTTAGATAGTTTAATGCATCAAAAATAAATTTTAAGACACTCTTTTCTTTTTACTCTTTTCTATTAAATAAGTACTCAATAAAACGGTTAATAAGGCCACCACGATTTTATGGGTGATGTGTTCGCCTAAAAAAATAAAACCAAAAATAAGGCCAAAAATGGGAATTATGTAGGCCACTTGAGACTGAAAAACAAGCCCATTATTTTTTAAAATATAAAAACGCATCAACCACGCAATCGCTGTGGCCACTACTCCTAAATAAATAAGAGAGATCGTGGAAGAAAAAGAGGGGGTTAGAGATAAAGGGTCTTCAAAAATAAAAACCAAGGGAAAAATAATCAGTGTCGCCCAGACTAAAATACTTGTCGTGAGTGTTTCATTTTTGACGTGTTTTAGGCGCAGTGAAAATAAACCGCCCAAGGTATAGCACAACGGCCCTAAAATAATAACCAGCGCATATAAGAAATTAGATTTGTTTACCAACAGATCATCCGAAAACAAATACACAATTCCTAAGAAGCCAATCACAATCCCCGTCAATTTTAAAATATTTAATTTTTCATCTTGGATAAATAAATGACCCAAGATGGTGGCAAAGATAGGAGCGGTGGACATAAGAATGGCAGCAAAGTTACTTTGTACTTTAACGATACCAAAGGAAATGAAAAAGAAGGGTAAGACCAGGTTCACGATGCCGATGGTGGCATACCAAAACCAGTGTTCTCCAAAAGCCTCAATTTTAATTTTCTTGATAAAACAATAAATTACCATGACCAGCGCTGCAAAAAATATTCTGCCAAAGGCAATGGTTAAGGGGGTATAGGTATGGGAAGCAATTTTAATATTAAAAAAAGCGCTGCCCCAAATTGCGGCTAGCACAATCAGTAGAGTAAAATCTTTCAGCGATGCTTTATGCATTAATCAAGGGTAAACTGAACACGTTTATTCATTTTCCCTTTACTTTCATATTTAACAAATTGAAACGTACCAATCTCTTGGGTATTAGCTAGATGCGTACCGCCACAGGGCTGGAGATCAATGGTGCCAATTTTCACTAAACGTATCTTACCCGAAGTCCGCGGGGGTTTAACCGATAGTGTTCGCACGAGTTCCGGCTGTTGATCCAACTCTTCTAGTGTAATCCACTGATAAGAGATGGGATGAGCCTGTTGAATAAATTCGTTGATAATGTGATTGAGGGATTCAAACTCAAATCGCTCTTCACCTAAGTCAAAATCAATACGACTTTTCTCTAAACCTATTGAGCCACCTGTTACATAATAAGGTAAGGCTGCACACAGCAAGTGCATGGTTGTGTGCATGCGCATTAAACGATAACGATGATCCCAATCAATGGTACCGGTCACCTCCCCGCTAGCTCCCTCAATTGGATTTTCTAAGACATGGGCTATGCCTTGCTCGTGCTTAATTGTATTGATAACATTAACTTTTAGACCATTAACTTCTAAGACGCCCTTATCTCCGGGCTGGCCGCCGCTTTGCGCATAAAACACACTGTCCTCAGTAATCAGTTTATCGTCCTCTATTAATTTAATTGGGCTGGTGAATTCTTTTATATAACTATCGTTGAGATACATCATCGCTGGGCCTCTTGAACTTTATATTCTACGCATGCCTCCACTCCTCCTTTAGAGTTACTCTCCAGTTCACACTCGGCGATAAACTGATGGTATTCAAAAGTCGAGGTAACATAAATCCCAAACCCTATAAGACCAAAGACGACAACGCTGTATAATATTTTTTTACCCATGTTAAATCAGTCGATCTTGAAACCCTATCAGTTGATGATTAACAATAATATCAGATTTTTTAATGGGTCGGATTAATTCAATTCCCTCGAGGCTAATACAACGACTGAGGGCAACATAGAGCTGACCCGGCGCAAAGGATCCCAAGCTCATATCAATGATTACTTTTTCAAACGTCTGGCCCTGGCTTTTGTGAATGGTAATCGCCCAGGCTAGTCGCATGGGAAACTGTTTAAAGGAACCTGTTATCTCTTCGAGTACTTCGTGTTGGTCATCATCATAGGTGTATTGAATACGATCCCATTTTTCTTTTTTTACTTCATAAATTTTATTATTAATTTTCACTTTAATCATTTTTTGCGCAATATCATGAATGGTTCCAATGGAACCGTTCACCCATCTTTTCTCCGAGTCATTTTTGATCATAATCACCTGCGCGCCTTTTTTTAATTTGAGAACTTCATCGGTAGGAAAGAGTTCTTTATAAAACTGCCCGGTTGCCTGCGCCTTATACGAGAACTCCTCTTGGTCGAGTTGTTTCAAATATTGTTGATTGATAGCACTGGCCCGTGCATTGGTGGTTGTGAGAATGATTTTTCCCTCCTCCATTTGTAAACGATGAATAATAGTTTGATTGAGTGACTCTAATTGCGTGGTCGTAATGGATCCATCGCGTACGGCATTCAATAAATAAATAAATCGCTCATCGGTTTGGCGATACATACTTTGCAGTTCGAATGTTTTAAAATGGGCATCTAAAAAAATATTAGAATGAAAAAAGAAGTGTCCTCTGGGATAAAGGCGTTCTAATAAAGGCGATTCATCCATATTCACAACCGGGGGAAGCTGGAATAAATCCCCAAAAACAATCACTTGCACACCACCAAAAGGCTGAGTGAGTTTTTTACGATGAACCCGCAACGAATAATCAATTGCGTCCATGACGTCTGCACGAACCATGGAAATTTCATCAATAATTAATGTTTCTAAATTTTGAAGGACTTCCACCTGACGGGCTTTTTTAATATGGCGTGTTTGGATTACCTTTGGCGGGAATCCAAAAAAAGAATGAATGGTTTGGCCTTGCACTCGAATAGCGGCTACCCCCGTAGGAGCCAATACAGCAGTATTTTTTTTAGTAATAGATCGAAAGTATGCCAGCAAGGTGGATTTACCACTGCCTGCCTTACCGGTAATATAAAAATGCTCCTTCGTATTTTCTAGTTGATCAATAATCGTTTCAAATTCTTCACTGAGTTCAAAATCATCTGGTAAGAGACTGTTGTAATTTTTTTTATGACCCATCGATAATCTCTTGAATCATTATAAAACATTCTTTGACGGTTCTTTTTTGAATTTGTAGGCGAGAAAGTTTCGAGGAGAACTGCAATTTTTTGATATATATCGTTTTTTGATAACACACCCCTGCATACACTAAGCCCACTGGCTTTGTTTTCGTTCCCCCTCCTGGTCCTGCGACCCCCGTCGTAGCAAGGGTTAGCTGACATTGTGAAGTTTTAGCTAGATTAAAGCACATCTGAGCGCAGACTTGTCGGCTCACCGCTCCATTTCGACGAAGTGACTCGGGGCTGACTTTTAATAACTTGCTTTTCGCTTCATTCGAATAAGTAATCACTCCATGTTGATAAATAGCCGATACCCCAGGATAAGAAGTAAAGGCTGCAGCCAGCAAACCTCCTGTACAAGACTCTGCTGTCGCAACGGTGATTTTATGTTCAATGAGATATTGGATGATGCGGGCTTCGAGTTTCATTAGATACTTAATTCATATTTTTTTATACATAATAATTCAATCGTGAATATATTACTCAAGATAATTATTTAACTATTAATCCACCTAGAAAGAAACATAATTTGAGTATGGTATTTGAAAATCTAAGTTTGATGACTCTTATCTATGTTGCATTAGTCTATTTTTTGGGAGGGCTTACTCAAGGTGTGTTGGGAGTGGGACTGATTACAGTTGTTATTGCTCTTCTTTCTTTTGTCTTTGATGTCAAACTAACCATTGCCTTAGTTCTCGTTCCAACATTAGTGACTAGTTTTTTTCAAATGATTAATGGAGGAAACTTAAAAAAGATAATTCCTGATGTAAGAGTCTATTTGATATTCTCCACAACTCTGATTATTCCAGGTGTATGGTTATTAAAGTCCTTAAACTCTAATCTTATTCTTGTATTTATTGCGATCATCTTATTTTCAAACTCGGCTTTGTCTTTAATGAATAAAAAAATCTCTATTCCCTCCTATCAACATCCCTTGAGTCAATCCTCAATGGGATCCTTAAATGGATTTATTATTGGCCTAACTAGTATCTACACCATGCCCTTTGTTTTTCTCCTCCAATCACTTCAATATCCAAAAGAAAAAGCAGTTCAATTTATGGGGCTTGCTTTTGTATTATACAGTTCCATGCAATTAATTACTTTTAGCTCAATGCAACTTATTGATTGGAAGACGTTTATTCCTTCTCTGCTCGTCACCCTCCCCGTTGTGATCGGCTTTTTTGTGGGAAAAAAAATTCGAAGCTATATCTCAGAAACTTTTTTTCGTAAATTATTTCATCTCATGCTCATCATTATGAGCATCGTTATTATTTTGAACGTTATCTAATAAAAACATTGAAAATTATCTCATTTAACCCATTCAAATACGACATAATTGGTCTTGCTTCCTAGTATTCTCAGGCATAAAGTTGAACGCACTTGTTTTAAAATGGAGGGAAAATGAGTAAACCGAATAATCTTGAGCCTTTATGGATGCCTTTTACACCGAATAAGGCTTTTAAAAAAGATCCGCGCATCATTGTGGGTGCGAAGGATATGCATTTTATTAGTGATGATAATCGACAAATCTTAGATGGCACGGCAGGCCTGTGGTGTGTGAACGCCGGTCATGGCCGAAAAAAAATTCAAGAAGCTGTAACTAAACAAATTGAAGAACTTGATTACTCTCCCCCATTCCAGTTTGGTCACCCTAAACAATTTGAACTTGCTAATCGCTTAACAGAAATTTTTCCTGAAGGTATGGGACATGTCTTTTTATCCAACTCTGGTTCTGAGGCCGTCGACAGTGCTCTGAAGATTGCCCTTGCCTATCAACGTTCGCGCGGTCATGCAGCCAAAACAAGATTAATTGGTCGTGAACGAGGATACCACGGTGTCGGCTTTGGCGGTATTAGTGTCGGTGGGATGGTGAAGAATAGAATGTACTTTGGAACCATGTTAGCCGGTGTCGATCACTTACGGCACACACATAACTTAGAATTAAATGCTTTCTCCAAAGGTCAACCCCAACACGGCGCTGATCTAGCTAATGACTTAGAACGCTTAGTTCAACTCCATGACGCCTCGACAATTGCGGCAGTCATCGTGGAGCCTGTTGCAGGATCGACGGGCGTGCTTCCACCTCCGGTAGGATACCTTCAGCGCCTAAGAGAACTGTGTACCAAGCATGATATACTGTTAATCTTTGATGAAGTAATTTCTGCTTTTGGTCGATTAGGTAAATCCACCGCGTCTGACTATTTTGGAGTTATTCCTGATATGATTACTTGTGCAAAAGGCTTAACCAATGCCACGATCCCAATGGGGGCTACCGTGGTGCAAGACTTTATTTATGAATCAATGATGGAGCACTCCGATGCACCAATTGAACTTTTTCATGGATACACCTATTCTGGCCACCCGGTAGCTTGTGCTGCTGCCTTAGCGACTTTGGATATCTATAAAGAAGAGGGTTTATTTGAGAACGCCGCTAAACAATCTCCCGTCATTGAAGAAGCCGCGCATAGTTTAAAGGGCACCAAGAACGTGATTGATATTCGAAATATGGGATTAATTGCTGCCATTGAAATGGCTCCGAGTTCAGCTGGTGTCGGTGTTCGAGGGTTTCAGGTGATGAAAAAAGCTTGGGATATGGGTCTAATGGTGAGAGCCAACGGTGATACGCTAGCCTTTTCTCCCCCGCTGATCGTCAAAGAAAACCATATTGATGAAATGTTTACGAAAGTAAAACAGGCGATTGAGCAAGTAGACTAATTACATCTGTTGCACAACCCGTACCTAGGTTAAACCAACCTTGTGGTTGGTAGACACCACAGATCATTAACCAGCGGTAAAAAAATACGACCGCGGGAACCACGACGATCGCATCAAATAAAAAGAGTATTACTGATACTAGTATTCTCATAGGTAAGTGTATTTTCATATAGGTTTTATAAAAGATACGAATAATTAAACCGGTGATAACAGTGGCTAGAAGTAAATACTGAGCATCTAAATGGGTTACAATAAACTCATAGTACATTTTTTTGTTTTATACTAATTAGTAAGTGTTAAAAATCTAAAAAATAAGTTTTTTCTTCTGATGTAAGTTTTGATCAAAGTTAAGTTTGGATAGATATTTTTGATAACCCTTTTTTAAATTTTTCCACTCCTTATCGATCACGGAAAACCAGGCTGTGTCTCGATTGCGCCCCTTAACAATCGTCGCCTGTCTAAAAATACCTTCAAATTTAAAGCCTAGTCTTAAAGCAGCTTTTTTGGATTGCTCGTTACCATTATTACATTTCCATTCATAACGACGATACCCCAGATCTTCAAATGCATTTTTCATCATTAAGTACATTGCTTCAGTTGCCTCCACAGTTCTTTGAAGAAGAGGTGAGTAAGTAATCCATCCCACTTCAATTGTCCCTATATCCGGATTAATTCTTAGGTAGGAGGCTACGCCTGTATATTTTTTATGTCTTTTGGAATAAATCGCATAAAAAAAACAATCCATCTTTTTTAAATAGTTTTTAAATTGAGTAATATTTTGAAAAGGACCAGAAGGCATATACTTCCAAAGATCTCCTGAGCGATCTAATTGGAAACACTCGTAAAGATCTTGACTGTGTTTTTGACTATTTATTGGTTCTAAAATAACAAATTCCCCCTTTAAGAATTTCCTTTGAGGTAACTTTGATTTTTTAAAAGATATTTTTTCACCCAACATTACTTAGTGAACATATATTTTTGAAATTTAATTTGATAACAAATTATTTTATTTGAATAGTTAAAAATATTGACTAAGTCAATATTTTTAATAACTTATTCGAATGCTAACAGATATTGAAAAACTACTTAAGTCAAAGGATTTGAGCCTGACTTCTGTTCGTCTAGCTGTTATCAAGGCAATTGAAGATCACCCCCACTCAGATGCAGATACTATATATAAGTATGTTCAAAGCGGGATTGCCACAACTTCCAAGCAAGCGATCTATAACAATTTAAGTGCCTTGGTGGAAAAAGGAATATTGAGAGAGATTAAACCCAAAGGGAGTTCCTCTCTTTATGAAACCAAGGTGGATGATAATCATCACCATTTAATCTGTCGAACCTGCCAGTCAGTCATGGATGTGGGATGTAAAAGTCATGCCCCGTGTTTAGAAATTCATCATGATCATGGATATCAAATTGACGAGGCAGAAATAGTATTTTGGGGGACATGTCCTGCGTGTTCTACCTCTAGTTACAAAGGAGTAAATAATGAGTAAGTGCCCAGTGGCCCATGGTGGTCATACAAATATGGAGAAAGCCAATTCCGATTGGTGGCCTAAAAATTTAAATTTAGATATTCTTCATCAACACGATCAAAAGACTAAACCTTTTAATGGTTCTTTTAATTATCGAGAAGAAGTTAAAAAATTAGACTACGCTGCTTTAAAAGCGGACATGGTTAAACTAATGACAGACAGCCAGGCATGGTGGCCAGCGGACTGGGGTCACTACGGTGGATTGATGATCCGTATGGCTTGGCATAGTGCGGGTACGTATCGTGTGACGGATGGTCGAGGCGGCGGTGGAACCGGTGATCATCGTTTTGCCCCTTTAAACTCTTGGCCGGATAATGCGAACTTAGATAAAGCTCGAAGATTGCTATGGCCGATTAAAAAGAAATATGGCAATAAAATTAGTTGGGCGGATTTAATGATCTTAGCCGGTAACGTGGCCTATGAGTCTATGGGATTAAAAACTTATGGTTTCTCCTTAGGGCGTGAAGATATTTGGCATCCAAATAAAGATATCAATTGGGGACCTGAAACCGAGTGGTTAGATAAAAAAAGATATGCCGATAAAAACGATGAAACATCTTTGATTAACCCGCTAGCGGCCGTACAGATGGGTTTGATTTATGTGAACCCGCAGGGTGTCAACGGTGAACCCGATCCACTTAAAACCGCTCAAGCAGTGCGTGAAACATTTGCTCGAATGGCTATGAATGATGAGGAAACCTGCGCTTTAACAGCCGGTGGTCACACCGTTGGAAAATCACACGGCAATAATGACGGTAGTTTAGTTGAGGCGGAACCCGAAGGTGCAGCCATCCATGAACAAGGCCTGGGATGGATGATCAACAAAAAAAGAAGTGTTGGAAGAGATACTATGACCAGTGGTATCGAAGGTGCATGGACAACCCATCCGACTAAATTTGATAATGGTTATTTTTACCTTCTATTCACTTATGATTGGGAATTAAAGAAAAGTCCTGCCGGTGCATGGCAGTGGGAGCCGATTAATATTAAGGAAGAAGACAAACCCGTCGACGTGGAAGATCCTTCTATTCGTTTAAACCCCATCATGACTGATGCGGATATGGCGATGATTAAAGATCCAGCGTACCGAAAAATCTCGGAGCGTTTTTATAAAGATCCTGCCTACTTTCAAGATACCTTTGCTCGTGCCTGGTTTAAATTAACTCATCGTGATCTAGGACCTAAGACTCGCTACATTGGACCAGAGGTTCCTCAAGAAGAATTAATTTGGCAAGACCCCGTACCTGCAGGAAACACAAAGTACGATGTGGCTACTTTAAAATCTAAAATTGAAAATAGTGGACTTAGTATTGCGGAAATGATTTCTACTGCTTGGGATAGTGCTAGAACGTACCGCGGATCTGATCTACGCGGTGGTGCGAACGGTGCTCGAATTCGATTAGCCCCCCAAAAAGATTGGGCGGGTAATGAACCTCAACGCTTATCCAAAGTACTTGCTGTACTAGAACCAATTGCAAAAGCAGCAGGTGCAAGTATAGCAGATACGATTGTTCTGGCAGGTAACATTGGACTGGAAAAAGCAATTCAAGCTGCTGGTAGTAAAGTTGCTGTTCCCTTTAGCCCTGGCCGCGGTGATGCCTCAGCTGACATGACCGACGCAGAGTCTTTTTCTTACTTAGAGCCTGTACATGATGGGTTTAGAAACTGGCTCAAAGAAAAATATAGCGTGAGCGGTGAAGAACTTTTACTGGATCGTTCTCAGTTGATGGGTTTGACTGCTATAGAAATGACTGTCTTGATTGGCGGCATGAGAGTGCTCGGCACCAATCATGGTGGTAGCGCCCACGGCGTCTTTACAGATAAAGTCGGAGTATTGACGAATGACTTTTTTGTGAACCTACTGGATATGGCTAATAAATGGAGTCCTAAATCAGATGGCACCTATGAAGTGATTGAACGCTCTAGTGGTAAAGTAAAGTGGACGGCCACTTCTGTTGATTTAGTCTTTGGTTCAAACTCCGTTCTTCGATCCTATGCTGAGGTGTACGGCCAAGACGATAACAAAGAAAAGTTCATCCAAGACTTCGTCAATGCTTGGACGAAAGTAATGAACGCCGATCGCTTTGATTTGAACTAAAATATCTCATAACACAGGTCTTATTATATAGACAATAGGGCCTGTGTTTTTTTAGCACTATGCTATCTTTTCATTAACTTTTTTGATTGAAATATATATGATCTCGCCATGATCAGATCTTGGATAATTTTTTTAGCATTTTTTATATCAACACAGGCTTGGGCTGTTGATCAGGTTAAGCTTTCCCTCGACTGGGTACCGCAAGGTGAGCACGGTGGATTTTTTCAAGCTATTGCTAAAGGTTATTATGCCGATCAAGGTATAGAAGTAGAAATCGTCCCTGGTGGACCTTCGGTTAATACCAAGGCCATGTTAATGGCCGACCAAGTAGAATTTAATATTGGTGGCAGCGCGGGCGCTTTGAATTATGCATTACAAGATCTTCCTTTTTCTGTGGTGGCAGCTTACTTTCAAAAAACACCTCAAATTTTAATGTCTCATCCCAATGTGGGGATTGACCACCCCTCTGATTTTGTGGGGAAGACTATTTTTCTTTCTAATTTTGGTCGTTTATCTTTTTGGGCTTTTATTAAAAATAAATATAACCTCTCTGATGATCAGTTAAAAAGTTATAACTTTAATTCACAACCTTTTATTGAGGATCCGCAATCGATTCAACAGGGTTATTTATCGAGTGAGCCTTTTGCTATTCAGAAGACAGCGGGGTTTGAGCCTGTCATCCACCTATTGGCAGATCACGGTTTCACCGCTTATGCTAATACAATTGAAGTATCAAATCAGCTCATTCAGGATAATCCGGATTTAATAAAAAGATTTTTGATTGCATCCAATCAAGGTTGGAAAGATTTTCTAGAAAGTGATCCAACTCCCGCCTTTGCTTTAATCCAACAATTAAATCCTGATATGCCTTTAGATAAACTGGCGTATGCACTTCAAAAAATGATTGAATATAATATTGTCACCGGCGACGGCAGCCCTATTGGCTCTATGACAGATCAAAGATGGCAAGATTTTTATGAAATGTCTGTAAAATTAGGGATTTACGAAACTGAATTTGATTATAAAAAAGCTTACACACTTCAATTTTCCAATTAAAATAAACCCCGATGTCTTTAAGGGTTCTATCCGATAGCGATCGTCGCTCCAAACTTCAAACCGATCAGGAAAAAGTAATTGCCCAACTACACCAAGTTTCCAAAAAATATAAAGGCGCACAATCCAATGCATTAGAAAACATTGATATTGATGTATTTCAGCAAGATTTCCTATCCATTCTAGGGCCTTCGGGTTGTGGTAAAACAACTATTCTAAAAATGATGTGCGGTCTGGCACGCCCCACTTCAGGTAGAATTGAATGGCCCACCTCTAATTTTCAAAACTCACCTCAAAACCCGGCTAATTTAAGCTTTGTCTTTCAAGAGCCTAATTTACTTCCTTGGATGAATGTGTATGAAAATATCAAACTGCCGTTGAAAATTTTAAAAGAAGATAACTACCGCGCGGATGAAAAAATTTATGAGATTATCAATCTAGTGGGCTTAAACGGATTTGAACGATATTACCCTAAACAACTATCCGGCGGCATGAGCATGCGAGTTTCCATCGCCCGTGCTTTAGTCACCCAACCCAAAGTTTTATTAATGGATGAACCTTTTAGTGCCCTTGATGAAAATAGACGATTTGAATTAAGTCAAGAAATCCTAAAAATTAAAAAAGAAAAAAATCTAACCGTAGTTTATGTTACCCATAGTATTTATGAGTCAGTGTATTTATCGGATCGTATTTACGTAATGCAATCTCACCCAGGAAAAATTTTTAAAGAATTTGATTTTGCCGGTATTGAAAAAAATGAAGATTATCGTTTTTCCAGTGAATTTTTTGAACAGGTTAAAATTGTTTCTGACTCATTAAAAGGAGTAAAGTTTGAATAATCGATTCCAATCTATCTTCATAATTATATTTGTTTTTGTGTTGTGGGAGGTTCTAACCCATGCACTTAATATTAAATGGTATTTATTACCGCCTCCTTCCATGATCCTAGGATCAATTTTTCAAAATTTCAGTTCTTTAATGGAGTCCATGCTAGTTACATTAAAAGTTACTTTAATAGCTCTATCCATGTCAGTATTGATTAGTGTGAGTTTGGCAATTTTGTTTTATCTCTCAAAAATTTTAGAGCGATCCATGATGCCAATTACTGTGGTTCTTCAAGTAACACCGATCATTGCTATAGCCCCTTTAATTTCTATTTGGGTGGATAGTTCAGAAATGGCAACGCTTATTTGTGCTTTTTTAGTGGCCTTCTTTCCCCTTTTAACCAACACCATTACCGGATTGAAAAGCACTGAAAAAAATCACTTAGATCTAATGCGGCTTTACCGTGCAAATAAGTTAGAGTTAATGCGTTTCGTTGTTCTCCCCAATGCACTACCGTATTTTTTATCTGGTTTAAAAATTAGTACAGGCTTGGCCTTAATTGGTGCCATTGTAGGAGAGTTTGTTATTGGCCCTATTTCTGGTCATAGTGGTTTAGCGTACCGTATAATTGAATCGGGCTATCAATTAGAAATTCCGAAGATGTTTTCCTCGGTATTCTTAATTTCGATTATGGGTATTGTTTTATATAATGTAGTAAGGCTGCTCAGTTATTATATTTTAAAGAATTGGCATTCCAGTTATAGCCACACAGATTAATTATTGATCAAAATTTATTTTATTGAGAATTCCCAGGACTGTTTTTCTGTTATCCGCTATTTTTTGAAGATCTAATTCATCAAATATAATATCATTGGAAATACTTTGAACCCGTGCAGAGGGCTGAATGTTCACCGAAATGGGAAATTCATCATTTTCATTTGCATAAATTTCTTGAGCCGCTTCACTAATTAAATAGTTCAGTAAAAGTTCGGAGTCAGTTTTAGTTTTTTCATTTAAAAGTGCTATCCCCGAAATATTTACATGCGCCCCTCTATTAGTTTGATTGGGAAATAAGATGGTAGCTTGATCTAACCAAACTTTTTGATTTTCATCATTCAACATTTGAAAATAATAATAATGATTGCCTAAGCTTATATCGCATAGTCCACCATAAATTGCTTTAACTTGGTCACGGTCGTTGCCTTGTGGTTTTCTTGCAAGATTCGAACGTA
>CAYRCI010000012.1:13564-36951 GCA_964422765.1 uncultured Alphaproteobacteria bacterium | reverse complement strand
CGCTGTAACACCTCTTTTAACTCTTGGCATAATCCTCTCCTATCTATTTTGAGTACGGCATCATTGATCCAACTATGATTGATGCTGATTTTGATAAAACTCGTGTACCTTTTGAACTTCTTATAAACGAATTAGTTCTTTTTGACATTCCATGTCGTTTACCGACATTACCAACGATTAATTTTCCTGAAGAGGAAGTTTTGAAGCGTTTTTTTACGCTGCTTTTTGTTTTCAATTTGGGCATTTCATCTCCTAAGTTTTAGTTAATAAAAAATCTTGAGGCATACCCTTAAGCCTCTTCGACTGAAGAAGTTTTTTAGCACATTATCTATTTTGGTGCAACAACAAGAAAAGCCTGCCTGCCTTCAATTTTTGGCTCTAACTCAACTCTAGTTAAATCTGCTAAGTCATTTTTAACTCTAATTAACATATTTATGCCTAAATTTGAATGCTCCATTTCTCTGCCTTTGAATCTTAAACTGAACTTAACACGGTTACCTTCTTTTAAGAATTTTTGGGCGCTTTTAATTTTTACTTGATAATCGTGCTCCCCTGTACCAGGTCTAATTTTTAACTCTTTTGTCTCAATTACTTTTTGTTTTTTTTTGGCCTCATTTTTCTTTTTTTGTTCCTGATATTTAAACTTGCCATAATCAACAATTTTACAAACTGGTGGGTTATTGTTAGCTGCAATTTCAACTAAATCCATACCTCGCTGGCGAGCTAAATCTATTGCTTCATTTTTTTTCATCACACCAAGTTGTTCGCCATCATCTAATATCACACGAACATTTTCTGCTTTTATGAAATTGTTAATATTGTGCCTAGGAGAAAATTTATTAGGTTTATTATAAGGTTTATTCAAAATTTAAATTATGGGGAGACAAAGAATTTATATTCGTACTATCAAGTAGTAATTGTTTTGCATTTAGAAAGAATTAATGATTATTTTTAAACTTGTAAATAAAAAAATGCGATAATTATATGAAAAATATTTGTATTATAAGAGATGATCGTCTAGGGGATACCCTATTAACACTTCCAATATTGAAAAAAATAAAAAACGAACATCCAAATGCAAAAATTACGTTAATTATAGCCGAAATTTCTAAAGATATAATGAATATGATTGATTTTGTTGATAACTATATGATTTATAAAAAATCTTTAAAGTTTTTATATAAATTAAATCAGATACACTATGACCTACTAATAAATTTTTCTCCATTAAAAAATAGAAATTATAAACTGTTCATTAAGGCAAAAAGGAAAGTAAATGTCATATATCTTTCTAGATACAAAGATATTAATAAAATTAATTTTATTAAAAATGCCATATATAAATTGTTTTTTGATTATAATTACATCTTTCAAAGAAATAATATTCATAAACTTGAACATCATACTCTCATGATGAATCAGGTTTTGATCAGTGAAGGTTTTTCTTCGTCCATGCCGCCTAGAATTCATTCAGTTAAAAGAACTGAAAACAAATATGATATTTTGATACATCTTTCAAATAGATGGATAAATAAAGAGTATATAGTTGATGATCTTATAAATTTAATTCAAAAACTATATATATCTTATCCTAAGATTATATTCACTACAGAACTTTCAATAAGTGATAGTATAAAGATATTTATAGATAAAATCAGACGTATAAATAATTTTGAAATTTATTTTCAACCAAATTTTATTAATTGGGCAAGTTTAATCAGCATCAGCAGAAATATTATTACACCAGAGTGTGGTTGTTCACACGTTGGTAGTTTTTTTGATAAAAATTTAATAATTATTTATGATAAAAAAAACAAAGCTGATTTTATTAAAAAAGAATATTTTCCTTATATGGCTAAAAATATTAAGCAGATAAATAGTAATGTTGGACCAAATTTAAACAATGAAATAATTCAATTAATTCAGGAGTTCTAAAGATAATTTTTTAACTTTATCCAAGTTTATATTTAGAACACTTTTATCAATAATTACAAATACTTTATTAGAAATTGGCTTATTAACTTTTGCATAAGGTCCTTCAGCAACAAGCCATATCATTTTAGCATTAGTCAAAGCTGCAATATGTGCTGGTCCAGTATCAACAGAAATAATTAGTGAAGCATTAGTGCAAAGTTTTAAAAATTTTGGGAAATCAGAAAATGAAGTTGCATCAATCGCAGTATTTTCACTTTCTTTTACGATTTTATTAACATGTTCTAAATCTGATGATGCGCCAGTAACAAATGTATCAAAATTCATTTCGTTAAAAAATATACTTAATTTTGCAAAATTTTTGGAAGACCATTGTTTTCTTGATCCTGAGATAGATGTACCTGGAATTAAAACTATAAATTTTTTTTTGGTAGGTATTTTAAATTCTTTATCTATTAGCCAATGTAAACTGGGGTTTGAAAATTTATTAATACCTAAAATTTTGATTTGGTTATTCAAACCTACTGAGACATGTTCACTCCCATGATTTGGAATTAAATATCTTAATTGAGCAAATTTTTTAGAACTATTAATCTTAGATTTTGGCGAAATAACCCTTGTTAGTAAATGATAAAGCTGTGTTCTCTTTGAGTTCTGTAAATCAATTATGCAATCAAATCTATTATTCTTAATAAGCTTGATAAAGTTGAAAATATCTATCAATGATTTCCTATTATCCAAGAAAAAATCATCTATATCAGGTATTTTAGAAAAAAGATTTTTAATCAAAGGTGTGGTTAACAATACCAATCTTGAGTCTTGATAGTGGTTTCTGATTGATTTAATTGCTCCGAGAGCCATAACAAAGTCGCCTATTGACCCGTGCTTAATAATTAAAATATTATTTTTGGTATGCATTGATTGTTTTTTTCATCATTCTTTCTAGTGAGTAATTATCCAAAACATATTTTCTAGCTTTTAGTGCAATTTCTTTATGGTTAGCAATTACATAACTTAATGTCTTTTCCAATGAGCTATGAGAGTTAATTTGAAACAATAACTTTTTATTAAATTTTAATAATTGTTCTTTAGTGCCTCCATAATTAGGTGCTATAGCAGGTATGTTCATTGAGAGTGCTTCGGAGATTGTTCTTCCAAAACCCTCTGGTCTTGTGGAATAATTAATAACCAAATGTGACTTCAAATAATATTTTTTAATATCATTTGACGGTGATAAAAATTGAACACTTTTGTCAATTTTATTTTTATTAATAAAACTATCTAATTCAAGTTCATGCTTATTTATATGACTAGAAATGAATAAGAAAATTATTTTTAAATCTAATGATTTTTGGATGATCAAAAAATTCTGTAATAGCTGTATATGCCCTTTCCAACTAGATACTCTAGAAGGATTAAGAATATAAATTGGTAATTTGGTATTTATAGATTTAATTTTACTTGTTTTAAAATAATTTGTGTCTATTCCTCGCTCTATTACTTCAATTTTTTTATTAGTTTTATAATTGTCAAGAATAGATTTTTTTACAAAGTGTGAGTTACAAATTAATACATCTCCTTTTAGTAAAGATCTATTATAGTAGCTTTTAAGAAAATTATTTTGCTGATATTCATTATGAAAACTAGTAACTAGTTTAATTCCTTTGTATTTTTTAATTAAACTTGAATAAAAAAAACTTGGTGCCCTTGACGAAATATGAACAACATTTATTTTATTTTTAAATATTACCTTTAATAAAATTGATTTTATTCGAAAATAATGAAAAGGATTTTTAAAACTTAAATTCCCAGTCTGAATTATAAATGGGTTATCTTTAAAATGATTATCAAATATCTTCTCACATAAAATATAAGATATTTGTTTTGTTTTTATTAAATATTGATGAGTATTTTTCACTCCCGTCTCTACTCCACCAAAACCCAAACTAGGAATGATTTGTAAACATCTAATTTTTTTTGTATCTATTAAAAGTGCCAAGATTAAAATTTATATCTAAAAATAAGACTAAAATAGCCTATAGATTCAGCAAGAGGAATAAAAAAACTATAATTTTCCTTCACGGCTTAATGTCCGATATGAATGGTAAGAAGGCTCAGTTTTTAAACCAATTTTGCAAAAAAAATGATTATTCTTTTATTACTTTTGATTTCAGAGGACATGGTAAATCAGACGGAAATATAATTAACTTTGGAATAAATGACTGGATTGAAGATTTAAAAACAGTCGTAAACTATCATAAATTACAAAAGTTCATATTAATCGGAAGTAGTATGGGAGGATGGGTTGCGATGAAATATGCTACTGAATACCCTGATAAAGTAATTAAACTTATAGGTATTGCTGCAGCTCCAGATTTTACAACAGATCTAATTTGGAATAAATTAACTCAAACTCAAAAAAATAAAATTAAGTCTAATATAGTTATAAAAAAAAGAATTACTAAAGATTTCTCATACTATTATTCACCAACCCTATTTAAAAATAGTAAAAGTGCAATTTTAAAAAACTCTAAAAAAAAATACTATGGTGAAACTCTTTTATTTCATGGCGGAAAAGATTTAACTGTACCAGTGAATTATAATGATCACTATTTATTCAATTCAATTTTTCAAAAATTAAAAATAATTAAAATTCAAAGCGCTGACCACAGTATGTCAGACCAAGAAAGTTTAAAAACAATTATAAAGTTTATTTAGGCTATTTTGGCAGAGGGCGTGATAGGAAACATAAGTCTATCTACAACTTCATTTGGGACTATATGAATAAAATTTTTAATTTCTAATTCAAAATTTTCAATAATAAATTGTGCTCTTTTTGATTTAGTTTCTTTATAAAAATCATTCAAAATATCACTTAGATAAGTTTTCCAGTCATTTTCTGACACTTGATAAGTTTTAATAGTATCTGTGTTTAGCATTTGATGTAAATTTTGTTGACTATTGTAGATAAATGCCGATCCGCCAGTCATCCCTGCCCCGAAATTATCCCCGATGTTTCCTAAAATAATTGCAGTACCACCAGTCATATATTCACATCCGTTTGTTCCACAACCCTCAACTACTGCAAGTGCTCCTGAATTTCTTACACAAAATCTGTCGCCTGCTTGACCAGAAGCGTATAATTTGCCTGCAGTTGCTCCATATAAGGTAACATTGCCAATAATGACATTGTCATGACTTGGTTGTGTGAATGAATTTCTAGGTTGAATAATTATTTTACCACCCGAGAGCCCCTTCCCAACATAGTCATTAGCATCTCCAAAAACTTTTAAAGTTAAGCCTTTCACAGCAAACGCCCCTAGCGATTGACCGGCCGATCCTCTTAACTTTAGTGTTACGTGATCTTCGGATAAAGAATTCATGCCATATTTTCTTGTAATAAATGAAGAGATTTTTGTTCCAATTGTTCGGAGTGTATTTTGAATATTATAAGTTAATTCTATTTTTTGACCTTTAGAAATAAACTCTTTACCATCTTTTTCAAATAAATCGTCTAAAGTGGGCGGGACATCATTTCTTTTTTTCTCTGAATGATAATCATAGTTTTTGCCACCATCAATTTTTGTTAGTATAGGGTTTAGATCTAAATTATCTAAGTCACTTGAGCCATAATGAGTTTGAGATAAAAGCTCAGTTTTACCTATTATATCTTTTAAAGATTTATACCCTAATGAGGCTAGTATTTCTCTTACCTCCTCTGCAATAAATGAAAATAGATTTACAACCTTTTCCGGTGTGCCACCAAACTTCGATCTTAACTCTTCATCTTGAGTGCAAACGCCAACAGGGCAAGTATTTGAATGGCATTGCCTGACCATTATACAACCCATCGCCACTAAAGAAGCAGTACCAATTCCATACTCTTCCGCACCAAGAATTGCAGCCATTACAATATCTTTACCTGTTTTAATACCTCCGTCAGTTCTAAGTATAACTTTATCTCTTAAACCATTTAAAGCTAAAATTTGATGAACCTCACTTATGCCTAGCTCCCAAGGAAGACCAGCATATTTAATACTAGATTGTGGACTTGCACCAGTTCCTCCTGAATGACCCGAAACTAGAATTACATCTGCTTTAGCTTTTGCAACACCTGCAGCAACAGTACCAATTCCTGACTGAGCTACTAGCTTAACACAGACTTTAGCTTCAGGATTAATTTGTTTTAAATCATAAATCAGCTGTGCCAAATCTTCGATGGAATAGATATCATGGTGGGGAGGTGGGCTTATTAATGTCACTCCTTTTGTGCTATGTCTTAACCGAGCAATTAAATCAGTAACTTTAAAACCTGGTAACTGGCCCCCTTCACCTGGTTTTGCCCCCTGAGCAATTTTAATTTCTATTTCATTACAATTATTAAGATATTCGGCAGTTACTCCAAACCTACCGCTAGCAACTTGTTTTATGGCTGAGCTTGGATTGTCTCCATTTTCTAATTGCTTGTAACGTCTTGAGTCTTCGCCTCCCTCGCCGCTATCAGACTTAGATCCAATTCTATTCATAGCTATAGCTAGAGTTTCATGCGCCTCGGGGCTTAATGCACCTAATGAAATCCCCGGTGAAACAAAGCTTTTTCTAATTTCAGATATACTTTGAACCAAATCAATATTAATAGGGTTTTTATTATTGGTAAGTTGTAAGAGATCTCTTATGTTGATTGGTTTTGATGAATAAACTCTTGATGCATATTTTTTATACAAATTATAAGAGTCTCTGGTTACCGCCTCTTGCAACATATGAATTGAAGCTCCTTCATAAGCGTGTAATTCACTATTTGCCCTAAATCGGTATTCTCCGCCTATATCTAAAATCGTAGTATTATTTTTAAAGGCTGAAGTGTGTTGATTTCTTATTCTTCTTTCTAACCCCTCAAGACCTATTCCTGAAATTCTAGAAGACATTCCAGGGAAAAAACTTTCAACCATACTTCTACTAAGCCCTATAATCTCAAAATTTCTTCCACCTCGATAGGAGCTAACAATGGAAATTCCCATTTTGCTAATTATTTTTCTAAGGCCCTTTTCAATCGCTTTTTTATAGTTATTAATTAAAGTTTTATGATCTGCACCCTTGTAAATATTTTTATTTAATCTATCAGAAATAATATTTTCAATCAGAGAGGCATTTACAGTTGTTGCGCCTACACCAATTAGCACGGCAAAATAGTGCACATCTAAACATTCCAAGGAAGATACGTTTAAAGAAGTAAATGTTCTAAGGTTGTTTTTAATCAAATAACTATGGACAGCACTTGTAGCTAAAATCATTGGAAGAGCAATCCTATCTTTATTGACTCCCTTATCAGATATGATTATATGTTGAGAACCAGATCTTACAGCGCGTTCTGCTTCTGAGCATATTCTTTGAATTTCATGTAAAAAATTAGTTTTGTCATTTTTATTGTATGTGCAATCAATTTCACTTGTATTTTGAGCAAGGTGCTCTCTAAGGACATTGAGTTCACTGTTTAGTAAAACGGGACTTTCTAAAAGAACTAAATTACATTGCTCTTCATCCTCTTCAACTATATTACCCAAATTGCCAAGTCTAGTTTTAAGACTCATTACGACCTGCTCCCTAAGACTGTCAATTGGTGGGTTGGTAACTTGACTAAAATTCTGTTTAAAAAAACTATGTAAACCTCTGTATCGTTCAGTCAAAACGCTAAGAGGGGCATCATCTCCCATTGAACCAGTTGCCTCTTGAGCTGTGGTTGCCATTGGATCAAGTAGTAAGTCTAGTGTTTCCAAAGTTATATTAAATGATTTTGCTATCTGATAAGTTAAGTCTTTATCAAAATCGTTAACTTTGATTTTTGATTTTTTAGATTCAATTATTTTATCTAGTTGGATTGTTTTTTGGTTCCAACTCCCGTATGGGTGCCTCTTACTGAGTTTTTCTTTTAATTCAGCACTCTCATAAAATTTATTTTCTTTATAATTTACTGCAATTAGCTCACCTGGACCGACTCGTCCTTTTTTGAGAATATTTTTTTCCTCAATATAAATCATTCCTATTTCTGATCCTGAAATTAATAAATTGTCATTTGTGATGACGTATCTCAAAGGGCGTAAGCCATTCCTGTCCATTCCAGATATTATCCAATCACCAAAATTACCACATACTGCAGCCGGGCCATCCCATGGTTCAATTACTGCATTACAATAGGCATACATATCTTTTAGTTCTTCAGATAAATCTGGTCGATTAGACCATGCTTCAGGAATAATCATTGATTTTGCCATTGGTAGGTCTCGGTCAGTTTGTAATAAAAGTTCAAAGGCAGCGTCTAGAGACGCTGAGTCAGAGGCATCAGGATCGAGAATTGGTTTTAAATCACTTATTTTTTCATTAAAAAAAGGGTGGGTTATTCTTGGTTCATGCGCACTCATCCAATTTATATTTCCTTTTAATGTGTTTATTTCTCCATTGTGAGCCAGGATCCTAAAAGGTTGGGCTAGTGACCAAGTAGGGAATGTATTTGTAGAATACCTTTGATGATAAATAGCAAATTTTGATTTAAAACTTTTATCGAGTAAGTCTGGATAAAAATCTGACAACTGTTCAGCCAGAAACATACCCTTGTAAACTATGGTTTCAGTGGAGAGGGAACAAATATAGAAATCATTAATGCTTAATGCTTTTATTTTTTTTTCGATTCTTTTTCGAGTCAAATAGAGTTTTTTTTCAATATCAGGATTTGATTCTTTTGGGGTAAAAATAATTTGTTCAATTTCAGGTTTAGTATAATTAGCTTTTTCTCCAATAATTCCTGTATTGACCGGTACTTGTCTCCAACCGAATAAATTCATTCCAGATTTAATAATTTCGTATTCAACAATTGCCCGACATTTTTCTTGAGCGCCAAAATCTCTTTTGGGTAGAAAAACCATTCCTACGCCTATTAATGTTGTCTCACTAGCCAAGTGGCCAGTTTTTAAAACTTGTTGGCTAAAAAAAGAATTTGATACTTCGAGCATAATTCCCGCCCCATCACCAGTTTTACCATCTGCATCAACTGCACCCCTATGATAGACAGCTTTAAGTGCCTCAATTCCTTTTTCAACAATATCTCTTCTTGACTCTCCTTTAATGGAGGCGACTAAACCTACGCCACAGTTGTCATGCTCTTGATTTTCTTTATAAACATGATTAGCTTTTAGTATTTCCCTATTGGATAAATAAAGCTCTATTTCCCTATTTATCATGATACTTTTTTTTCTATTCTTGATGTACTTAAATAAGCATCAATTGATTTAGCCACTTCTCTTCCGTCATGGATTGCCCATACGACAAGAGAGGCACCTCTAACAATATCCCCCGCAGCAAAAACTTTGGGGTTACTAGTTTGAAATCTATTAAAATCGACTTTTAGAGTATTCCAGCTTGTCAGTTGGAGATTTGTGTCAAATAAATCATTCAAGTTCTCAGGTTCAAACCCTAGTGCCTGTATAATTAAATCACTTTTGATTTTCTTTTCTATTCCGGTATCAATCGGTTTTCTTCTTCCGCTTTCATCAACCTCACCTAGAGTGGAAATCTTATAAGTTAAATCAGTAGCTAGGTTCTTAGAGCTGATAATTTTAGAGGGGATTGAAAGCCAATTAAACTTTACACCCTCCTGTTCAGCATTTAAGACTTCTCTTGCTGAGCCTGGCATATTTTCCTTATTTCTTCTATAAAGACAAGTTACCTCCTTAGCATTTTGACGTATAGCTGTACGAACACAATCCATTGCTGTATCTCCACCGCCAATTACTACAACGTGTTTATCCTTTGCATTAAGGTGAATATTTTTAGAAGGAGGGTCACCTAACCCTACCTTATTGCTCTCAATTAAATAATCTAGCGCTGGAATAGTATTATCAATATTAGAGGAATTAATGTCTAAATTTCTTGCTTTGTATACCCCTGTTGCAACAAGAATAGCGTCAAAGTTTTTTTCTAGTTCTTGAAAGGAAATTTTTTTTCCAACCTGACAATTTAAATTAAACTTAACTCCACTATCAGAAAGCCAAGATGTTCTTCTCTCTACAACTTGCTTTTCTAATTTAAAATTAGGTATGCCATATATCATCAAACCGCCCGCTCGATCACTTTTTTCAAATACTTCTACTGTGTAACCTAATTCAATTAAATAAGTGGCTGCAGCCATACCCGCTGGACCAGAGCCAATAATAGCCACACTTTGCTTTTTAGAAATTTTGGATGAAAGTTTTCTTACCCAGCCTTTTTCCCAAGCAACTTCCGTCAAATATTTTTCTAAATTTCCGATTGTAATGGCCCCAAAGCCTGCTTGCTCTACTACGCAATTTCCTTCACACAGTCTATCTTGAGGGCAAACCCTACCACAAACCTCAGGAAATGCGTTTGTAAGTGTTGAAATATTATATGCCTCCTCAAGCCTATCCTCGGCGATGTATTTAAGCCAATCAGGAATATTGTTGTTTAATGGGCAATGAATTTGGCAATATGGTACACCACATTGAGAACACCTAGATGATTGGTTAATAGAGTCTTCGGTGTTAAATTGACTATATATCTCTTGAAAATTTTTAATTCGCTCTTGAGGATCTGATTTACTTGGGTTTTGTTGTTTTTTTTTATGAAATTCCAACATAATAATATTTTATTACTATAATTATCTCTAATATTTAGAATTTGATTGTATAAAGAGATATTTATAATTTGTAAATAACTAAATAGTAATTTTATATGACAGAAAAATACATCTTTTACCTTTTTTATTCTTTTATTCAAGGTGTTACAGAGTTTTTACCTATTAGTTCAAGCGGACATTTAAATATCTTAGAAATATTATACAACGGCGCGGATACTAGAAATTTGTATTATGAGACAACAGCCCATATAGGGTCATTAATTGCCCTCTGTTTATATCTATATTCAAATGGTTACTTTAAATTAAGCAACGTTAAACTTAATTTTTTTCCAATTTGCATAGCAACTGTACCTGCAATACTAGTAGGGTTAATTCTAAAATTTTTTGACCATTCTGGAGTTAATTTAAAAATTATTGGCCTTTCCTCTATACTTGGAGCCTTATTGTTATATTTCGCTGAAGCAAGTTCCTTTAAATTAATTATTAAAAATAGAATCTATAAATTTCTATTAGCAGGAATATTTCAATGTTTAGCATTTATTCCTGGTTTTAGCAGATCAGGTGCTTGCATAACAGCATTCTTATTATTTAATGAAAATAGAAGAGACGCTTCTATTCTTAGTCTTTATTTAGGGCTACCAATTATTAGTATTTCTTTTTTAGGGAATACTATAGATATTGATGAATTTTACCTCGATTTTAGTGTCATATTGATTTTTTTTGCATCATTTGTATTTGCGCTGATTACAATAATTTTTTTTATTAAATTAATTAACAATATTAGCTTTAAGCCTTTCATAATTTATAGATTATTATTGGGTATAATTATATTAACGTTTTTTGGTTAAACTCTATCTACAAATTTTTGAAGATACAGGGAGGAAATGATTTTCATATCTGCTAAATCGCGATCTATAATTGACGACACAACATTTTCAGCATCATCTGAGATACTATCATGATCAAGCGTAACAAACTGATCATATGTAAAAATAGGTTTAGGTAGTTTTTCCATAAGCTTTCCCTGCAGTATTCCAATAAAAGAGGGAATATTTAAAAACTTTGGCTTCTTGGAAAGAGTTAGAAAAATATGATTAAGTATATCTTTAAAAGAAAATATATTTTTACCCGCCGCAGGCAAATTTTTATTTTTATAAATATCAAAATTATTTATGATGTTTGAAATCATTAATGTTAAATCATTGATATAAATTGGCTGGAATTTAGTTTTTCCTTTCTTATACAATGGAAGAATGGGTAATATCTTGGCCATTCTCCCAAACTGATTTATAAAATTATCTTCCTCACCAAATACAATACTTGGTCGTATAATCACATAATTAGAATTATTATTTTCAATAAACTCCTCACCAAGTTTTTTAGAATAAAGGTAATTTGACCTAGTATTAAATGTGGAGCCTAAGCTAGAAACATGTAAAAAAGGCTTTTCGTATTTAGTAGCTAATAGACTGATAGTCTTTGGTAAAAGATAGTGAGCGGATTCAAACGAAAAGTTTCTTTTTTCATAAAGTAAACCTATTAGGTTGATTACAAGGTCTGATTTTCGGACATATTCCTGAAGCGCTGATGGATTACTTAGATCAAAAGAAACAATTTCTATCTGGCCAATATCTCCTGAGAGAATATTCCTTTTTACCCTATCTGGATTTCTAACGGGGCATATAATTTTATTACCATCAGCCAATAGGCGTTTAGTAAGACTTCTACCTATAAAACCAGTAGAACCTAGAACTAATATAATTTTGTTTTTCATTACAATAAGTATCTTATATAAATATATGCTCGATTATGTCAAATTATCAATTATTCCATAATGACCTACCAAAGAATATACTAAATTCTTTCAAATCATCAATTTCCATTGATACTGAAACTTTAGGTTTAAATATTAAGAGAGATCGACTATGCCTCATTCAAATGAAAAATGATGCAAGCGGAAAGATTTATTTAGTCAAATTTGATGATGAAATTAATGCTAAAAACTCCACAAATCTTAAATTTCTTTTAGAAAATAAAAATATTACAAAAATATTTCATTACGCAAGATTTGATATGGCTATACTAAAAGAAAACCTAAAAATAAATGTCAAAAATATTTTCTGTACAAAGGTTGCATCTAAATTAACGAGGACATACTCATCAAAACATGGTTTAAAAGACTTAGTAAGTGAGTTATTAAATATTACCTTAGATAAAACTGAACAGTCATCAGACTGGAGTCAAAAAAAACTTTCAAAAAAACAAATTTCATATGCAATTAACGATATAATTTATTTATCAAATCTTAAAAAAAATTTAGAAGAAAAACTTATAAACCAAAAAAGATTGAAAATTTTTGATAAAATTATGAAATTTATGGAAGCTAGAGTTGAGTTAGATTTAATGGGCTGGGTTGATACTGATATTTTTGCACATAAGTAAACATGAGAGATAATCAAATAATTAAAATTGGTAAACAGACTCTCCTTACAGAGTCCAATGCGATAAAGTCTTTAGCTGAACATCTTGGAGATAGTTTTGAAAAAGCAGTGAAATTAATATTAAAGACTGAAGGCAAAATTATCATCTCCGGCATAGGCAAAAGTGGAATTATTGCTGCCAAAATTGCAGCCTCATTTACCTCCACTGGGAAACAGTCTCTTTTTTTAAACCCTGTCGACGCTAGTCACGGCGACCTAGGTGTAATTAGCAAGAGCGACCTACTTATAATCTTATCAAATTCGGGAGAAACTCATGAGTTAAATGATTTGATTAATTTTGCAAAAAAAATGAATAATAAAATTATTTCAATCACATCCAATAAAAATAGTCTGTTAGCTAAATCGTCTGATATTAAATTAACTCTTCCTGCCCATAAAGAGGCAGATATTTTGAATATCATTCCTACCACCTCGACTACGCTATCTTTAGCCTTAGGGGATGCACTTTGCTGCACAGTGCTGAGTTTAAGAAAATTTGATAGGAAATCATTTAAAGAACTGCACCCAGGAGGAAAAATTGGTAAAAAACTTAAAACACTTAAAGAGATAATGGACTCAGATTTACCAATTGTTAACCTATCAAGTAATATAATTAACGCTGTATTGGTGATGACTGAAAAAAAATATGGTTGCGCATTAGTTTTAGATAGAAATAAGAATATTAAAGGAATCATAACGGATGGAGACCTTCGAAGATCAATAAATAAACTAAATCTTGAAAACAATGTTCAAAGAATTATGCAACCAAAACCAATTCTTGCTAATGAAAATATGTTAATCTCTTCGGCAATTGCCCTAATGAATAAAAATTCAATAACCTCTCTCATTATTGCAAAAGGAAAAAAAGCTATTGGAATTGTTAATTTGAAGAAGTGTCTAGATAATGAATAAATATAGTTTTCTTACACGTCCTCTTAATTTATTAATTTTTTTAATTCTAATAGCTCAAATTATTATTATTTATATTAACTCTAAAGAGACGTTTGAAGAAATTCAAAAAAAAAATATAAGCATTGAAAATTTTTCTAGCATAGCATTAGGTAAGTATGGAATTACTAGCTTTGGCTCTGAAAAACTAAATAAACTTGATGATGACAATATCTTTTTAGAAGGCAACTCATACCTTGAAAATAAAGTTTATAAAATTTATGGAGAAGACATTTATATAAATATCAAATCTGAAGTTTCTTATAGTGACAGGCCTGTTGAAGTGATAAATTCATCTGGGAAAATGAATTCTAATGGATTCAAAAACGTTGGAGTTGAGGGAAAGATTTATTTTTTGGGGGAATCAATATTTACATTTGATGAATAAACTTTTTATTTTCATACTTTTACTAATTTTTACCGTTAGTCAAAACTCCAATTCTAAGGGATATATTAAAGCAAAAGATGGTATTGAATGGGATTCTGAAAATCAAACTTATACCGCAACAGGAAATGTAAACTTCAAGAACGATCAGGTTGATGCATACTCCGATAAAATGATAGCAAACTATATTGAAGAAAATGATAGTGAGGTTTTTACAATTGTGGAATTCTTTAAAAATATAGTTATTTATTTCAAGGATGAAATTTTTAAGGGTGATTACGCTTTATACTCAAAAGATGGTAACACTATAAAACTAAATGGAAATGTGAGTATTGAATCTCCTACCAGGTTATTAAAAGGTGATGAATTAATAGTCGATTTAGATAACAATACAAGAACCTTGAACTCCAATTCTAAAGAATCAATAGTAGAAGTTTTAATCGAAAACGATGCAAATAATTAATCTCTTAGATGTAAGCAAAAGCTTTAAATCTAAAGAGGCTCTCAAAAAAATTAATATAAATTTTGAAAGTAAAAAAGTTACAGGTTTATTAGGACCAAATGGGAGTGGGAAAACAACATTATTCAATATCATCACAGGATTTTTAAACCCTGATAAGGGAGAAATTTTTTTAAATAAAAAACAACTTACGCGATTGAATCTTAGTGAGCGTTCAAAATTAGGAATTTCTTACTTACCTCAAGAGCCATCAATATTTAGGGACATGACTGTTTACGACAATATTCTTTCAATTGCACAACTTTTTCACGATAGTAAAAATTCTAAAATAGTAACCAATGATCTAATTGAACAATTTTCCCTAAATGGTTTTGTTAAAACAAAAGGTAGATTTCTATCTGGGGGCGAAAGAAGAAGAACTGAAATAGCAAGAGCATTAGCTAGTAATCCGGTTTTCCTTTTACTTGATGAACCCTTTGCCGGTATTGATCCGATTGCAATTGAAGAAGTTAAATCAACTATAAATTTTTTGAAAAAATTAGAAGTTGGTGTAATTATTACAGATCACAACGTAAGAGAGGCATTAAATATCGTAGATTATAGCTATATAATTTATAACGGTGAAATAATTAAATCTGGAACTCCTAAAGAAATAACATCAGATAAATTTGTAAAAAAGATTTATTTAGGTGAAAATTATAGTTAATTTCTTATGCCTAAAACAAAATTAAAAACCATAAACGGTAAATATTTTCCACCCGGAGATAAGTCTATCAGTCATAGGATTTTAATACTAGCTGGTCAGGCAATTGGGATGTCTCAAATCACAAACCTTTTAGAGGGAGAGGATGTTATAAATACTCTTAAGGCTATGTGTGAACTAGGCGCTAATATCAAAAAAAAGAATAAAACATATATGGTGTTCGGAGTTCCACCTGGCGGGCTCTTTGAACCTAAAACTAATTTAGATTTTGGTAACTCGGGAACAGGTATTCGCCTTATATCAGGTTTAATTTCAAGCAATAACATAAAAGCAACATTGATTGGTGATAAATCTTTAAGTGGACGTCCGATGAAAAGAGTAACTTCACACTTGGAACGAATTGGTGCTGTAATTAAGTTGAAAAAAGAATTATTTCCTCCAATCCAAATTCAGGGAACAGGTCAACCAGTACCACTTAGTTATGAGATAAAAATACCATCTGCACAAATCAAAAGTGCAATCCTTTTGTCAGCGCTTAATACCAACGGATTGGTAAAATTAAAAGAATTTAACTCCACAAGGGATCATACTGAAAATATGCTGAAGGCCATGGGTTATAATATAAAAGTTAGGGAGAATAAAATATATCGCTTTATTGAGATGAAAAATGATAAAGATCTAAAACCTATAAATTACAATGTACCAGGCGATCCATCCTCCGCTGCATTTTTTATTGCCGCTGCTTGTATGAAGCCTGGATCAAAACTTGAAATTAAAAATATTCTTTTCAACAAAACCAGAATTGGTTTTATAAAAACCCTGAAAAAAATGGGTGGCAACATTAAGATTATTAATAAAAGGAATGTTAATTTTGAAACTGTAGCTGATATACAAGTTATACAAACTAAACACCTAAGAGCAACTAAGCTTGATGAAAGAGATATACCCACTCAAGTGGATGAAATTCCTATCTTATCTATCGCAGCATCATTTGCTAACGGAACAACTATTTTTAAAGGGTTAAAAGAATTGACAGTCAAAGAAAGCAATAGGCTTTTACTAGTGCAACAAAACTTACAAAGAATGGGAGTAAGGGCCGAAATTAAAAAAGAGTATGATCTTTATATATATGGCAACCATGAGCTAAAAAAAGGTGGGGCCTTAATTGATCATCATCAAGACCATAGGATAGTGATGGCTTTTTATATAGCTAACCTTATATGCCTCAAAAATAATAAAATTGATGATAAATCTAGTGTAAAAACAAGCTATCCTAAGTTTTTTAAGGATTTTAAGAGTCTTTCAAACTAATTATCTTGAAAATTATTTATAAAACTTTAAAAAAACCTAACAATTTGAAAGGCGAACTATGAAATTATGATATCCAATGACGAATATAGCAAACTGCTAGACCAACACTATCAATCTAAAGACCCCATAACTAATAATAAAATAATCCCTGGAACAATTTTAAATATCACAGATCAATTTGTAACTGTTGATATTGGTCATAAGAGCGAAGGTCAAATTCCAAAAGAAGAGTTTTTAAATAACGGTTCATCAGACGATCTAAAAAAAGGTCAAATAATAGAGGTCTTTGTCGAAAAATTAGAAGACAGAGAAGGCAATGTTAAAATATCTCATGAAAAAGCTATTAAAATGAAATCATGGGAAAAACTTCAAAAAATTTACGATAATAAAGAAAAAGTTAAAGGATTTATTGTTGGCAAGGCTAAGGCTGGGCTTTATGTAAAAGTTATGGGCACTAATGCCTTTCTTCCACTCAGCCAAGTAGACGTTCGTCCTGTTCGTGATGTAAGTCATCTTATCAAGACTGAAGAAACTTTTGAAATTCTTAAAATGGATTATGCAAAGGGTAATATTGTTGTTTCTAGAAAAGCCATCTTAGAAGAAAAGCAAAAAGAAATTAAAAATAAAATTGTAGAAAAATCTCAGAATAATTCAGTGGTGAAAGGAAAAGTAAAAACTTTTACTGACTACGGTGCTTTTGTAGATTTAGGTGGTATTGACGGTTTGGTTCACTTAAGTGATATTTCTTGGAGTAGAATTAATCACCCATCAGACGTCCTTGAAATTGGTAAATCTTATGATTTTAAAATTTTAAAGGTATCAGATGAGTCAGATAAAATTAGCTTAGGATTTAAACAACTCAAGGATGATCCATGGGAAAAAATAGAAGATAAAATTATTTCTGATGAAATTTATGATGGCAAAGTTACCCATATCACTGATTATGGCGCATTTGTTCAACTTACAGATAAAGATCTAGAGGGTTTGGTCCACTCTAATGATATATCCTGGACAAGTAAAAATGTTCACCCAAATAAAATCTTAGAAGTTGGATTTAACATCAGAGTTAAGGTACTAGAGATTGATAAGGAAAAAAAACGTATTAGCCTTGGAATTAAACAAACTGAGCCAAATCCATGGGAGAATATTTTAAATGAATATAAAAAAGATCAGATTATTGATACCGAAATAAAAAATATTACTGAATTTGGGATTTTTGCAAAACTTAACGATAATATTGATGGATTAATTCATAAAAATGATCTTTCATGGACAGACCCTAATGGAGATAGAACATTAAAAAAGTATCAAAAAGGTCAAAATATTCAGGTGAAAATTCTTGAAATAGATCCTGTAAAAGAAAAAATTAGTTTTGGAATTAAACAACTTGCAGCTGATCCATTCCAAGATTTTTTCAAAGACAAAAGCAAAGGAGATATTGTTTCTGCAACTATCACTCGGATTAATAACAATGGTATTGATGTAGAGGTTGCAAGCTTCATTGAAACAAACATTAGAAAAAAAGAATTATCAAAAAATAAAGAGGAACAAAATATTTCTAGATATAATGTTGGTCAAAAAATTGATGCTAAAATTAGTTCTATTGACTTAACTAATAGAAAGTTTGCTCTATCTATTAGACAGTTGGAAATTGATGAAGAGCAAACCCTACTCGAAAAGTACGGCTCTAAATCTTCCGGATCAGTATTAGGTGATATTTTAGGTAAGGCTTTGGATGAGGATAAAGACTCCAAAGAAGAATAAGTCTGACCTTTTAAAGTCCTTTTTACAATCTGAAACTGATTTAAATCCAAAAATTAACGAGGATATATTTCATTGTTTTTTTAGTCTAATTGAAAACCATATTTCTCAGCACCAAACCATTGAGCTGAGAAATTTTGGTGTATTTAAATCAAAATTAATGAGTGCACGATATGGCTCCGACCCTCGAAATAAAAATAAAATCTACATTCCTGCAAAACAAAAGCTCACTTTTAAATTAAGTGAAAATATTATTCGTAAGCTCAATGAAAAAAATTAAAGCTTTTATTGCTTTAGATAGCGATAGTATCCATAAAAACATCAGTGCCATTAAAAAACTATCGCCCTATGTGTATGGATTTAAGATTGGATATCGATCTTTTTACCAAAAAGGTTCTGAAAAATTAATTCAATTAGTTAAAAAAAGTAATTCAAAATTATTTCTGGATTTAAAACTGCATGATATCCCAAACACGGTGGCTAACGGTATAGACTCACTTAAAAGTATTAACCCCGATTACCTCACCATTCATATCTCTGGTGGTAAAGAAATGATTGAAACTGCAGTCAAATCCATCGCTAAAAATAAACTAAAAACTAAGATTTTAGGTGTTACTCTTTTAACGAGTCTAGATAAGCATGATAGTAAGTTAATCTATGGTGAGGCCAATACATCAAAATTAGTTAAAAAATTAGCACTACTTGCACTTCAATCTAAACTAAAAGGAATTGTTTGCTCGGGACTTGATTTAAAAAACCTTAAAGGAGTAAGAGGCCTTATGAAAATAACACCGGGTGTTAAATTATTTTCACGCAAAGATGATCAGAAAAGAGTATCCTACGTACACGATGCAATTTTAAATGGCGCAAGCTACGTAGTAATAGGTAGAGAATTGATAAATACGCCAAATCCACAGGAAATCTTAAAAAAATACTATGAAAAATATCCAAATAAAAATTTGTGGACAAACTAATCCTGCAATCATTAATCACTGTTTAAATCTAGGAATTGAAAAACAAGGATTAATTTTTTATGAACAGAGTCCACGTTTCGTTGACAATGACACTCTTGGAATTATCAATAACTACTTTAAAAACTTTAAACATCAGTTTGTAGGCGTATTTGTTAATCCTAGTATCAATGAAATAGAGTCAAAATTAAAACAGTTTGATTTTGATACAATACAACTTCACGGGAATGAAGATCAAGACTTAATCAATACTATTAAAAAAAAATTTAATAAATCTATATACAAATCAATTACTCCTGAAAAATTTATTGGGGAATACTTTCAAAATGTTGATTTATTTTTGATTGAGAGCGCACCCTCTAAAGAAGAAATGCCAGGAGGCAATAACAAAACTTGGGATTGGTCTTCCTTTAATAACCCGAACAACTTACCATTTATGATCTCTGGAGGTTTAAATATTACTAATATTAAAAAAGCAATTGACTTAACAGGAGCAAGTTTTGTTGATATAAATTCGGGTGTAGAGGATAAACCTGGTATCAAAAATATATCTCTAATCGAGGATCTAGTTTTATCATTAAAATAAATGAGAAAGTATAATCAACCAAACACTCTTGGCCGTTTTGGAATATTTGGAGGTATGTATGTTTCAGAAACATTAATGCCTTTACTCTTGGAATTAGATCAGGCCTATAAAAAAATACAAAAAGATAAAAAATTTCAAAATGAATTATCTAGTCTTTTTAAAAACTATGTAGGTAGGCCTTCTGCCCTACATTTTGCAAAAAATATTACTGAATATCTCAAGGGCCCCAAAGTCTACTTTAAGCGAGATGAGTTAAATCATACAGGCGCGCATAAAATCAATAACTGTCTTGGTCAAATTCTCCTTGCAAAAAAAATGGGTAAAACAAGAATTATAGCTGAGACCGGCGCTGGTCAACACGGCGTTGCAACCGCTACTGTTTGCGCCTTATTTGGACTTCCCTGTTTTATTTACATGGGCTCAAAAGACATAGAAAGACAAAAACCCAATGTTTTTAGAATGAAGCTTTTGGGAGCCACTATCATCCCAGTGGAGTCAGGTAGTAAATCTTTAAAGGATGCTATGAATGAAGCTCTTCGTGATTGGATTAAAAATGTGAGAGATACTTTTTATATTATCGGTTCCACTGCAGGCCCTCATCCCTACCCTAAAATGGTTCGTGATTTTCAATCCGTGATAGGAAAAGAAGCAAGACAGCAAATTCTTCAAGTTGAAAAAAAACTCCCCGACTTTTTAATTGCCTGCGTTGGCGGAGGATCAAATGCCATGGGGTTATTTTACCCCTTTTTAAACGATAAAAAGGTTAAAATTATTGGTGTAGAGGCTGCTGGGAAAGGTGCGAAAACCAATCAAACTGCAGCAACCATGACATCCGGCTCTCCTGGTATTCTTCATGGCAGTTATAGTTATGTCCTACAAGATAATGATGGACAAATAAAAGAGGCCCATTCAATTTCTGCTGGCTTAGACTACCCTGGTGTTGGCCCTGAGCACTCTCATTTAAAAGATATAAAAAGGGCACAGTACTTTGGTGTGACCGATAAAGAAGCACTTAATGCTTTCCAGCTCTGCTCAAAACTAGAGGGGATCATTCCCGCACTAGAACCCTCCCATGCATTAGCCTATCTATTCAAGGCATTTAAAAATAAACATAAAGGCAAAACAGTTATTTTAAATCTATGCGGGCGAGGAGATAAAGACCTCTTTACTGCAGCGAAGGCGATAGGGTTTGATGTCGATGAATAATCTAGATTTACTTCCAAAAAAAAATGTTTTGTCATTATTTATGACGTGCGGTTTTCCCTCTCTTTCTCAAAGTAAAAAAATTTTTAATGAAATTATTTCACATCAACCTGATATTATCGAATTTGGTCTTCCATTTTCTGACCCTATGGCAGACGGCCCTGTCATTCAGGAGGCCAATAAACTTGCACTCAAGTCTCAAATTACGACTAAGCAATCTCTTAATTTAATTAAGCAATTTAAAACAAAAAAACTTAAAACATCGTTTGTAGTAATGTGCTACCTCAATACTGTTCAAAAATATGGAATTAATAAATTTATTAATGACATTAAAGGTATCGTGGATGGAATTATCTTAGTTGATCTTCCTTTTGAAGAGGAAAAGGAAATTAAATCACAATTAGAAAAAAATAATATTTACTTAATTAAATTAATTTCTCCAATGACAGATAAAACAAGAGCTAAAAAACTTTTAAAAAATTCTAAAGGATTTATTTATTATATTTCAGCTACCGGCATCACTGGTTCTAATAAACTTAATTATGATGAAATTAATAAAAATATTTTATTACTCAAAAAACTCACCAAAGTTCCTGTTTTGGTGGGATTTGGAATTAAATCACGCCAAGATGTTCTGGCAATATCCAATAAAACCAAGGCAAATGGTGTCATTATAGGTTCTGCATTAATACAAAAGTACTTTGATCTTAAAATGAATTTAAGTCATTATATACAATCTTTAAATAAATTTATTAAAGAGGTCAAAATAACAAAATGAATTGGTTAACAGATTTTGTAAAACCCAAATTAGACTCTCTAGTCAACCGCAAAGAACCTCCATCAGACCTTTGGACAAAATGTGGTTGTGGAGAGAGAATGCTCTACGTCAGTGACTTAAAGGAAAATCAACATGTCTGCTCATACTGTGATCGACACATGTACATTGATTTTGAAAATAGGTTTAAACAATTATTTGATGATCAATCTTATGAGCTAATTGATATTCCCTTTGAGAATAGCGATCCTCTAAAGTTTAAGGATTTAAAAAAATATACCGACAGACTAAAAGATGCACAAAAAAAAACTAATCAAAAAGACGCTGCGATAGTTGCTTTAGGTAAAATTGGTGAAAAACAAGTTTGTCTTTTTCTTTTAGATTTTAGTTTCATGGGTGGCAGCATGGGAAGTTATGTAGGAGAAGCATTTCGTATTGCCTGCCAAAAGTCAGTAGAATTAAATTGTCCATTTATATCCATTGCATCTTCAGGGGGTGCGCGAATGCAAGAGGGCCTAGTAAGCCTAATGCAATTACCGAAAACAGTCGCTGCAGTCAATTTACTAGATCAAAATAAAATTCCTTTTATCAGCATTCTAACCCACCCAACAACTGGAGGTGTTAGCGCTTCCTTTGCTATGTTAGGTGATATAATTATTGCTGAAAAAGGAAGTATGATTGGCTTTGCGGGTAAAAGAGTAATCGAAGAAACTATTAAAGAACAACTACCAGAGGATTTTCAAACAGCAGAATACCTCTCAGACCACGGGATGATTGATATTGTTGTTCATCGCAAAGACTTACGAGATACCCTTGCAAAAGTTTTATCTTATCTGAAAAAATAATTAATCTTGAAAGACCCTATTTTTAAAAGGCTCCTTCAACTACATCCTAAATTTTCTGATCTGTCGCTTGGTAGAATTACAAAACTACTTAAAGAAATTAAGTTTGAGGAAAAAAAACTACCCTACGTCATTCACATTGCTGGTACAAACGGCAAGGGCTCTACCGCCAGTATTATCAAAAGTATTTTAAACGCGCATGGTTTCTCTACCCACGTCTACACTACGCCGCACTTAGTTAATTTTAATGAGAGAATTCAATTAAACTCTAAAAATATCTCCAATCAACTTCTACTGAAATACCTTAAATATTGTGAAAAAAAGAATAAAGGAAGACTCATAACTTTTTTTGAGATTACTACTGCCGCCGCTTTCAAGGCATTTCA